>JAAEKA010000180.1 GCA_014155705.1 Anaerolineae bacterium clx_CAG2 | reverse complement strand
ACTCCTGCACAGTGGCAGGTTTCAGGTCAACATAGCGACGTTTGGGCATAACAGCCACCTCCATAGGGCATTATGCCACAAGAATCGCAATTACCGAAATAAATTCTTAAGGTTCATAAGCCGGTGATGGCGTTGCGGGCATAGTAGGGCTGGACTTCGAAGAAGCTGTCGCGGTCTACGATGCGGTCGATGACAGCGCGCATGTCGTAAGGCTCAGTGTCGGCGCTGGGCACGACGTAGTTCAGCGCATCGTCCATGCGCAGCGGGTCATCGTAGGGTTCGACGCGGCGCGGGTCCTCTGCGTTGTTGGGGGGCAGATAGCTAAGCAGTTGCTTGACCTGCAAGAAAGCCTGCTGTTCGCTGTCGGCCAGCAGATGCGCCACGCCGCTCTTGGCGTTGTGTACCAGCGTGCCGCCCAGGTCGCGGAAGGTGACGTCCTCGCCGGTGACGGTCTTGATCACATCGGGGCCGGTGATGAACATGTGGCTGATCTGGCGTACCATGATCACGAAGTCCATCAAGGCCGGGGAGTAGACTGCGCCGCCTGCGCTGGGGCCAAGGATGATGGCGATCTGCGGCACCACGCCGGAGGCCAGCACGTTTCGGGTGAACAGTTCGCCGTAGGCCGCCAGGCTGCGCACTCCCTCCTGGATGCGCGCGCCGCCCGAATCGATCAAGGCTATGATGGGGATGCCGCTGTCCAGCGCCACATCCATGATGCGGCAGATCTTGTGGGACTGCACCTGTGAGAAAGAGCCGCCCAACACGGTGAAGTCCTGAGCGTAGATCGCCACCTTGCGGCCGCGAATCTTGCCGAAGCCGGCCACCAGGCCATCGCCAGGGTACTTCTTGTCGGCCATGCCAAAGTCGCTGATGTTGTGGGTGGCCAGCGCGCCGATCTCCTGAAAGGTGCCCTCGTCCAGCAGGGCAGCCAGCCGCTCGCGCGCCGTCAGCTTGCCCTTGGCGTGTTGAGCGTCGACGCGCTCCTGGCCGCCTGCGGCCATGGCCCGCGCCCGCATGTCGCGCAGCTCAGTCAGCTCTGTAGGGTTGTGGTTCATAAGCAATCGTGGTCGCTTTCTTTGCCCGAAAACGGGCGCTGTGTTATAATCTCGGCGTGCGTCGCAGACTTCGGAAGTCGCCGTAGCGGTAGGTTTCCCAAGCGCACAGTCTGCGGCGACTTCCGAAGTCTGATTTACGGAGAGGTCGCATAGTTCGGTCTAGTGCGCGCGTCTCGAAAACGCGTAGGGCTAATCACCCTCGAGGGTTCGAATCCCTCCCTCTCCGCCACAGTCATCCAAGGCCCTGCTGCTGGCAGGGCCTTACGATTCTCCGGCCGAGAGCCGCGTAACACGACGCGTCCCAGCCAGTATAACCGATTTCACGCGCCGGCGCCATGATCTAGGTCATACTGGCGGCATTGTAACACAATCCGCCGGATTGTGCGCGAACAATGCGGTGGATTGTGCTACAATGCACACTTGGCCTGCCCTGCGAGCCGCTGCGCGCAGGCTTGTTATCGCCGCCCAGTCATGTTTTGACCGGCTGGGCGCCGGGTGGTATAATGCTGCGGTTCGTGGAGAGGTCGCATAGTCCGGTCTAGTGCGCGCGCCTGGAGAGCGCGTATCCCTCCGGGGATCGAGGGTTCAAATCCCTCCCTCTCCGCCTTTGGTCAGAGAGTCGGCGTTGTTGACGCCGGCTTTTTGATTCTTGACAGGGGGGCAGGTAGTCACCCACCCACACAGTTTGCCACCCATCCCCATCTGGTGTACAATGTCCTTGGTCGTGCTAGGCGGGGCGCTAGCGGTGCCCTGTACCCGCAATCCGCTATAGCGGGGCTGAACTCCCACTCCGAGGGCTCGACGGTTGCTGGGACTGCTGAACTAAGTAGCGTTGAAGGCTGGGTCCTGTGCGGCGCGGACCTGTGAAACTGGTCAGGACCGGAAGGTAGCAGCCATAAGCGGTACCCCGTGGGTGCCACGGGGCAGCCTGGCCTGAGCTGGCTGGTTTGGCAAGCCGGTGGTCTCAGTTCGACGAGGGGTGCACGACCAGACATCATCAGCGGCGAGTCTGTGAGGGCTCGCCGCTTTGATTCTGGGGGCGTGATAAGGTGACAGGGTGACAAGGTGACAGGGTGACAAGGTGACAGGGTGACGGGGTGACAGGGTGACGGGGTGACGGAAACACGGGAATCGCCTGTTGCCAGGGGGCGGATGCTGTGTTACAATGGGAACAATCCGTGCGTTTTCGGCCCTGCTGGTGTTCCCTCAACGAGGAGGTGCGCAACGATGCGACCAGTCTATGCCATCTCGGGCGGCGTCTCTAAGTTCGCTAAGGCGCGGCCCGACAAGACCTTCCAGGCGGTGGTCAAGGAGGCCTACGACTACGCCATCCACGACATCGGCCTGGACTTCCCCCGCTTCACCGAGCTGGTGGACGGCTCGGTGGCCTCCTACTTCTCCGACCACTTCGCCCGCCAACTGATGGCCGCCATCATGGTCCAGGACTACCTGGGGCTGTGCCCCAAACCCTCGCATCGCGTCGAGGGCGGCGGCGCGACCGGCGGCATCTGCTTCCAAGAGGCCTGGAAGAACGTGGCCAGCGGCCACATGGACATCTGCGTGGCCTATGGCTTCGAGACCATGAGCCACGTGGAGACCTGGAAGGGCAACGAGTTCATCGCCCTGGCCTCGGACGTCAGCTTCGACTACCCGGTGGGCGGCTTCTACAGCGGCTACTACGCCATGATGGTCACCCGCCACATGCACGAGTTCGGCACCACCGTCGAACAGTTGGCTGCGGTCTCGGTCAAGAATCACCACAACGCCCTGCACAACCCCTACGCCCAGAAGCGCAACAAGCTGACTATCGCCGACGTGCGGGCCGCGCCGATGGTGGCCTGGCCGCTGACCCGGCTGGACATCTGCGTCATGTCCGACGGCGCGGCGGCCTGCATCCTCTGTTCGGAGGAAGGGCTGAGGAGGCTGGAGGCAGCCGGCGCACAGATCGCGCGGCCGCTGGTCAGGGTCAGCGGCGTGGGTCGCGGCACGGACGCCATGCGCATGGCCGACCGGCCGCACGCGGACTACGACGCGTTCATGCGTCTCTACGCCACCGAGCAGGAGCGGGGCAGCGATGAAACGCGGGCTTATTACCGCCGCCTGTGGGAGCACGGCGCCCGCTACCCCGGCGTCCATTCCTTCCGAGCCGGCCGCACGGCCGGCAACATGGCCTATAAGCAGGCCGGCATCGCTGATCCGCTGCACGAGCTGGACTTCGTCGAGCTGCACGACGCCTACACCAGCAGTGAGATCCAGACCTACGAGGACCTGGGGCTGTGCCTCTATGGCGAGGGCGGCCCCTTTGCCGCCAGCGGGCAAGCTTTCCTGCCGCAACTGGATTACGGCCTTGACCTGCCAGCCGCGCCGGTCTGCCCGGTCAACCCCAGCGGCGGCCTCATCGCCTGCGGCCATCCCGTGGGCGCCACCGGCCTGATGCAGGGCGTGTTCGCCATCTGGCAGTTGCAGGGCACGGTCGGCCAGCATTTCGGCGACGCGGCCTTGCAGATCGAAGACGCCCGCCGCGGGGCTATCCACAGCCACGCCGGCACCGGCACCTATGTTACCGTCACCGTTCTGGAGCGGGAAGGAGGCGCATCGTGACCACCCCTAACAAAGTCGAGGAAACCCTGGGCGGCGCGATCGTCCATAACCTGCCCTTTCCCCGCGACCTGGACGACGCCGCGCTGGCCGGGCTGAAGCAGATGAGCCCTCTACAGGTGGAGCAGCGCTACTGCATCACCTATCTGCACAGCTACGGCCAGGACTCGCCCTGGTTCGCCGCCTTGACCAACCGCGTGCTGCTGGGCAGCCGCGACCCGGCCTCTGGCTACACCTACGCCAACCCGCGCGGCCACGACATGGCGACGGGCCAGCCCACCGACTGGGTCGTCCTGCCGGATCAGGGCAGGGTGCACGCCTTCACCGTCTGCCACTTTGGCTCCGAGGAGTTCCTGCCCGAGTGCCCCTACGTGCTGGCGCTGATCGAGTTCGAGGGCGTCGATACCCTCTTCCTGACGCGGCTGGTGGGCGTCGATCCGGCCGCAGCCAGCCTGGGCTGGATCGGCATGAGGGTGCAAGCGCGCTACCTGCGCAACGCCAAGCTGCGGCCGACGGATGTGTATTTTATGCCGGCCATCCACGAATAGGGTCGCGAATGCACGAATAGTCTGCCCACATGCGAGGCTGCTCCTTCCATGCGGGCACGCGCTTCATTCGTGTATTCGTGCCGCGCAACATTCGTGGATGGCCCACGCGCTCATCGCACCTCGATCTCTCTCACAAGAACGTGATCTGCTTGCGAGAGTCCCAACAAACCGCCGGGTGTTGTTAACCGCTGCCCATCGGTAGCCCGGTACAACCCCACGATCAGGCTGTGCATCCCCGGCGCCAGATCATCGGGCACGGGCAGCGTGTGCCGATCGCGCACCAGCTCGCCGGGCTGCCATTGGGTTGTGGGGTAGCGGCCGCCCAGCGGCTCCTGCTCCAGGCTGGCGGCGACCTGGCCGTCTTGATCCAGCAACTGCACGACCACGACCAGCGGCTCGGCCTGGAAGTCGGGCGCGGCCTGCCAGAGCAGCTCCAGCGGGACCGAGTCGCCGGGGCTGACGACGGCGGCCGGCGTTGTGGCCTCGATCAGGCGCAGCGGGCCGAAGTCGGCCAGGGCGGGCGGGGAGGGCGACGCAGCCGGCCGCGTCACCTGGACCGCGCCCAGCGCGGCCTGGCTGGCTCCTGCGCCGTCGACGGGCAGCGGCTGGCCGCTCTGCGGGTCGTAGACCACCAGGATCAGATCGTAAAGGCCGGGCGCTGCGCCGGGAGGTACGGCGAGGCGCAGCGGCTGCACCAGTTCACTGGTAGCTGTCAGGTCGAGGACGTTGCCCCCCAGGGGTTCGTCCGCGGCGGCCCACACCTCGCCGTTGGCGTCCATCAGGCGCAGCGAGAGCGCGACGGGCTGGCCGGACTGATCGGGGCTGCGGCTCCACAGAGCGCGAGGGATATCCAGCACGCCCCCGGCCTCAACCGTGGACGGAACAGCGTCAGGGGCGAGACGTAGCGCCAGCCAGCCGTCGAAGATCGCCGCGCTGGGCGGGGCATAGGACGACAGCGCCTGGCGCATCCCCTGCCAGCCCTGCACCCGCAGGTTGGCCTCGCCGGGGTAGACCCGGTCGTCCCACAGCGTCCAGCCCGCGTCGAGCGCTTCACGGATCGCCCCCTGGGAGTCGTTGACCGTGTCGTAGATGCGGTAGTGCCACAGCCGGTCAGTTTGCGCTGACAGATCGCGCAGCGCCGTTTGCATGGCGTCCAGCGGCAGCGCGTAGAAGTCAGAGCGGGGGTCGCCCCAACCGATGTCGGGGTCGCCGTCCACATGGCCGGTCTGGAGAATGACAGCGCCGCGCTCGGCTAGTCCCTGTTGGGGGGTGTTTTGCGTGTAGTCAGTTAAGCGGCCGTGCCAGGCGACCAGGCCCGGCCAGTAGGTCAGCAGGGCTGGGTAGGTATAGCCGGCGTTGGCCAGGATCACGTCGCCGGGACGCCAGCGTTGGGCTAGCTCACGCACGGCCGCGCGGTGATCGTCGGCGGTGAAGACGGTGTCGGTCCAGAGGGCGCGCAGAGAGAGGGCGCTGCCCAGCGCCAGCAAGGCCAGAGCCAGGCCAGCCAGCCAGCGGCCGGTGGGCTGGCGCCAGCGCCACAGCGCAGCCAGCCCCATGGCGACCAGGATGCTGAAGGCCGGCGAGTAGGTGAAGAGATAACGGACGTGATAGAGCGGCGTCGCCAGCGAGGCAAGCAGGATCAGGAGCAGAGGGCCGAAGGCGGCGGCGAGGAGAATCAGAGAATGGTTAATGGTGAACGGTGAACGGTTAGTGGGTAATGGCGCGCGGCGCGCGGCAGCGATGCCCAGGACGACCAGCGCCAGGGCGAGCGCGAGCAGTGGCCAGAAGCGGGCAGGGTCGGCGGACTGGCCGAAGCTGAGCGCAGTCCAGCTTTCCACCAGCACGTCCAGCAGTTGCGGCATGGTGCGCCACGGGGGAACAGGTGGGTTGGTCGCCTGGCGCCAGGCCGTCGGCAGCCAGGGCAGGAAGAGCAGCAGCGCGCCGGCCTGCGCGGCCAGCCAGAGGGGCGCGCGAGAAACCGGTTTTCTTCGGAGAAACCCGGTTTCTTTCGTCGCCAGCGCTAACAGCACCAACACGTTCAAGCTGACCAGCAGGAAGGCAAAATAGTACAGCGTAACCATGCCGGCGGCTGCGGCCACGGCATAGACCAATGCCGCGCGGCGCAGCCGGGCGGGCGAGACCTCGCGGCGCAGGAAGGGCAGCGTTGCCAGCAGCGCCGCCACGCCCAGGCTCGCGCCCAGCGTGTACATGCGCACTTCCTGGCTGTACCAGACGCCGAAGGGGGAGATGGCGATCAGCAGCGCGGCCAGGACCGCGCTCAGGCTGCCCAGACCCAACCGGCGCGCCAGTTGCCAGGTCAGCGGGACCAGCAGCACGCCGAAGCAGAGCGACAGGAAGGCAGCCATGAACTCCAGCCCGTAGCCCGTCAGATCGGCCTGGCCGGTGGGGTAGCCGGCTAATACCAGCCAGCCGCGCAGCAGCAGGTAATAGAGCGGGGGGTGGATGTCGCGCGCCGTGTGCGCCACCAGCTCAGCCGCGCGCTGCCCCGCCAGGTAGACCGACACCGTCTCGTCGTACCACAGGCTCTCCCGTCCCAGGTGGACCAGGCGCAAGACGAATGCGCCCAGCGCGATAGCAGCCACCAGCAATCGTTCGCGTCGGGGAGTGCGGGCCGGCCTCACAGATCCGGTTGGAGCGAGCGCAGTCATACGCGGATGGTATCACCATGTGGGGTGATCTGCAAACACAGCCCTTCCCCCGCCACTCTAGGCAGCCCTTCCCTCGCCACTTCAGATATCACTTCCCCAGCCGCTGAGGCGGCTTCTCGCTATCAGCCGGCAGATTCTATCTGCCGGCTCTGCCCCAAACGCGAAACCGCCCCGTTGAGCAACGGAGCGGTTTCTGGAACAGGAGGTGCGATGCGATGAAACCTGAGCGGGTGATGGGATTCGAACCCACGACTCACGGCTTGGGAAGCCGTAGCTCTACCGCTGAGCTACACCCGCATACGTATCAAAATTATAGCCAGGAGAGGGCGGCTGTCAAACTATGAGTAACGGGTAACCCGGAATGTGGCTGCGAGCACCTTCCGGGTTACGAGTTACGAGTTATGGGTTACTCGCCGTCCGCCTCGTCCCGCTCCAGACTGCGCAAGTGCGGGAACAACAGTACATCCCGAATGCTGCTCTTGTCGCAGAAGAGCATGGCCAGGCGGTCGACGCCGGTGCCGAAGCCGCCATTGGGAGGCATGCCGTAGCTCATGGCCAGCAGATAGTCTTCGTCGACCGGGTGGCGTTCCTCGTCGTCGGCGCCGTAAAGCTGCTGCATCCACTCCATGCGCGCCCGTTGATCCAAGGGGTCGTTCAGCTCGGTGAAGGCGTTGCCCATCTCCATGCCGGCGATGAAGTACTCGAAGCGCTCCACCGTCGTCGGGTCGCCGGCCTTCTTCTTGGCCAGCGGGCTGATCTCGATGGGGTACTCGGTGACGAAGGTCGGCTGGATCAGGTTGGGCTCCACATGGTTGCCCAGCAGCGAATCGATCAATTTGCCGCGGTTGCTGGTGTTCTCAGGGCGGTGGCCCATGGCGCGCATGGCGTTGGCCAGTTCCTCGGCCGTCGGGAACTGCGTGTAATCGATGTCCGCATATTCGATGATCGCATCGCGCAGCGTGATGCGCCGCCAAGGCGGGGCCAGATCGATTTCGTGGCCCTGGTAGCTGATGACCGTGCCGCCCGTCAGACGCTGCGCCACATGGGCCAGCATCGCCTCGACGCGATCCATCACCACGTTGTAGTCGGCGTAGGCCTCGTACCACTCGAGCTGGGTGAACTCGGGATTATGCTTGAAGCTGACCCCTTCGTTGCGGAAGTCGCGACCGATCTCGTAGACCCGCTCCAGACCGCCCACCAGCAGCCGCTTCAGGTAGAGCTCGAAGCTGATGCGCAGGTAGAGATCCTGCTTGAGCTGGTTGTGGTAGGTGGTGAAGGGCCGCGCCGCCGCGCCGCCGTAGATCGGCTGCAACACCGGGGTCTCGACCTCAACGAAGCCCTGGCCGTCCAGGTACTCGCGGATGGCCTGCACCATGCGGGCGCGGGTCACGAAGGTCGCGCGCACATCGGGGTTGACCATCAGATCGACATAACGGCGACGATAGCGGGTCTCAACATCCTTGAGTCCATGCCACTTGTCGGGCATCGGCTCCAGGCTCTTGGCCAGCAGTTGCATCTGCCGGGCCTCGCAGGAGATTTCGCCGGTCTTGGTACGCGCCATCACGCCGCTGACCGCGATGAAGTCGCCCAGGTCCAGCAGCTTCTTGAAGAGCAGGTCGTAGGTTTGCTCGCCCACCACATCCCTGCGCACGAAGATCTGCAAACGGGCGCTGCCATCTTCAATGTGAGCGAAGCCGACCTTGCCCATGATGCGCCGGCTGACCATGCGGCCGGCCAGGCTGACCTGCACCGGGTCGCCGCTTGGACGGGCCTCGGCCAGCTCAAAGGCGCTGACCGCCTCGGCCGCCTGGTGGCTGCGCGGCGAGTCAAGGCGCGGCGGATAGGGGTCGATGCCCGCGCTGCGCAGCTCGTCGAGCTTGGCAAGGCGGACCTGGTCACGTTCGCTGCTGGTTTCAGACATGATCCACCTATGCTACCAAAACGATCTCGAATTCCAGTTCGCCGCTGGGGGTGGTCACCAGGACGCGGTCGCCGATCTGCTTGCCCATCAGCGACTTGCCCATGGGCGACTCGTTGGAGATGCGGCCGTTGGTGGGGTTAGCCTCCGCGGAGCCGACCACCAGATAGGTTTCCTCGTCGTCGAAGCCTACCTCACGGATGGTAACGGAGCGACCCAGGTCGACCCGATCGGCGGGGGTGTCGTGGTTCTGGATCACGACTGCGCGCTTGAGCCTCTGCTCCAGCTCCATGATGCGCCCTTCCAGAAAGGCTTGCTGGTTCTTGGCTTCGTCATAGCCCGCGTTTTCTGAGATGTCTCCATCGGCTTTGGCGTCGCCAATGCGTTGAGCGACCTGTTCGCGACCTTCGGTGCGCAGGTGCTCAAGTTCTTCACGCAGGGCGCGCATTCCCTCTTCGGTGATATAGATTGGTGGTTGTTTCCCGTTTGCCATGACGACTCTTGTCGGCCTCTTCTATGCTTTCGATATTTCTATGGGGATCGTACACCGGCTGTTGACCGAACAAAGCCCGGCACCTTTGTGGGTGCCGGGTGTTGGTCTGATCCGGTATTAAGCTGCCCAGCCATTATACCTCAGGCCAGGACAAATGCAAAACCTGGCGGCTGGCGCTCTGCGCTACAGGCGCAATTGCCACAGCCGCTCGGCCAGCCCGCCATTGCCCACAACCTGCGCATGTAACTGCAGGGCCGCGGCTACGCGCGCAGCGGCAGCGCTGCCGCCAGGAAAGAGCACGCCGAGCTGGCTGACATAGGCCAAAACCGCGTCGATCTTGCCTTGCAGGTCGGCCTGGCTGAGTGCGACAAGGTGTGGCTGCCAGCGGTCGCGCGCAGCCAGCCGGGCCAGGCTCGCCTCCAGCCCGGTCGGATCGCGCACGACGTAGGGGTAGTCCTCATAAAAACGCACGGTGTAGCCGCGGTCGTGCAGGATGGCAGCGCTGCGCTGCACGATCTGGTGGTCAACGTGGTTGCCGATGGCCAGCGGCGCATAGAAGAGGCGCTGTTCCGGTAGGGGGGCCAGCGCGGCCAGCCGCTGCGCCAACGCATCCACCAATGGGCCGTCGGCCGGGTCCACGGGGCCGAACAGCGCTGCCTCGCTGGCGTAGAGCCAGCGCGCCTGCGCCGCATCCTGCCGGTAGATGCAATCCCAATAGTCGCCCTGCCAGCTTTCGGCCCCCAGCAGGGCCAGCGCATGCCGCTCTTCGGCCCGGCGCTGGTCGATGGGGTCTTCGCCAGCCAGCGGCCGGCTATGGATCATGCGTGCAAAGGGGGACAGCCGGTCGTAGTCCGGCTTGCCGCCGAAGATCGTGGCCACCGCCGTGCGCCCGCCGGCCGCGCTGATCTGCGCGAGCAATCCGCCGCACGACAGCGCGGCGTCGTCGTAGTGGGGAGACAGGAAGATGTGCTGCGGCTGTTGCAGGGTCATCGCTGCGCAGTATAGCATCGGCTGTGCTGACGTGCAATCCTCCCGCGTGGTCGATCCCGGCCCGGCTGAACTTCCCGCATCGGGCTTCCGTGTAAAGGCTGTGTGCAGGTATTTGCTGATGACCCGGCGTTTTAAGGAGGAACCCCATGCGACTGCGACTCTTTGCCATGACTCTTGTGGTGTTGTTGGCTGCCCTACCCGGCCTGGCGTTGGCCCAAACGCCGCTGCCGCCTGACGTTTTGCCCATTGCGCCCGGCGCCGTCCAGATCACGCGCTACCAGGTGACTGCCGCGGTCGAGGACCAGGTTGCCACCACACGCGTGGAACAGACCTTCTTCAACCCCGGCCCTGTGCCGGTGGAAGCGACTTACTTCTTCCCCATCCCTGAGCAGGCTGCCATCTCTGAGTTCAACATGGTCGTCGATGGTCAGACGGTGGAAGGCCAGATCATGCGCCAGGAGCAGGCGCGTGCGATCTACGAGAGCATCGTGCGCCAGCAGCGCGACCCGGCCCTGCTGGAGTACGTGGGACGCGACCTGTTCCAGGCGCGCATCTTTCCCATCCCGCCCGGCGGCAGCCGCAGCATTCAACTCAGCTATAGCCAGGTGCTGCCGCGCGAGGGCGGCCTGACCCGCTACCGCTTTCCGTTGCGGGCCCAGCCGTTGCTGATCGACGGCGGCGGACCGCGCTTCGTCAATCCGATCCAGCAACTGGCCATCAGCGTCGACCTGCGCTCCACTGCGCCGCTCAAGGCGATCTATTCCTCCACCCATCCGGTCTCGACGGCGCGCGAGAGCGACTATCGGGCGCTGATAGGCTATGAAGGCAGCAACGTCATCCCGGCCAGCGATTTTGATCTGTACTGGAGCGTGGACGAAGGAGATGTGGGCGTCAGTCTGTTGAGCTATCAGCCGGCCGGCGAGGACGGCTTCTTCCTTTTGCTGGCCGCGCCCAAGGTCACGCTGGATCCGGGCCAGGTGGTGAGCCGCGACCTGCTGCTGGTGCTGGACACCAGCGGTTCCATGCAGGGCGAGAAGATCGAGCAGGCCCGCAAGGCGCTGGACTATGTCCTGCAGCGCCTCAACCCCAGCGACCGCTTCAATGTGGTCAGCTTCAGCACGGGCGTGCGCCAGTTCGCGCGCGGCTTGCAGCCCGCCACGGAGGCCGGCCAGGCCAGCCAGTTCGTGGCGACCTTGCAGGCCGAGGGCAGCACCGACATCAACCGCGCCCTGTTGGAGACCCTGGCCCAGGTGGACCCAGAGCGGTCTACGGTGATCGTCTTCCTGACCGACGGCCTGCCCACGGTGGGCGAGACTACGCCGCAGCGCATCATCGACAACGTGCGACAGGAGATGGGCCGCAACGTACAGCTTTTCTCTTTCGGTGTGGGCTACGATGTGGACACGGTGCTGTTGGACACTATCAGCCAGGAGAACCGCGGCGCCAGCGCCTACGTGCAGCCCAACCAGGCCATCGACGAGGCTGTGTCCACCTTCTACCAGAAGATATCGACGCCGGTGCTTTCCGGCCTGACGTTGGACATGGGCCAGGCGCAGATCGAGGACCTCTATCCCTACCCGCTGCCTGACCTGTTTGCCGGCAGCCAGTTGGTGTTGGCGGGCCGCTACCGCAGCGGCGGGCCGGTCACGACGACGCTGCGCGGCCTGGTCAACGGCCAGGAGAAGGTCTATACCTTCGAGGACCTGAGCTTGCGCAGGGAAGGCGGCGAACCGTTTATCGCCCGGCTGTGGGCCACGCGCAAGATCGGCTACCTGCTGAATCAGGTGCGTTTAGGCGGCCCGAGCCAGGAATTGATCGACGAGATCGTGCGGCTGAGCACTACCTACGGCATCGCCACACCCTACACCTCTTTCTTCGTGCCGGAGCCGACGGGGTCCATGCAGGTGGGCGACGCCGGTCCTCTGCCGACCGTGGCGCCCGCCCCCGGCATTGTGATGGAGGTGGAGAAGCAGGTTGAGGCTGCGGCTTCCGAGGCTTTGGCGGCTGCTCCCTCTGCGCCTGCTTCAGGCGCGGCTGCTGTGCAGAACAGCCAGGCGCGTGAGGCGCTGCGCTCGGCCGACGTCGCCATGGCCGGCGAGGCTGCCAGCGGGCTGCGCACTGCCCTGGATAAAGCCTTTGCCTACCAGGCCGGCCTGTGGGTGGACACAGCCTACAGAACTGACCAGCCGAAGCGAGAGCTGGCCTTTGGCGGCGATGAGTACTTCGCGTTGCTGGCCGGGCATCCCGAGTGGGCCGGCTATCTGGCGGTCAGCCCCAATCTGATCGTGGTGTTGGACGGCGTCGCCTACGTGGTGACCGAAACCGGTGCGCCCATGGCCGCCGCGGAGCCTGCATCCACAACGGCCATCAGCCCGACAGCGATCATTCCAGCAGTCCCTGTGGCGCTGGAGACTGCGCCTACGCCGACAGCGGTCATTCCAGCAGGCCCTGTGGCGCTGGAGACTGCGCCTACGCCGACGGCGGTGGAGTCACCCGCGTCGCAGGCTGCCCAGGCGCCGTTCTGTACCGCGCCCGCCTTTGGCGTTGGCCTGGTGCTGTTGCCCGGTCTGTGGGCCTGGCGGCGACGCCGCAGCGCGCTAACTTGACCTACATTCACAGGTGGGGATAATCAGAGCGAGCGGCGCTGTCCGCCGAAGGCTTTGTAGTCTAGAACGCCAATGAGGGCGTGAGCTTCTTCCATGACGGAAACCAACGACCTGGTCTACTCTGCGGTGCTGCGTGATTTCCAGGAAGCCCGGCGACGGGCAGCCCTGGAGGACCTGAAAGCGCGGCTGACCGGCAAATCCGATGACTTGCTCTCCTACGAGGCCGTGCACGATCTGTTGCAGGGCGAGGGCAGCGTCAGCCGCGGCTTGCAGGATATTCCGTTGGACGCCATCGTCGGCAGCGTAGGCCGCTATCACGACTTCACCCGCTCGTTTCTGCCCCGCCGCGAGAGCGATCAGCACCGCTGGGCCAACGTCAAGCTCAAAGCCATCTACCACGGCGGCTTTCCGCCCATCGAAGTCTATCAACTGGGCGCTACCTACTTTGTGCTCGATGGCAACCATCGCGTCTCCGTAGCCCGCCAGCTTGGCGCTGACACCATCCAGGCCTATGTGACCGAGGTGCATAGCCGGGTGCCGCTTTCCCCGGACGTGGAGCCGGATGAGCTGATCATCAAAGCCCGCTATGCCCGCTTCCTCGACTATACCTCGCTGGACAAGACGCGGCCGGGTCTGGACCTGCTCGTCACTGCGCCGGGCCAGTACCGCCGCCTGGAAGAGCAGATCGAGGCTCATCGCCGGCTGTTGGCTCAGCGCGAGGGGCGCGAGGTCTCGCTGTCCGAGGCGGCCGCGGCCTGGTACGACGATATTTACCAACCGGTCATCCAGATTGTGCGCGACTACGACTTGCTGTCAGGCTTTCCCGGCTACAACGAGGTCGATCTGTTCATGTGGGTTTCGGAGCGTCAGGAGGATGTGGAAGAGGAGATCGGCTGGACGGTGGGGCCGCAGCGCGTGGCCGACGATCTGGCCAATGGTCGCAGCCGGCGCAGGCGGGCCGGCGGCGAGGAGGGCGTCTCTCCTGGCGACAGCGTGAGTATCCTGCCGCCACTCGATCTCTTGGCGCTCGACTCAGCCGGTGTACGTCTTTTTCCCGACATTCTGGTGCCCATCAGCGGCGCGGAGCGCGGCTGGCTGGCCCTGGATCAGGCGCTGGTGGTGGCGCAGCGCGAGGGGTCAGCTCTGCACGGCTTTCACGTGATCCGCTCTGACAGCGAAGGCAGCGCACAGCGGGCGCAGAGCGTGCAGGAAGAGTTCGATCGGCGCTGCCAGGCGGCCGGAGTTGCCGGGCAGTTGGTGGTCGAGGTGGGGCCGGTGGCGCGCACCATCTGCCAGCGGGCGCGCTGGACCGACCTGGTGGTGGCCAATCTGGCCTTCCCTCCCGGCCGCGGGCTGGCCGGCAAGCTCCAGTCGGGCTTTCGCACCCTGGTGCATCGTTGCAGCCGCCCTGTGCTGGCCGTTCCGCAGGTCTCGCCGCTCAGCCGGGCGTTGCTGGCTTTCGATGGCAGCCCGCGCGCACGCGAAGCGTTGGTCGTCGCCGCCTACCTGGCCGCGCGCCGGCGCATGCCGTTGGCTGTGGTGACCGTGATCGAACCCAGCCGCGCCAGCGTCGGCACCCTGGATGCAGCCCGCGCTTACCTTGCGGCGCACGGCATCCAGGCGCGCACCATCGAGGCGTACGGCCCGGTGGCCGATGGTATCCTGCAAGCGGTCGCCGACGAAGAGGCGGACCTGTTGATCATGGGCGGCTATGGCTACAGCCCCATGTGGGAAGCGATGCTGGGCAGCGCAGTCGATCAGATGTTGCGCGAGTGTCAGCAGCCGATGTTGATCTGTAAGTAGGTGTTGTATAGCGTCGTAAACTATTCCTGTGAGGTGAAAAGTGAAAGTGCGTGCCGTGTCCGTCCTGTCGTCTTTGCTGGCAAGTGTTCTGTTGTCAAGCGTGATTCTCTTTGGTGCGGGGGCAAGCCTGGCCATTACCGGCCCTGAAACCCCCGGCGATACTGTGCAGCTCCAACTGGTTGCGTCCGGTCTGGCGCGGCCGGTTGACCTGACTGCGCCGCCCGGCGACCGCTCCCGGCTCTTTGTGGTCGAGAAGACAGGCTATATTCGGATAGTCACTATCGCTAACGGCGTCTATGCTCTGTTGCCCACGCCGTTTTTGGACATCGATGCGCTGGTGGGCAGCGGCGGCAACGAACAGGGCTTGTTGGGCCTGGCGTTCCATCCTGATTACGCCAGCAACGGCTATTTCTTTATCAGCTATACCAACAACGAGGGTGACACCATCGTCGCCCGCTACAGCGTGAGCGCGGGCAACCTGAACGCGGCTGACCCTGCCAGTGCGCAGCAGGTGTTGTTCGTCGACCAACCGTACTCCAACCACAACGGCGGGCAGTTACAGTTCGGGCCCGACGGCTATCTCTACATCGGCCTGGGCGACGGCGGCAGCGGCGGCGACCCGGGCGACCGCGCTCAGAACCCTGGCGAGTTGCTGGGCAAGATGCTGCGCATCGACGTGGACGGCGGCGCCCCGTATGCCATTCCGCCCGGCAATCCCTTCGCAGGCTCTGGCCTGCCGCTGGACGAAATCTGGGCGCTGGGGCTGCGCAACCCGTGGCGTTTCAGCTTCGACCGCCTGACTGGAGCCCTGTGGATCGGCGATGTGGGACAGCTCAACTGGGAGGAGATCAACCTGGAGCCGGCCGGCGATCCGGGCGGGCGCAACTGGGGCTGGCGCTGCATGGAAGGCGCACACATCTACGACACCAGCGGGATTTGCCCAACCGATCTCAGCGTGTTGGACGATCCGCTCTACGAGTACTCGCACGCCGACGGCTGCGCGATCACCGGAGGCTACGTCTACCGCGGCTCTCCCAACAGCAGCCATTTCGGCAGTTACCTCTTTGCCGACTATTGCGTCGGCAACCAGGTGCGCATGCTGCGCAACACCGGCAGCGCCTGGGCGCGCACCGACTACAGCCTGGTCGCGCCGGCCGGGCTGGGCCTCAGCCGCCTGACCTCCTTCGGCCAGGACGCCCTTGGCAACGTTTACGCCATCGACGACAACAACACGGGCGTGCCCAACAGCGGTGAAGTCTATCTCTTGCAGCTCCGGCCGGCTGCCTGCGTGGCCGGCAACTTTGACCTCAACGGCGATGGCCAGGTGAACGTCGTGGACATTCAGTTGGCGGCCGGCGACTGGCAACGGCCTGACTTCGCGCCCGACTACGACGTAGACTGCAACAGCGCCGTGGACATCGTGGATGTACAGAGCGTGGCGGCCGCCTGGCAGGGTTAAATCCTGTTCTGTTTTGCACGAAGGCTCCGCCTGCTTTGCCGCCCGGTCGTTGGCGTGGTATAATTTTTCCAGTCTGGCTGGCGGCGCAACGGGGCGCCGCCAGCCAGCGACACATTTTGTTCCCGTCCCCGATGTGAGAGACACTGCCACAGGAGGGCACTTTGAATCTCCACGAATACCAATCCAAGCGTGTTTTTGCTCGTTACGGGATACCGATTCCCAAAGGTGAGGTGGCAAGCACGCCGACCGAGGCGCGCGAGATCGCTGGCAAGCTGGGCGGCAAGGTCGTCGTCAAGTCCCAGGTGCTGGTGGGCGGCCGCGGCAAGGCCGGCGGCATCAAGCTGGCCGTTGACAAGGACGACGCTGAGGAGAAGGCCAAGGCCATCCTCGGCATGGACATCAAAGGCTTGACCGTCGCCAAGGTGCTGGTAGACGAAGCGGCCGACATCAAGGATGAGATCTATCTGGGTCTCGTGATCGACCGCGCCCGGCGGCGAGTCGTGATGATGGGCTCCAGCGAAGGCGGCGTTGACATCGAGGAAGTCGCGGCCACCATGCCGGACAAAATCGTCAAGGTCGCCATCGATCCCTGCATCGGCTTTCGCTCTTACCAGGCCATGGATCTGGCCACCGCGCTGGGCATCCCCAAAGAATTGACCCGCTCCTTTGCCCAGATCGCCTCTGGCCTGTACAGCGCTTTCGTCGACAGCGACGCCTCGCTGGCCGAGATCAATCCGTTGGTCGTCACAGGCGATGGCAAGCTGCTGGCCGTGGATGGCAAGATGTCCATCGACGACAACGCCCTCTACCGCCATAAAGCCCTGGCTGAACTGCGCGACCCGTCTGAGGAAGACCCCTACGAGGTCGAGGCGCGGCGCTATGACCTGAGCTACGTCAAACTGGACGGCGATATCGGCTGCATGGTCAATGGCGCCGGTCTGAGCATGGCCACTATGGACATGATCAAGCTTTTCGGCGGCGCTCCCGCCAATTTCCTGGACATCGGCGGCGGCGCCACGTCCGAGCGGGTGGCTGCGGCCCTGCGCATCATCCTCTCCGACCAGAACGTCAAGACCGTGTTGATCAACATCTTTGGCGGCATCACGCGCTGCGACGAAGTGGCGCGCGGCATCGTGACGGCCCTGGGCGAGGTCGGCGCGACCTGCCCCATGGTCGTGCGTTTGGTCGGCACTAACGAGACCGAAGGACGCGCGATCCTGGCCGACGCCAAGATGGAAACCGCCAGCACCCTCGCCGAGGCGGCCCAAAAGGCCGTCGCCGCGTCGCAGTCCTGAGCACGAAAGAGGAAACCATGAGCATTCTGGTTAACAACAACACGCGCTTGATCGTTCAGGGCATCACCGGCCGCGAGGGCATGTTCCACGCCGAGCAGATGATCGCCTATGGCACCAACGTAGTGGGCGGCGTCACTCCCGGCAAGGGGGGCCAGTGGGCCGTTGGCGTACCTGTGTTCGACAGCGTGCGCGACGCTGTGCGCGCCACCGAGGCCAACACCTCGATCATCTATGTGCCGGCCGCTTTTTCGCCCGACGCCATTCTGGAGGCCGTGGACGCTGGCATCAAGCTGGTGGTTTGCATCACCGAGGGCGTCCCGACGCTGGACATGGTCAGGGTACGGGCCTACATCGATCAAACTGACGCCCGCCTGATCGGCCCCAACTGCCCGGGCCTGATCACCCCTGGCGCGGCCAAGGTCGGCATCATGCCTGGCCACATCCACATTCCCGGCAACGTGGGGGTGGTCAGCCGCAGCGGCACCCTGACCTACGAGGTGGTGGCTGCTCTGACCGCGCGCGGCATCGGCCAGTCCACGGCTGTGGGCATCGGCGGCGATCCCATCATCGGCTCGACCTTCATCGACATCCTGGAGTTGTTCGAGACCGACGCGGACACCGAGCAGGTGGTGATGATCGGCGAGATCGGCGGCACGGACGAGGAAGAGGCGGCTCGCTTCATCCGCGACCACATGAGCAAACCGGTCACCGGCTTCATCGCCGGCCAGACCGCGCCGCCCGGCAAACGCATGGGGCACGCCGGCGCCATCATCTCCGGCGGCAAAGGCACCGCGGCCGAAAAGGTGCAGGCGCTGGAGGCCGCAGGCGTGCGCATGGCCAAGCAGCCCACCGACATCGCCGAGTTGGTGGCGGCCAATATCGGGCGGTAACAGACGGGTCTTTAGGCCAGAAACCAGGTTTTTCCGAAAAACCCGGTTTCTGAGCTCACACAAGAAAGGACATGCCTTCCAAGGTATGTCCTTTCTTGCGCCTTTCCCCCTGGAAACCATCGATTTGACAATTGCGCCCAAAAAGCGTATGCTCGCGCTTATGTCAGACCCCTCTCAGCCCGCCTGGCCAGTTGGTGAGCATCCGCCTGTGATCGACCTCTCGGCCTACCGCGGCTGCTGGGTAGCCCTGGTGGGTGAGCAGGTGGCTGGGGTGGGGGTGACGGATGAGGCGGCCCGGCTGGCCGCCCACCACAGCCGTCCGCGTGAGCGCATCAGCGCCACCGTCTGGGTACCCGACGCCTGATTGACTAGCCGTGAACGCATCTGTTTCTTCCAACACGACCCTCGACCTGTCCAGCCTGGCCGGCAGCTTCGCCGGTCAGGTGTTGCAGCGTCTGCAAGGCATCGTCGATCCGCTGGTGCTGGTGGGCGGGTCGGTGCGCGATCTGTTGCTGGGGCGAGAAGTGCACGACCTGGACTTGGCCGTGCCTGCGGGTGGGCTGGAGCTGGCCCGCCGCCTGGCCGATGCCATGCAGGGCGCGTACGTGCCGCTGGACGCCGAGCGTGACACCGGGCGCGCGGTGCTCCTCAGTCCTGAGGGCCAACCGCTCTACGTCGATTTCGCTGCCTGGCGCGGCCCCAGCCTGGCCGAGGACCTGCGCAAGCGCGATTTCACCATTAACGCGCTGGCAGCCCAGGTGCAGGGCGCCGCGGCGCAGATCATCGATGTTACCGGCGGCCTGGCTGACCAGGAGGCCCGGCTGCTGCGCACAGTCTCAGAGCAGGCCCTGCGCGACGACCCGCTGCGTTGTCTAAGAGCTGCGCGGCTGCTGGCGGAACTGTCCCCCTGGCGATTTCGTCTAGAGCAAGACACGGCCGGGCAGATTCGGCAGCACGCGCCCCTGGTGGCAGGCAGCGCCAGCGAAAGAGTGCGCGACGAATTGGTGCGCACCCTGGCCGCCGCCGAGCCGCAGCGTTGGTTGACCCAGCTCAGCGACCTGGGTCTGCTGGCAGTGGCGCTGCCCGAGGCTGAAGCGTTGCACGGCGTGGCGCAGACGGCGCCGCACATCTACGACGTCTTCGACCATACGGCGCAGGTGGTGGATTACGCAGCATTTCTGACCGGTTGGATCGTGGGCCAGGACGAACCGGCGGACGCGCTGGACGCCAGGGCCTGTCAAGCTCTGGCGCCTTTGCAGCTTGCGCTGGCCAGGCATCTGACTGAAAGCGTCGGCGTCTCCCTGGGCAGTCGCGCTCAGGCGCTGCGTTGGGCCGCGCTGTGCCACGACTGGGGCAAGCCCGCCACGCGCGCGGTTGAGATCGAGCCGCAAGGCGGCCAGCCGCGGGCGCGTTTTCTGGGCCATGAAGATGTGAGCGCCGCATTGGCGCTCGAGGCTCTGCGCCGGCTGCGCTTCAGCGAGGCCGAGATCCGTTGGGTCGCCGCCATCGTGAGCGGGCACATGCGGCCCCATCACCTGGCGGCGGCCGGCCAGCCCAGCCGCCGCGCCGTCTATCGCTACTACCGTGCTCTGGGCGCGGCCGGCGTGGATACAGCCCTGCTCAGTCTGGCTGACCTGCGAGCTACGGGCGGCCCGGAGCAAAGCCAGGCCGGCTGGCAGCGCCACCTCGATCTGGTTGTGCGCCTGTTGGACGACTATTTCAACCGTCCGCAAGAGGTTGTGCGGCCGGCGCCCTTGATCGATGGCCATGACCTGCAGACGGCCCTGGGGCTGCGGCCTGGCCGGCTGATTGGCCAGTTGCTGGAAGCCGTGGCTGAAGCGCAGGCTGCGGGTGAGTTGTCTGGCCGGGAACAAGCGCTGGCCTACGTTGCGCAGATGGTCGATGCCCCCAGAGAGTCCTGAGCGAGGAAAAGCTGATGGAAAATGACGTGTGCCCACTCTTGGGTTTGGTTGAGGAGCAAGGCGCTTACCTGACCTATCCCAGCTATGAAAACCGCTGCTATTCGTCGCGGGCGCCGCAGCCGATTCCGCTCAACGAGCAGACCTTCTTCTGTCTGGGCGGCCACCAGCAGCGCTGTCCTCGCTTTCAGTCGCGCCAGGCCCTGATGCAGGCGCAGGATGCGCAGAGCGCGGCTGATGCCCTGCCCGCCGGCGCGGCGGCCATCGCTGCGGCCGACGACGATGCCCTCCACTGGGTAGGGGCAGACGACGACGAACCGGCCAACAGCGCAGAGGATGCTGTTTCCTGGCCAGCCAGCTCGGACGATACGGGGTGGGCAGAACCGGCCTACAATCTGGCGCTGCCTCCCTCGCCTCCGCTGCCGCCTGCGCCTTCCACGCCGGCCAGTGGACGGGCGCGCCGGCCGGTGTGGCCGTTGCTGTTGGCTGCCGGCACTCTGGTGGCGGCGCTGATGCTGTGCGGGCTGGTCAGCGCAGGCTGGCTGGGCTGGCAGGCGCTCTCTACGCAACTGGCCCTGCAGCCGACGGGGACGCCGCTAGTGGAGGCCGATGGCGCGGCGACGCCAGGCTCTGGCGGGGTGGTTGTCATTGTAGCCACGCCCACCCCTAATCCACCCGAAGCCACTGCGACCGCCCAGATGGCAGCCACGGCCACTGCGCTGGCGTTGTTGCCTGCTACGCCGACTCCCACGGACGTTATCGCCTTCGAGACCCCGACGCTCGAGACGCCTTCCTTCGACCAGCCTACGGCTACGCCGACCTGGACGCCCTTCGCTGTCTTCGAGACGCCGACGCCGCGCGATACGCCGACTTTCTTTCCGACCAATACGCCGTTTGTTAATCCGGCCACGGCTACGCCGACCTGGACGCCTTTTGCCAACGCGACCGCAACCTTGCCGGTTGAGGGCTTCTCGGCGTCGTTCATCGCCAACCCCTTGAGCATCCAGTTCGGCCAGACCTCAACGCTGACCTGGGATGTGCGCGGCATCAAAGACATGTTCATCAACGGTCAGGCCATCTCCGGGCCGACTGGCAGCATGGTCGTGCGCCCGACGACGACGACGACCTACGTGCTGCGAATGATCATGCGCGACAACACAGTGCGCGAGGAGAGCCAGACCGTGACCGTGGCCTTGCCGACGCCATCGGCCACTCCCACTGTGACGCCTACGCCGACATCGACTCCCTTCATCAATATGGTCTTTGCCCAGGACCTGAGCATCACCTCTATCAGCGGCCAGGACGCCAGTTGCCGCACGGGCAGCGGCTGCACGCTCTTTCAGGTGCAGATCCGCAACGTAGGCAACCGGCCGGCCGAATATCAACTCACCAAGACTGAGACGATCCCGATCGGCTGGGGTGTGTTCTTCTGCTGGGCTGCGGACTGCGAGTTTGGCAATGCGCCGCCGTCGCGCACCTTGGCTGCAGGCGCGCGCGACACCGTGTCGATCAACTTCCGCGTGCCGTCGGTGCTGGTTGATCAGGATACGGCGGTGGTGAACGTGTCGGGCACGTGTCCCTCTTGCCCCCGCCCCCCCTTCCAGCCCTATGCCAACACGTTCACCGTGCGGGTCATTCTGCCGACGCCCACGCCGATGCCCACAGGGACCTTCACGGTGACGCCGACCATTACGCCGACGCCTACGTGGACCCCTACGGCAACCTGGACGCCCACGGCCACGCCGACAACACCCGCGGCCAACTAGGGCAGTCGAGGAACGTGCTGTGGCTCTCGTGCGCGCAGATTTGCAGATCGTGATTGCCGTTGCCAAGGTGGGCAAGTATGCCACCAGCGAAAGCGGCGATACCGTGGAGGTGGTTGAGCGGCCGCACGGCGGCATTTCGGTCGTGATTGCCGACGGCCAGCGCAGCGGCAAAGGCGCCAAGTCTATCAGCAACGGGGTGGTGCGCAAAGCGGTTGCGCTGTTGGCCGATGGCGTGCGAGATGGAGCGGCTGCGCGCGCGTCGCATGACTATCTGCGCACCCTGCGCGGCGGACAGGTGTCGGCGACCCTCAATCTGGTCTCCATCGATCTGGACAGCCGCTCGTTAGTGATCGCGCGCAACAGCCATTGCCCGGTGTTGCTGTTCAATCCGAGTTGGGTCGGCCATATCTCACCCGACGGCTGGCAGGTGCTCAACGATCCCAGCGAGGCCATCGGCATCCACGCTCGCACCAAGCCGGTGATGAGTGAACTGGCTCTAGAGGCCGGCACCACAGCCCTGATCTTCACCGATGGCGTGTGGACGGCCGGCGAGCGCTATGGTGAGCGTCTCAGCCTTGCAGCTCGCACCAACCAGTTGATCGAGAGCGGCGGCGACCAGCCCCAGTTTCTGGCCGACAGCTTGCTGCAAGAAGCCATGGACCTCGACCGCGGCCGGCCGGTCGACGATATGACTCTGGTGGTGCTGGGTATTCGACAGGACGAGCAGGGAGACCATGTGCGACGTATGGCGGTCAGTTTCCCGGTCTGATCTGTCGGCAAGGCGCGCAAATCAGGAGTGACGACGGTATGGAGAGCGAGGCAGAGCCGGCCAGTCCGGGCGCAACAGCCGTGATCAAGGTGGTCGGCCCCTGTAAATCGGGCAAGTCGACTCTGGTGGCCGGCTTGCAGTCAACAGGCTATACAGCGCGCAGTTGCGGCCAGGAGCACTCGGACGTGCCCACTATGTGGCAGCGCATCGCGCCTCCCGACTGCCTGATCTTCCTGGATGTCACACCAGAGACCCAGCGAGCCCGCGTGGCGCGCAGCGACTGGAGCGAGGAGCTGATGCGCACCCAGCAGCGTCGTCTGGCCCACGCCCGCCAGCACGCCGACCTGGTGGTGGCCACCGACCATGCCAGTTCGGACGAGGTGCTGCGTCGGGTGATAGGCTTTCTCGTGCAGCACGGCGTGCCAGCGACCGGTGGGTGAGTTCCTGCTTCATTTGACAGCGCGCGGGCGCTGCGCTATAATCGCTGACATAAGACCGGTCAAGGCAAAGCTCGCCGGTCTTTTTGTGGCCTTGATGAGGCCACCAGAATCTAGTCGCTGCGTAGAGGCCTCCGCTCGCGACGCACTTCATCGGCTCTCCACACAACCAGCCTCGCGGGCTGGTTGTGTTTTGCCACGAAGGCGTTCAGCAGGGAAAGCCAGCACGCAGCCTTGCAGGAGCACGGGATGCAACGTAGCCATCTTTGGTCATTGATCATTGTCATCATTGTGGCTGTCCTGGCGCTGGTGATTGCCTTGCCGGTTCAACACCCGGCCTGGTTCAACAACATCGCGTTTTGGCAGCCTGCGGAGTTCCGCGATCTGGAGTTGAAGCAGGGACTGGACCTGCAAGGCGGCTTGCAGGTGCTGCTGGAGGCCGATCCCGAGGCTCTGGTTGCCCAGGCGAGCGGCGACCGTGATCCGTTGGAGGCCGCCAAGGTCATCGTCGAAAACCGCGTCAACGCGTTGGGCGTTAGCGAGCCATTGGTGCAGCGCCAGGGCGACAACCGGATCATCGTCGAGTTGCCCGGCATCGACAACCCTGACCAGGCGATTGCCACGCTCAGGGGTACGGGCCTGCTGGAGTTTGTCGAGATGGGCCAGCAGTTTGTTCCCGCCGGCACGTTGATCGAGACCGACTTTGGCAGCGGCCCGGCGGCGACTGCCGGTATCACGGGCACTCAGGGCCTGCTCAATCCAGCGACGGGCCAGCCCTTCCGCACCATCATGACCGGCGCTGACCTGCGATCGGCCAGCGTGGGCTTCGACAGTCTCACCAGCGCTCCATTGATTATCTTCGAGTTGAGCGACACGGGACGGACCATCTTCCGCGATTATACCAGCCAGCACCTGGGCGAGGTCGTGGCCATCGCCATGGACAAAGTGGTGCTCTCGGCTCCTACGATCCAGGCTGTTATCGACGGCAGCGGCGAGATCACAGGGCGTTTCACGCTGGATGAGGCCGACAGCCTGGCCGTGCAGATGCAGTATGGCGCGCTGCCCGTGCCGCTGAACGTGCTCGACACCCGCAGCGTGGGCGCAACTCTGGGCGCCGACTCGGTCGATAAGAGCGTGACGGCCGGCGTTATCGGCGTGCTGGTCGTGCTGCTCTTCATGATCGTCTACTATCGGGTGCCCGGTGCGTTGGCCGACGTGGCCTTGATACTCTTTGTCTTGATCAATGTGGCGATCTTCAAACTGCTGCCGGTCACCCTGACCTTGCCTGGCATCGCAGGTTTCCTGTTGGCCACCGGCACCGCGGTAGACGCCAATGTGCTGATCTTCGAACGCATGAAGGAAGAATTGCGCGCTGGCAAGCCGCTGCGGGCCGCCGTCGATGCAGGCTTCGATCGGGCCTGGACATCGATCTTCGACTCCAACCTTTCGACCCTGATTACGGCTGCTATTCTGATCTACTTTGGCAGCGCATTCGGCGCCAGCAGCGTGCGCGGCTTCGCTATCACCCTGGCCATCGGCGTCCTGGTGAGTATGTTTACGGCGGTTTTCGCCACGCGCGTGCTGATGCGTCTGGTCTACCAGCGCCGCAACGCTGACCAGTCAGCCCTGGCCAAGCCCACGCTTTTGGGAGTATAGCCCCATGTATAACCTTGTACAACATCGCAAGAAGTACTATATTCTGTCTGCGATTCTGCTTTCCATCAGTGTGTTGTTGATGGTCTACTCCCTCGCCACGGTTGGCTCCCCTTTCCGCCTGAGTATCGACTTCACGGGCGGCGTCTACTGGGAGTTCGTCCTGGGCCAGGATGTGCAGCCGGGCCAGGTGCGTGACGTGTTCGTAGCGCGCGGCCTGGGCGACACGGCTGTGACCACGGTCGGGGATGAAGGGAACCGTCTGCAGGCGCGTCTCAAGGAAGTCTCGCCTGAGGTCAAAGCCGAGATTGAGCAAGAGCTGGGCGCCCAGTTCGGCGGCATCGAGACGTTGCAGTACCGCAACGTTGGTCCTGTGGTGGGCGGTGAGGTGACGCGTTCGGCTTTGATCGCCGTGCTCTTTGCCTCAGTGGCCATCGTGCTGTGGATCGTCTTTGCCTTCCGCAACGTGCCGCACCCCTTGCGCTATGGCGTCAGCGCGATCGTGGCCATGGTGCATGACGTGGTGATCGCCTCCGGCTTTGCGGCCTTGATGGGTATTCTGGTGGGCTACGAGGTGGACGCGCTCTTCCTGACCGCGCTGCTCACCGTGTTGGGCTTCAGCGTGCAGGACACTATCGTCGTCTTCGACCGCATCCGCGAGAACAGCCGGCGCCACATGGGCGAGGACTTCGAGACCATCGCCAACCGTAGCCTGCTGGAGACGGTGGGGCGGTCCTTGACCACGCAGATCAACGCCTTCTTTATCATGGTCGCCATCCTGCTTTTCGGCGGCGATACCATCAAACCCTTCATTGCGGTCTTGCTGGTGGGCATGCTGAGCGGCACCTACTCGTCGATCTTCAACGCCACGCCGCTGTTGGTGACCTGGGAACACTGGGCCAACAAGCGGGCGCGCGAGCAGGCGAGGATGGCGGCCGCGGCGTAGACCCGGCTGCATTTTCAACCCTGAACCACTGGCGGGGTGAGCCCAAGCTCACCCCGCCTTTCGTTTTTCTTTCTGTAAAACTATGAGCGGTAACGTTTGACAGAAGAAGCGCGCTCAGGTAAGATGGATCATAACTCCCAGTTGGGCGACCAGCCGTCGATCACCATGGCCCATTCCTCCACTTCATCCCAACACCCCGGCCTCGCCCGCCGTTTGCCATCTGCGACCCGCAACTTGCAACCTGCCACTCGCCTGCTGGCCATCTGGGTCTTTGGATTGCTGGGCTTGCTGACCATGGGCGCGGGCGGGCCGGTGTTGCAGGGCAGCCAGCCGGGCGACCTACCCATCTACCCGGAGCAGATCGCCGCGATACAGGCGTCCCGCCAATTGCCGCCTTTGTCGGCCCCTGCCGCGTTGCTGGCCGACAGCGACACCAACCAGGTGCTGGCGGCGCTGGATCCTCGCCAGCCGCGCGCCATGGCCAGCACCACCAAGATCATGACGGCGCTGCTGGCGCTGGAGCGGGCCAATCTGGCGGATCAGGTGGTCGTCTCTCCCACAGCTCTGGTCGGCGGTTCAACGATGGGTTTGACGGCCGGCGAGGTGTTGTCGGTGGAGGACCTGCTGTGGGGCCTGCTGCTCAACTCCGGCAACGACGCGGCTGTGGCCCTGGCTGAGCACGTGGCCGGCAGCGAGGCGGCCTTTGTACAGTTGATGAACCAGCGCGCGGCCGAGCTGGGCATGGCCAACACGCGCTTCGCCAATCCCCATGGCCTGGATGCGCCTGACCACTACAGCAGCCCCTTCGACCTGTGGCTGGTGACGCAAGAGGCGTTGAAGCATCCGCTTTTTCGCCAGATGGTGGCGTCGCCTGCTCACACCACTGCCGGCCGGCAGCTTTTCAACCAGAACGAGCTGTTGACCAGTTACCCAGGCGCGGACGGCGTCAAGACGGGCACCACCCTGGCCGCGGGCCAGAACCTGGTCGGCTCGGTTAGCCAGAGCGGTCATCGGACCGTGGCCGTGATTCTGGGCAGCGCAGATCGTTATAGCGACGCGGCAAGCCTGTTCGCCCACCACGACGCTTTTTGGCGCT
>JAAEKA010000018.1 GCA_014155705.1 Anaerolineae bacterium clx_CAG2 | reverse complement strand
GCAAGGCTGCCAGGAAGCCGGCGATGGGGGCGTCGCCGGAGCCGGTCGTACCGACTACCTCCACCTGGAAACAGGGCGCCCACAGTTCCTTGCTGGCCCAGGCCGCCAGGTCAGACGGCTGGCCGCGGCCGACGCCCCGCCATGCTGCCTCGCCAGCCGTGCGCAGATAGAGGCCCCGCTCGCCCAGCTTGATCCCCGCCGCCTTGACGCCCAGCGCCAACAGCTCGCCGCTGACTTCGGACAACAGTTCTGGTGTGATGAGGTGCGTGATGTCGTGACCGACCGCGTCCTGGTGGAGGCGGTCATAGGTCGTCCGCCGCAGCGCGTACAGCGTCTCCTCGATGCTGGGCAGGAAGATATCGACGTGAGGCAAGGTTGCCTGCAGGATGGTCTGCCAATTGGCCTGGCCGGCGGCTGATCCGGGGTCGGGCAACGCCATGTCCAGACAGGTCGTAACCCCGGTAGCCTGGGCGCGACGGAAGATCTGCGCCAACTCGCGGCCGTTGTCCTGATACATGCGGGCCATCAAGGGCGGATAGCCGAAGTGAAAGAGGCGCGCGCCGGCCAGCAGATCATAGTGTACGTCACCCGCGCCAAAGGTGTCGTTGGCCCCGGGGCAGTGCAGGAAGATACGGTCGATGCCCGGCGGGTTGATCACCACGGTGTAGGACGACACGGCTGCGTCGTCGACGATCATACCGGCCGTCAGTTGCGGGTCGAAGCTAGCCACCACCTGAGCGATGGCCTGGCCGAACAGATCGCGGCCGATCTTGCCCATCAATTGGGTACGGATGCCCAGCCGGTGCAGGGCAAGGCCCACGTTGGACACCGCGCCGCCTGTGGACAGCGCGGCCGCGCCCACCTCAAGTAGCCGGCCAGGCGCAAACGAGCGCTGAAACTGCTGCGCGCTGGTGGCGGACAGGTCAGGGATCACATCCAGGCAGAGATGCCCGGCGACGATGGCTTCGGGTGGAGAGGGCATGGGAACCTCGGAAAATGGTTAATGGTGAATGGGCAATGGTTAACGGTTAATGGGCCGAAACGTGCGCGCACACAACTCCCTCATTATCCATTAACCGTTCACCATTAACCATTCTGCCAATCTACAACTGCCGATTCAACGGCGCCAACGTGGGGTAGATCTGCCGGAAGATCGCGTAGCGTTCTTGATAACGCTCGACCATGACAGGATCCGGCTGGTAGGTTTGGGCGGCGCGCACCATGCGGGCCAGTCCCTCATTGACCGAGCCGAATGCGCCCGTGGCGACGCCGGCCAGGATAGCCACGCCCAGGCAGGGCGCCTCGGCCACATCCATGGCCCGCACCGGCTTGCCGTAGATGTCGGCCTTGACTTGCAGCCACAGGGGCGAGCGCGCTCCGCCGCCGAAGGCGCGCAGTTCCTCGACGGCGATGCCGGCGGCCTCCATGGCGTCCAGGCTGAGCTTGATCTCATAGCTGACGCTGTCCAGCATGGCCTTGACGATCTGGCCGCGCGTCGTGCTGAGGTCGAGGCCCAGGATTGCTCCCCTCGAAGCCGCATCCATCCAGGGCGTGCCGCTGCCGACGAAGTGGGGCAGGATCAGCACAGGCGAGGGGCCAGGGCTGGCCTGCTGCAGGATCACATCGTATACGTTGCGGCCGCTGGCATGCGCCTCGTCCAACTCTGCCCGGCCGAAAGTGTCGCGATACCAACGCAGCAGTGCGCCTCCGGTGGTGCTGTAGCCGAAGACAACGGTCATACCAGGGGCCGTGTGAGGGCTGACAGGGAGGTTGCTGTCCAACAGATTTTGGTCCAGCACCAGTCGCGACGAAGCCACACCGACGCACTCGACGGTGCCAGTGGAGTCCATAGCGATGCCCGCAGCCACTGCGCCGCAACCCAGCGCGCCGGCCGGCTGATCGTGTCCGCCGGTCACGGCCAGCACGCCTGGCCGCAGGCCCAGCAGCCCGGCC
>JAAEKA010000179.1 GCA_014155705.1 Anaerolineae bacterium clx_CAG2 | reverse complement strand
GCCGCGTCCAGCAATGAGTCTACATCCTCGGCAATGTTGCCAGGGAAGATCGACAACTGCGCGAGCTTCTCCGCCAGCGTCATGCAAGAGAGCAGATCGGCGACGCGCTGGTCGATGGGCTGTTCAGGGTTAAGATAAAGTGGCTGTGGGTAGGTCATGGTGGGTAACTGTCCTCGTGGGTGGAATAAGCAAAGGATACCACAGGCCGTGACCGATCACGAAAACAACACCAAAGCTTTATCGTTGAGCGACGTGCGTTGTCTGGACATTCCGCGCTGCCTGGGATACACTGCGTGTGAACCATTTTCAGGCTGATCCGCCAGGCTTCCGCGTCGAGTCAGGCGTGGAAGCCCTTGGCGTCAGGATTGCATACGAGCAGATGAGCGACAGAGCACAACCTCTTTCGCCGCTGGGCCGGCTGTACCTGTGGGCCACCCACCGGCTGTACAATGAACTGGCCTGGAGCTACGATCTGGCTGCGTGGATCGTCAGCGCAGGCCGCTGGGACCGTTGGCGGCGCATGGCGCTGGACTATGTGGCGCAGCAGCCGGTGCTGGAGGTGGGCTTTGGCACAGGCGAGTTGCTGCTGGCCATGGCTCAACGCGGCTGGCCGGCTGTGGGCCTCGACCTCTCCCCAGCCATGCAACGCCAGACGACCACTAAGTTGCGCCGTCGTGGCCTTTCCATCCCGCGCCTGCAGGGACGCGCCCAGCATCTGCCCTTCGCCAATGAAAGCTTCGGCAGCGTCGTGTCCACCTTTCCTGCCGAGTATATCGTCGACCCGGCCAGCCTGACTGAGTTTCGCCGCGTGCTGCGACCTGGCGGCCGGCTGATCATCGCCGGTTTGATCGTCTCTCTGGACGTGGAGTGGCCGGCGTGGCGCTGGCTGAACCGGCAAGTATTTGGTGCGTCGTCTGCCAGTCCGCTGCAGCGCGTAGAGCAACACTCGGTTGTAGCCGGCCTGTCCATGCAGGTGCTGTGGCGCGACGATCCGCCCTGGCGCGTGCCTATCATCCTTGCCGAGAGAGTCCCCTGAATAGTGCGGCGCTGCACGATGACTTCGCAGCAAATCTGAGAAATAATTGGCTGTGCTGGCCATGCTGCGTCAGATCTGAGGCAGATAAAAAGGCCGTAGCGGCTCATTTGAAATTGTGATCGAATTGTGGTATGCTTGCAGCCGACTTGCATCCATTTTGGTTCACTGTATTGGCGCCTTGATGCTGCATTCCAAATGCTGCCACGGCGCCAAACCTTGTGCTTGATCTTACGGAGGATATTTTTATGTCGTATCTGCTTTCCATTTTGTCGATGCCTGTGTTGCAACAAGATGACACCGGAATCTTAGCCCTGCTCACCAGCGGCTTTGTCTCTGTCTGTGGTCTGATCTTTGCCATCCTGATCATCGCAGGGATGTGGCGCATGTTCGCCAAGGCGGGCAAGCCCGGCTGGGCGGCCATCATCCCCATCTACAACATCTATGTGCTGTTGCAGATCGTGGGCCGTCCGGGCTGGTGGTTGATCCTGTTCTTCATCCCCTTCGTCAATTTCTTCGTCGCCCTGCTCGTTTCTATCGACCTGGCCAAGTCCTTTGATAAGAGCGCAGCCTGGGGCGTGATTATGCTCTTCATCCTCAACGCCATAGGCTATCTGATCCTGGGCTTTGGCGATGCTCGTTACAAGGGCCCATCTGTCGCCTCTTAACCGTGGCGCCATGACGGGCCTGCCGTCTTTTGACCACCAACTGGATGCCCGCCACACAGGCGATGATCAGCGGGTTGCTGGCTACGCCGCGCAGCAGTTTACTGCCCTGCTGCGTAACGCTGACCCGGCCGCTGCTGTCTGCCCCCAGCAGCACCCGCACAGCCAGCACGGTGTAGAGGGCAATGATCGGGGTGACAGCCAGCAGCGCCAGCGATTGATAGCCGGGCGAGCCGTTGCCTGCTGCCTGCATGGCATAGAGCACAACGGGCAGTCCCACGTAGGTCAGGTTGCCCCGGAACGCGCCCTGCACAAATGAGGCCAGCGCAGGGCGAGTAAGACCTATCCGCCAGCCGGCCAGGTAGCCGGCGGCGATGCACAGCCTGGTGACCAGGGTCAGAACTGCCACAATGCGGGCGGCCGTGCTGAACGCCGGCTCTGCAACTGCCATCTCTACGAACAGCAAGGCCGGCAGGCCAAACCAGTAGACCAGCGCGTTGGCCTGCCTGAAGAACGTGTCGGGCAAAAAGCCGCTGCGCCGCAACACAAAGCCCAGCGCGATCAGGACGACGATAGGAGTGAGGACGTCGATGACAACCATAGCGTTGTAGTAGGTCCAGCTACCAGCCGGACACCCCCCGTTCCACCGTGACGCTCGCCAGTTCCAGCCACTGCTCCCCGCGCTTTTCCAGCAACCCATGCCAGAGGCGGCCCTGGGGCGTCACCACCATAGCCTGGTTGTCGATCCAGATGACCAACCCCAGCGGCCCGCGCGGCGGCGTGACACAGTCCAGCACAGTCGTTCCATCCACCGAAAAACGCGCCTGTTTGTCTCCCCATGCGATGCAATAGGTGCGCCAATCGGTCATACTCGCATCTACCGGCGCCTCGCTAACGCCCACAGCCCGCTGGATGCCGGGCCACAAGGTCCGATAGAGCGCGGGCAGGCGCAGTAACGGCACAGCCAGCGGCGCCGTGGGCGCCAGCAGCAGCGCCGGGCCGCGATCAGCGTCGATGGTGGCCGCCTTCCAACCGCAGCCCGGCGTGCGTAGGTCCAGCTTTATATTGGAAGGGGGCGATGCATAGAAGAACCAGAGGGCGCGCGGG
>JAAEKA010000178.1 GCA_014155705.1 Anaerolineae bacterium clx_CAG2 | reverse complement strand
CGATGTTTAGCAATGTGCTGGGGCCCAGCCACAGCCACACGACCAGGCCAACGATGAGGATCAAGGCGTCCAGGGCCAGCCGGCCCCACAGGCTGGCCGGGTGGCGTTTAATGATCTTGATGACTTCCTCGCCATCTTGCAGTTGAATAGGCAAGTTCATAGCTGAATTCCTTCCGGTGATTGTGGTTGATGTCAATGATACCTGGCAAGCCAGCCGCGTGGCTGGCCTGTTGTGAGAGCAAAGTATCTACCAAGTTGACGTTCTCGTCAAATGGCAGAATGATCAAGGTTTGCCAGCCACTGCGTTCTGTGGATAATCTGGAGTCGCAGACAGTGACGCTGCTGCACCTCCGTTGCGCCAAGCCCTTCCAGGCAAGAGAAAGGCCAAACCCCATGTCGCCAAACTCCACGTCCCAAGATTGGTATCGGTTGGACGTTGGGGCTGCTGTTCAGCAACTCGACAGCGATCCAGTCAATGGTCTGAGCGCGGCTGAAGCCAGCCAGCGCCTGGCCAAATTCGGCCCGAACAAGCTGGCAGAGAAGGCCAAGGAACCAGGTTGGAAAGCCTTCCTGCGCCAATATAAAGACCTGATGCAGATTATCCTGCTGGTCACCGGCCTGGTCAGTCTGATCGCATTGGGCGACACGCGCACTTTCATGCTGTTGTTTGTGCTGACTCTTCTCAATGCCTTCCTGGGCATGAACCAGGAGGCTAAGGCTGCGGCCAGCATGGCCGCGCTGCAAGGGAAGATGCAGCTCCAGGCCCGCGTGCGTCGCGGCGGCCAGGTGACGCAGGTACCGGCTGATGATCTGGTGCCGGGAGACGTCGTCCTCTTCGAGGCCGGCGACAAGGTGCCGGCTGACGGCCGCCTGCTGGAGGCGGCCACCCTGGAGATTGAGGAGGCAGCGCTGACCGGCGAGAGCACGCCGGTGCTCAAAGATCTGGCCGCAATCGATCAGGCTGAGGTGCCGCTGGGCGACAGACTGAACAGCGCTTATATGAACTCTACGGTCACGCGCGGCCGTGGGGTGATGCTGGTCACGGCCACCGGCATGGAGACCGAGCTCGGCCACATCGCCCACATGATGCATGCTGTCAAGGACGAAAAGACTCCCTTGCAGAAGCAGCTCGATCAACTCACGGTGGTCATGGCTGCGCTGGCCGGTCTGGCCTTCCTCGCTATGAGCGCCATCGGCCTGGCGCGCGGCCTGCCGCTGGACCTGCTGGTGATTACCGGTGTCTCCATGGCCGTGGCGGCCATCCCCACCGGTCTGCCGGCCGTCGTGACCACGGTGCTGTCGTTGGGCACGGCTGAGCTGGCCAAGGCCAACGCCATCGTCAAGCGCCTGACCTCCACCGAGACGCTGGGATCCACTTCGGCCATCTGCTCCGACAAGACCGGCACCCTGACCCTCAACCAGATGACCGTGCGTGAGCTGGGTGTGGCCGGCCATCGCTTCACCGTCACTGGCGAAGGCTACAGCACCCAGGGCGCTATCCGCGCCGTGGGTGAAGACGCCGAGCTCAACATCCGCCCGGCCTTCGTGGCCATGGCGCTGGACACCGACGCCGTGCTGGACGGCGACAAGCTGGTGGGCGATCCCACCGAGGGCGCGCTGATCGTGCTGGCCGAGAAGGGCGGCGTGGACGTTAAGGCGACGCGCGAGCAGTTTCCCCGCGTGGCCGAGGTGCCCTTCGACTCGGCCTACAAGCTGATGGCCACCTTCCACAACATGACCAGCCCCCAGGGCCAGCCGGTGGTGCGGGCCTACGTCAAGGGCGCGCCGGATGTGTTGTTGGCCCGCTCCACGCACGCCATCACGCCCAAGGGGGAGGTGATCCCGGTCGATGACCAGGTGAGGCAATATGTCGAGGATGCCAACAACCGGCTGGCGTCACAGGGCATGCGCGTGCTGGCCTTCGCCGGCAAAGGCTTCGATCCGGCCACCTTTAACCCCGCCGGCAACCTGCTGGATGAGCTGAATGGCCTGAGCCTCTTCAGCCTGGTGGGCATCGTCGATCCGCCGCGGCCGGAGGCCAAGGCCGCCATTGCCGAGGCGCGCAACGCTGGCATCCAGGTGCGCATGATCACCGGCGACCACGCGGTGACCGCATCGGCCATCGCCAAAGAGCTGGGCATCCCTGGCCGTGCTATCACTGGCCAGGAGTTCGCTGCAATGAGCGACGAAGTCCTGACGCAGGAGATCGACGAGATAGGCGTCATCGCTCGTGTCGCGCCGGAGCACAAGGTGCGCCTGGTGGAGATCCTGCAACGCAAGGGACACATCGTAGCCATGACCGGAGACGGCGTCAACGATGCGCCGGCGCTCAAGACGGCCAACATCGGCGTGGCTATGGGCATCACCGGCACCGAGGCCACCAAAGAGGCGGCGGCCATGATCCTGACCGACGACAACTTCGCCACCATCGTCAAGGCGGTGGAGTTTGGCCGCACCGTCTACGACAACCTGATGAAGTATATTCGCTTCCAGTTGGCGCAGTTGGTCGGTTTCATCCTGACCTTTCTGGGCTCGGCACTGTTCAACATCGCAGGCGGCGTGCCCTTCAGCCCTGCCCAGATCCTGTGGATCAATTTCCTGGTCGATGCGCCGCCCGGCGCACTGTTGGGACAGGACAAGGCGACGCCTGGCCTGATGGAGCGCACACCGCGGCCGGCCAAGGAGCCCATCGTCACCCGCTCGCTGGCCGTCTGGCTGGGGTTGGGCGGGCTGAGTATGGCT
>JAAEKA010000177.1 GCA_014155705.1 Anaerolineae bacterium clx_CAG2 | reverse complement strand
GGATGGTCGCGGCGACAGTGGCGCGCTACCGGCCGGCTGGCGCGCGGCGGGTTGGCGAGACCGCAACGCAGCACACCCTGGTCAGCGTCGCCATGGGCGCGTTGGTGGGCGTGGTGGGCGTCTCGCTTTTGGTAACCATGGCCTACACCATCGTGCTGATCCCCGTGACGCTGTTGGGGCTGGCCGTGCTGGGGCTGGCCGTGCTCTATGGTTGGATCGGGCTGGGTCTGGAGGCTGGCCGGCTGGCCGCACGGGTTCTTCAGCGGCCGCTGCGGCCGGCGGCGGCGGCCTTTATGGGCACACTGGCAGTCATGTTAGCACTGGAACTGGCCAGCGCCATTCCGGCTGTGGGCGGCCTGTTGGCCATCAGCCTGACGCTGCTGGGGTTGGGCGCGGCGGCGTTGACCCGCTTCGGTCTGCGGCCCTTCACGCCCATGGTTCAGGACTGACGGCCCTGTGTACGCAGTGCGGGGGATGTCCCGGCTTGCGGCTCAATGGTGCGACGGCGAGGACCGCCAGCCCCCGGGCATTATTGGCGCGAAGAGCTGCTCAATGGTATGATCCAGCACCCGGCGCTTGCGTTGCCGGTTTGACCTTTTCCCGGTGGTGATTTCCCCATGCCAATCTACGAGTACACCTGCACGGCCTGCGGCCAGACCTTTTCCCACCTGTGGCGCTCGATCCAGGCGGCCAGCGAGGCCCTCGCGCCCCCGTGCCCAAGCTGTGAGAGCGGCGAGACTCAGCGCATCCTGTCCCAGGTCGCTGTGCTGGGCGCGGTGGGTGGGCTGACGCCGGGCGAACAGGCCGCGGCCAGCGCCCAGCAGGCGCGCCAGGCCAGCATCACCCCCAAGACGCAGATCGACAAGCTACGGGACAGCAAGAAGCAGGGCTGACGGCGCGGCGAGGGGACGCTGCGCTGCTAACACGCCTTGCGTCCCAACAGGTCGCACACGCCACAGGCCGCGCACAGATCGTCGGCCTGGCCGGGGCGCATAAGCCCCACGTCGCTGCGCCATTGCACCAGCTTGGCAATCTCTTCCTGGGGGAAGGGCTTCTCGCGACCCAGATCGACCACGGTCTTGGTGATCAGCGCGGTGTGCTCCAGCTTCTCCAGTTTGAGGTAGGCGTCGGTGACGGTCGGCCCCACGGTGACGCTGCCGTGGCGCTGCAGGATCAGCGCGTCGTAGCTCTTGATCAGCTCGCTGATCACCCCGACCCCCTCGGCCGAGGCGGGCGTGGCGTATTCGGTGGTGGGGATCAGGCCGAAGTAGAGGATGATGTCGGGCAACAGGCAGCGGGCGAGACTGACGCCGGCGATGCTCAGGGCGATGGCGATGGGGGGATGGGCGTGGATGACGGCCTGCACGTCGGGGCGCTGGCGGTAGGCTTCCAGGTGCAGCAGGATCTCGGAGCTGGGCTTGAGGCCGCGCTGCAGGCCATAGCGCCCCTGCCCGGTCAAATTGCCCGCGCCGTCGACGGTGACGAGCTGGTCGGCGCGCACGAAGGCCTTGCCGACGCCGCTGGGTGTTACCAGGAAGCGCTCGCCGTCCAGCCGGGCGCTGACGTTGCCGTCGTAGCCCAGGCAGTAGCCGCCGCCGTGCAGCAGGCGGCAGATCTGGATGATCTCCTGGCGCAGTTGCTGCTCCGTTGGGCGGCGGGCCGGCGCCTTGCGCGCCTCATAGCGCACCAGCGCGCTCATGCCGCCATCCCCGGCAGGTCGACGGCGTCCACGATGCCGACGATCACCGCGCGTACCGGGCCATCCGGATCGGCGTCCAGCAGTTGGCGCGCGCTGCTGCCCTCGTCCAGCACCAGCACCATGTCGCCCGGCCCGGCCTGCACCAGGTCCACTGCGATGTCGTACTTAGCGCCGGCCGCGCCGTCCAGCCCCAGCCGCTCCACCAGCATCAGCTTGCGGCCGGTGAAGAAGGGGTGTTTGACGGTGGAAACGATGTTGCCGAAGACGCGGGCGAGGTACATGGGCGGAAGTGGATAAGTAGGCAAGTAGGCAAGTAGACAAGTAGGCAAGTAGGCAAGTAGGCAAGTAGGCAAGTAGACAAGTAGACAAGTAGGCAAGTAGACAAGTAGACAAGTAGGCAGGCAGACAGGTGGACAAGGGAAAGGGGGGGAAACAAAGGAAAGAAGGAAAGACGGGGAGCGGCGCGTCTTCCTTGTCTACTTGTTTCCTTGTCTACTTGTTTCCTTGTCTACTTGTTTCCTTGTCTACCCTATCGACAATCCCGACAAGAGCGAGGCCGACCAGGTCTTCGACCTCGTCAAGAACCAGGTTGAGTACTGAGATGCATCAGATCACAGCCGGCGACCTGCTGGTCGACGTGGTGCGCAAGGACATCAAGAACCTGCACCTGGCGGTCTATCCGCCTGACGGCCGGGTGCGGGTGGCTGCGCCGCTGCTGGTGGACGACGAGGCCGTGCGCCTGGCGGTGATCTCGCGGCTTTCCTGGATCAGGCGTCAGCAGGGCAAGTTTGCGCAGCAGGAGCGGCAATCGGCGCGCGAGGTCGTGTCCGGCGAGAGCCACTATTACCAGGGCCGGCGCTACCTGCTCAACGTGGTCTACCGCGCCGGCGTCCCCAGCGTGGCCGTGCGCAACAACACGACCCTCGATCTCTTCGTGCGCATTGCAGGCAGTGATCGCGCCTTGCACACCCCGCGCCGATCTGTGGTATAATTCCCTCATGCATCTAGCACGTGTTATCGGCGTCCTGGTGGCAACCCAGAAGT
>JAAEKA010000176.1 GCA_014155705.1 Anaerolineae bacterium clx_CAG2 | reverse complement strand
ATCGACGCAGTCAACATCGCGGGCGACGCAGTGCTGGGCAACGCCGACCCAACCGACCAGAGCTTCGCCCTGATCTGCCAGAACTGCGTGCTAGCCCCTGACTTTAGCCTGGATGTTGCTCCGACCAGTCAGGACATCTGCACGCCGGCCAACGCCGTCTACAACATCACCGTGGGCACCACGCTGGGCTACGCCGATCCCGTGACCCTGAGCGCCAACGGCAACCCGGCCGGCACCACGGCCAGCTTCACCACCAACCCGGTCACGCCGGCCGGCGTCAGCACCCTGACCATCGGCAACACCGGCGTGGCTGCGCCAGGCAGCTACAGCATCAACGTGGTCGGCGTAGCGCCGACCAGCACCCACACCAGCACAGTGGGCCTCAATGTCTTCACGGCAGCGCCGGCCGCGCCGACGCTGCTCACGCCCGCCAACGGCGCGCTCAACGTGCCGGCCTCCCCCACCTTCACCTGGAACGCGCTGGCGCAGGCTGGCTCGTACAGCATCCAGGTAGCCACTGACATGGCCTTCACCAACATCGTGGCCTCAGCCAGCGGTCTGGCTGTCCCCACCTGGACCTCCAACGTCGCACTCAACACCAGCACCACGCACTACTGGCGCGTCTGGGCCGACAATGCCTGCGGCGTCGGTACCTACTCCCCCACCTGGAGCTTCACCACCGTGGCCGCCCCCGGCGACTGCGGCCCCGGCACCACGCCCAACATCGTCTACGAATACGGCTTCGAGAGCGGCGCCAGCGGCTGGACCAGCAGCGGCACGGGCAACACCTGGGCGCTCTCCACCGCCAACCCGCACAGCGGCGCCAACCACTACCGCGGCGTTGGCACGGCCTCGGTCACCGACCAGCGGCTGGCCTCGCCGGCCGTCCTGCTGCCGGTGGGCGAGAACCCCCTGGTGCTCAAGTTCTGGCACGCCCCCAACCTGGAGAGCAGCAGCGCCACCGCCTGCTACGACGGCGGCATCCTCGAGGTCTCCTCGGACGGCGGCACGACCTGGACCCAGGTGCCCCCGGCCAACCTGCTGGTGGGCGGTTACACCGGCGCTGTGTCCGGCAGCTTCAGCAATCCGCTGGCTGGCCTGCAGGCCTGGTGCGGTCCCAACCCTGCTCCCTACCAGCAGACCATCGCCGACGTCAGCGCCTATGCCGGCCAGTCGGTGCAGTTCCGCATGCGCATCGGCACCGACACCTCGGTCAGCCGGCCGGGCTGGGACGTGGACGATGTGATGGTCCAGAGCTGCCAGACGCCGACTGCGGTGACGCTGAGCAGCGTGGATGCGGCCGCCAGCCCGGCGCCCGCCCCGCTGGCCGGCCTGCCTCTGGGAGCACTGGCGGCCGCCATGCTGGCCTTGGGCGCCGGCTACACCCTGCGCCGCAAAGAATAAAGGGGATTCAAATCCGGTTGAGCTAAACCGAGTACACGCAGAAACCAGGAGTTATCGTGAGCGCTTCGTGCTTGATCCAGCTAATACAAACTCCCGGTTTCCACAGGACGCCAGTTTAGTTCGTAGTCAGCGCTTCTGGCGCATTGAAGCGCTGACTACAAACCAATGTCGGTTTGAACGCCTCCAAAGAATCAGTTCTGCGTAACCATGGGCTACGCTGCCAGCTTCCATGGCAGCGTAGCCTCTATAAAATTGAAGAAGAAAGGCTCCTGGTGAATCTCGTTCACCAGGAGCCTTTCTTTCTGATCCCATCCGTCGAAGAACTAATTCACAGGGCATTCCTGGTGCAGCACGCAGCCATTCAATCGGTATGTCCCTTGCGATCATAGGAAATTCGTGCGTTTTCATCTAAAATTCCGACTGTGGATAGTACTAATATCCTATTGACTGTAGCCCCTCGCATTTGTATACTTGTGATGTAATATGCGAACAGGTTGTCAGGACTTAAGCAAAATGCTGGCACACCACCACACCACCGTCACATCGCTGCTACATTGCCGCCACAATAGAAATGTTCCTCCGAAGGCTTAGCTGGCCGAGCAATAAGGAGAAGAACGCCCGATGAATCTGATTTCATTGCATCGCCAGAGGCTGGCAGCCTCGTCAGGACGACGCACCATCGGCTGAACGGTTTCACGCTACTCATCACATTGATCTCGTTGCAACGAGACACACTCACAAGGAGACTATCCCATGTTGCAGTATCTCATGACCTACCTGAACACCTTCCTGAATACTTACTTGGGCGCCGACGAAGAGGGCCAGACCCTGGTAGAGTACGGACTGTTGCTGGCCCTGATCGCCATCGCTGTCATCGCCGTGATCGTGCTGCTTGGCCCGGCAATTGCTGGCCTCATCCAGCAGGTCATGGACAACTTCTAAACCTGGACAGGCGAGCATAAATTCTTGAACCGAATGCCGGTAACCCTGTCTATGTAAACACCTGACGCACATCTGGCACATGCTGGCAGCGCCGCCTTTTCTCTGGGCACAGTCCCACGGGAAAGGCAGGCGCTGCCGGCGCCGCCAGCAACGGTGAGGCCCGCAATGACAAGACGTACTGATTGCGGCCGCAACGCAGGGCAGGAGCTGGTAGAATATGCCCTAATTCTGCCACTGCTCCTGCTCTTGTTGTTGGGCATCATGGAATTTAGTCGGGTGATGCTGACCTATAACACTCTGTCCAATGCGGCGCGCGAAGGCGCACGAGCCGGTGTGGTGCCGATGAGTGACAGCGATGTGCCAGACGCCGTCAGAGTGGCCGGGTTGGTGGTGAAGCTGGCCGTGGTGCCGGCCG
>JAAEKA010000175.1 GCA_014155705.1 Anaerolineae bacterium clx_CAG2 | reverse complement strand
GCGTACACGACCTGTACAGACTGCCATCAGGTGGGCGGCAGCCTGCCCATGCCGGCCAGCCACGCCCATTATGACAGCGCCAACTGTCAGGAGTGTCATGGCCTGACGCTCGACGGCGCGCCGGCCGCGACTGATCCCGGTGCGACCCCGGCGGCAGAGCCCACCGCGGCAGCCGCAACGCCTGCGCCGGCAACGACACCCACGCCCTAGGACGCGTCCGCCTACATCCACGAACTGGCTCGGTCAGGAGACCGGCCAAAGCGGCACCGGTAAACAGACGCGTCCTTAGCCTGGCTGGGCGCTAGCTGGAGTGAAACGTATGTACAAGAACTTCCGCAAGATGCTGGTCCTTTACAAAGGATCGAAACGGCCCTTGCTCATCTCGCAGATCATGCTGTTCCTGAGCGTGGCCGTCAACCAGGTGGTCATGGCGCTCAACGCCCGCCTGATCAACGACGGCGTGGAGGCAGGCAACATCGACGTGGTGATCAGCACGGCCATGTGGATGATCGGCCTGACCCTGGTGCTGACCGTGTTCAGCATCGGCAACGCCATCTACGCCGTGATGTTCTCCGAGGGCACGGCCAACTTCCTGCGCGTCCAGACTTTCCGCCAGGTCCAGACCTTTTCCTTCGGCAACCTGGACCGCTTCCGCACCGGCGATCTGTTGGTGCGGCTGACCGCCGACGTCAACAACGTCAAGAGCGCCGTGCTGTTCGGTGTGATGAACCTCTTGCAGGCGCCCTTCACCATCCTGATGGTGTTGCTGATCACGGCGCTGCTGGCCCCGCGCCAGTTGCCGCTGATGATTGCGGTCATGGTGGTCGTCTCGGTGGTGCTCTTCAGCCTGCTGCGCAATATTCAGAAGCTCTTCGTCATCCGCCAGGCGGCGCTGGACGTAGTCAACAACATCTTGCAGGAAAATCTGTCGGGCGTGCGGGTGGTCAAAGCCTTCGTGCGCGAGCGCTATGAGAGCCAGCGCTTTGCCCAGGCCAGCGACAAGCAGAAGGACGCTGCCCTGGCGCCGGCCTATCGCATCGCCGTCTTCCTGCCCACGGCTACCGCTCTGATCTACACCAGCGTGGTGGTGATCTACTTCGTCATGGGCCGGGAGGTCATGCTCAGCCAGACCCTCTCACTGGGCGAGGTGGTGATCTTCAGCCAGTTGCTGGCCGCCGCGCTGGTTCCCATTACCATGCTGGCCTTCATCCTGCCCTACCTGGAGGCGGGCGAGGCTTCGCTGGGACGTATCATTGAAGTGCTGTCCGACACGCCGGAGGTCCAGGACAAACCAGACGCCCAACGCATCGATCCGGCGTCCATTCGGGGGCGCATCGTCTTTGAGAACGCCTCCTTTGGCTACCGCGACAAGGCTGGCCAACCAATGGGGGAAGCGCTGCACGGCATCAACCTCGCCATCGAACCGGGTGAGACGGTGGGCTTTTTGGGAGCCACCGGCTCTGGCAAGTCGTCGCTGGTGAACCTGATCCCGCGCTTCTACGACGTCACCGCGGGGCGGGTCACCATCGACGGCATCGACGTGCGCGACATTCCCCAGAAACAACTGCACAAGCTGGTGGCAGTGGCCTTGCAGGAGTCGGTGCTCTTCACCGGCACTGTGCGTGGCAACATCCTGATGGCCAACGCGCGGGCCGACGACGACGAGATGCAAGCAGCTTCCCAGGCGGCCGACGCTGACGGCTTCGTCAGCGCCATCCCTGAAGGCTACGACGCAACCGTGGCCCGGCGCGGGGCCAATTTCTCCGGCGGCCAGCGCCAGCGTCTCTCCATCGCCCGCGCCGCGGCGGCTGAGCCCAAGATCCTGATCCTGGACGACAGCACCAGCGCGCTGGACATGGCCACCGAGGCGCGTGTCCAGGAGGCGGTGCAGGGCATGATGGCCCAGGCCACCAAGCTCTATGTGGCCCAGCGTATCAGCACCGTGCTGACCGCCGACAAGATCGTTCTGTTAGAGGGCGGCCGGCAGGTGGCCGTGGGCAAACACAACGATTTGGTGCAAACCAGTCCGCTCTATCGTGATATCTGTCTCTCGCAACTGGGCATGGTGCCGGAGCTGCGAGATGCTTCGGCGCCTTCGGTCAGCATGACAGGCGGCAGCCAGGAGGTGCAGCGATGATGGCTTCCCGATCGAACGCCGCGCAGGCGCACGCAGCCAAGGACCCGCGCCAGGCCGCCCAGGAGACTCCCCGACCCAAGCTGCCGACCGGCAAGCTGTTGCGCCGCTTACTGGGCTACATCACGGCCAGCCGCGGCCGCTTTATCGTTGCCCTGGTCCTGGTGCTCGTCTCCGTGTTTCTCACCGCTCTGCTGCCCTATCTCATGGGTCTGGCCATCAACGTCATCGGCGGCCAGGGATCGTTCGAGGATTTGGTGCGCATCCTGGTCTTGATGCTGATCGTCTCGGCGGTCATGTGGCTGACCGGCTGGCTGCGCAACCGCATCATCTCGGCCCTGGCCGAGGAGGGTCTCAACCGGCTGCGCAAGGAGCTGTTTGACCACATCCAGGGCCTGTCGCTCAACTTCTTCGATCGCCAACCCATCGGCGAGCTGATGAGCAGTGTCACCAACGACATGGAGGTCATCGGCAACTTCTTCTCGCGCGGGTTAGGTCAGGCTATCACGGCCCTCACGACGAAGATGACAAAATAAATGAACCAGATCAGCCGGACGGCTGGCAAATGCGCATACCTGCCAACGCTGAGGATGTGGACGCTCGCCAACACCAATAGCAGTATGGCTAGCAATCCATG
>JAAEKA010000174.1 GCA_014155705.1 Anaerolineae bacterium clx_CAG2 | reverse complement strand
TGTGCATCGCCAACGCGAAATGGAGAGGAAACTCGAAGGTAGACCAGCCAGAAGTCCTTCTGCTTCAGCAGGTAAGACAGAAGGTAGCGGCACACAAGGCGTTGATGATTACCAATTCAGGCTACACGAGTGGGGCAATCGCTGCTGCATACGACGACGGAATCGGGCTACACCTGGTGACCCCTGGATTTGATGTAGCGATACTGCCGAAGGATGATCGTTTCCTAATCCAGCAGGCTTTGCATGAGCTTGAACACGCTGGCGAAACACTCTATCACGCGGAGATCGCACATAAGGCGCTAGAAGGCATCGGCGGCGACGACGGCAGTGATGAACCGATCTCGAACGATGTCGAGATTTGGGTGATTCGGCAACTTCAGAAAAGACTTGACTACCTGCGCTTTCTGGCGACGCAGGAATACCATATCGACAAGAACGAGATTCGCGAACTGGCGGCCGAGATCGAAGAACGTAGACGCCGGGTCGAGGGCGTATACTGAAGGTTTTTCGAAGCCATGAATGGATTGGCTGCTTGATGGCACAGATCAATCGCTGATTGGGTACCGAATCCGCCGCGGGCGGTCGCCGACGTGTCCTCCGGGGGTGTGAACTTGTCCCCTCGCTGTGCCGGTATGCATCACAACGAGCCAAACACTCCGACCAGATGCCGGTATTGCTCATAACGCGGCTCCTCTCCCAACCTTCCCGCGCGCATCCGGCGCGCTGATGTGGACATGCACCGCAGCCTTGAGGCGGCTGGCGATGCGGCCGTGGTACTGGGCGAACTCTCGCTCCGTCCAGTTGGACGTGACCACCGTGGGCAGGTCGTTGTTGACCCGGTAGTTGACCAGTTGATAGAGCTTCTCCCGCGCCCAGGCCGTGTCCGACTGCGCGCCGAAGTCGTCCAGCGCGAGCAGATCGACCGTGCGCACGGCCTCCCAGCGGTCGTCGAAGCGCACGCTCTCGTCGTCGTAGGCCGCGCGCAGGTGGTCGAGCAGGTCGGGCGCGACCACGAACAGCGCCGGCACGCCCCGATCCAGCGCGGCTTGGGTGATCGCCACGGCCAGGTGCGTCTTGCCGCAGCCGGGGTTGCCGGTCAGGAACAGGAAGCCGCGCGGGGCCGCGGCGAAGGTCTGCGCCTCCAGCAGGGCCAATTCTAAACTCGCCCGCTGCCCCTGGCTCATCTCCTCTGCGCTTCTCATTGTAAACGCATGGAAGGTCATCTCGGTCAGGATGCCCGTGATCCCGAACTTGCCGTAGTCCTTCGCCAGCCTCTTGGCCTTCAAGGTCGGGGCCAGGCACTTGGGGCAGGGCTTGGCCTGACCGAAGGCGGGGTGGCTCAGGGGCAGGTCGGCCACCACCCACTGCGCCCCGCCGCAGAAGTCGCACTCGGGTTCAGGCCGGAGCGGCGCTAAGGCGGGCGAGGCGCTCGCGGGCCTGGGCAATGCGACGGTTAATCTCGTCAACGTCGCCCGGATCGGCTCCGGGGGCCGGGTTTGCGTTTGCATGGGGATCCTTTCGTGGGGGCAGGGGGATGAGTTTCACAGGGCCATTTTGGGGCGCGCCGTTGACGTACCAGTCCAGCAGCCAGCCCTCGTAGTTCAGCGGGTTGTAGCCCTTGGCGACCCAGCGCTGGTAGACCTCGCCCATGCGGGCCGTGTCCACCTGGTCGCCCAGCGTCTCGGCGATCTTGGGCCACAACAGGCGCGGCGGCAGGACGCGCGTCACCGTCTGCACCGCCCGCACGGCCGGCGGGATGTCTTGGCGCGCCTTGCTCAGGTCGACGCCGGTGATGAGCCGCACGGCCTTCTCGCCGATGCCGTCGATGCGCACGAGATCCTGCACCGTGGCCTCGCGCACCGTGGCCGGGCCGTACCCCGCGCCGATCAGCGCCTTGACGTGGTTGGGGGTCAGTCCTTCGGGCCAATGCTCGATCCTGGTACCAGACAATGCTGGCGGGCCGGGACAGGGCGGTGGGGCGGCAGCCTCTCTCTCTCCGTCAGGAGAGAGAGAAGACTCTGTTGTCTGTATTCTATTGCTTATGGAACCTGCGATTTTTTCAGGTTCAGTTCTTGAAAATTCTTCAGGTTCGGAAGGTGAAAAATTCTCAGGTTCGGAATACGCACTTTTTTCATAATCGGGATCGACCAGCGCCAGCAGGGCCTCGTGCAGCGCCTCGAAGTCCACGCGGTAGTGCACCAGCGGCCGCCCGGCCACCATGCGCCGCGCGGTCTGCAAGACGCCCCGCTCCACGAGAGCGGCCGTGGCCTGGCGGATGTGGTACTCGCTCAGGGCCAGTTCCTCGGCCCACTGGTCGTAGGTCTTGTAGAACCAGCCGTCCTGCTGGGCGTAGTCCGACCAGAAGACGCATTGGGCCAGGAACGCGGCCTGCTCGTAGCTGCCCCCCGACAGCCGCAGGAACAGGCGGGGGATGGCGATGATGTTGGCCTGGCCGACGAGACCTCGAATAAGGCCGTAGACGGCCTGGCGCTGCGCGGTCGGCATAGGGTACTCCTAGCGCTCCACCACCCGCACGTCGATGCCGTGGGTGTAGAGCAGTAGCTTGGCCTTGAGGCGGAAGACCCGCCAGGCCCCGTCCTTGCGGCCTGTCCAGGCCGGCTTCACATCTTCGACGACCAGACGGCCGTCCTCCTGGTATGAGAAGTCGGCCTCATACGTGATGGCCCGCACCTTCCGACCGTCCGGGCCGCTGAACGCGGGCTGCAGCGTCCAGCGCGGCCGGGTGCGCAAGTCCGCGATCTCCCCCGCCCGCGCCAGCATCAGCAACTCGGCGTAGCGGTCGGCCTCGGCCTGGCTGTCGAACGTGGTGCCGTCTACCTGCACCCGACGCGAGCGGTACTTGCTGTTCATCGTCCAAATCCACCTTTGCTAGCAGGATAGCCAGCCCGGTCAGCGCGCGGATCAGGCGGGCCTTGTCTTCAGGCGGCGTCATCGGCTGCCTCCGTCGCTCCGTTGGCGACCAGCTTCTCCAGGTAGGCGGCGCGGGCGTAGCCGGCCCGCTGGTCGGCGAAGTGGGCCACCAACGCCTCCGGCTCGACCTGCAAGGTCTCGGCCAGGGCCACGATCTCCTCCATCGTCCCCGGTGCGCGCTTGCCGGTCTCGTAGTGGGAGACGGTGGGCTGGCTGACCAGGACGCCGCAGGCGGCCAGCCGCGCCCGCAGGTCCTTCTGGCTTAAGCCCGCTTGCTGGCGGGCGTCTCGTAGCAGGCTTGTGTTCTGGTTCATCGCGGTTTCTTTCTCCAGGACTGATGCAGAATACTGGTATTTCTTAGATTATAACAGGTTTCTAGGAATTTTTCAATATGCTATTGACGCCAAATTGCTTTTGGCATATAATTTAGATTGTAAGTATAAAACTGATTAGGCCCTGTTCTCCCCTCCACGAGGTAACAGACTAGCAATGACTAGCGGCAAGACAGAGCAAAACCTGCACCGCAAAGGAACCAAGACGGTGGTGCGGCCCAAGGACGTGGGCAAGGGCACGAAGCTGACCGAGCTTTACGGCAGCGAGCAACTCTACCTGCGGGCTGTGGGCGAGCGCATCCGCCAGCGCCGCGTCGAGGCGGGCTTCGACGACCAGCGCGAGTTCGGCCAGGCGCTGGGCTCCACCCAGAGCTACGCCAGCCGTATCGAGACCGGCAACGGCCTGGCCCTGCTGATCACGCTGATCAACCTCAGCAACGCCCTCGACTGCAGCCTGGACTATATCGGCCTGCGCACCGACGACCCCCGCCCCTACTTCCCGGACGAGATCGACGACCTGACCATCATGTACCAGCCCGAGAACGCGCACGAGCGCGCCCTGCTGGTCCAGCTGATGAACATGGTCGCAGCCATGCCCCCCGACCAGCAGGTGCTGCTCCTGCGCATGGTCGAGTCCATGACCGACCAGAGCGACCCCGGCTCGATCAGCATGTTGATGAGTCCTGACGAGCCGCCCATGATCAGGGTCGCGCGCGAGGACGAGGCGCTGGTCGGCGTCTCGTAGGTGCCTATGCAAACAGAAACGCGCGCCGCTGTCTGGGCGGCGGTATCTTCGCGCCCCCAAACCAAGGGCGACTCCATCGAGCGCCAGGTCGCCGACGGCCGCCGGGTGGCCGAGCAGCGCGGCTGGCTGGTGGTGGCGGAACTGATCGTGCCCGGCGAGACCCGCGAGTACGTGGAGCTGAGCGACGCCGTCGAAGGGCTGAGCCAGGAGCTGCGGCCGGGCGAGCGCAACGCCTACCGCGACCTGCTGGAGCTTCTTGACGCCCGCTCCATCGACTACCTGATTTGCCGCGGCCGCGACCGCCTGGGCCGCACCGACAGCCTGGTGGCGGTGATCGAGGAGCGGGCGCGGCGGGCCGGCTGCGTCATCCACTCCATGAACATGCCCGGCACCGGGCAGACCGACAGCGACCTCTACCTGGCCGCCCTGGAGCGGGCCGGCGCGCAGCGCGAGCTTGTCGAGTTGCGACGGCGGATGCACTACGGGATGAACGCGCGGGCGCGCAAGGGCAAGCCGATGTCGAGCGTGCTGCCCTTCGGCTACCGGACGGAGTACGTGCAGGGGGAGCGCCAGGCGGTGGTCGATCCGGTCGAGGCGGAAGCTTACCGCTGGGCGGTGCGGGCCACCCTGGACGGCGTGACCCAGGTGGCGATCCGCGGCCGGCTGAACGAGCAGTTCCCCCACCGCTTCAAGACCGACACCGCCGTGCGCTACGTGCTGCGCAACCCCTTCCACGTCGGGCTGGTGGTGCGCCAGGCCACGGACCCCAAGGGCCAGGACATCAGGATCGAGGTCGAAGGCCAGCACGAGGCGCTGATCGACCGGGCGACATGGGACGAGTTGCAGCGCTACCTGGACGTGCGGGCGCAGCGCCGCAGGCCGCCCACGACCAGCCTGTGGTCGGGCATCCTATATTGTGACTATTGCGGCGGTGTGATGTACACTGCCATCAGCCGCTCCAACTGGCTTCCCGGCCGGGTCTACCACGGCTACCATTGCAGCACGCACGTCAAGAGCCGCGGCTGCCGCTGGAACCATGTCACCAGGGAGCAGGTGACCAAATCGCTGATCGCCTACCTGACCAGGCTGTTTCAGGAGCACGAGAGCCAGATCGAGGAAGGCGCGAAGGCCCAGGAAGCGCAGAAGCAGGAGCCGGATCGCGAGCAGGAGTTGCGCGAGCAACTGATGCAGATCGACCAGTCCCGCCAGCGGCTGATCTACCTGTTCACCAGCGACCGTCTCTCCATCGAGGACTACGACCGCGCCACCGGCGACCTGCGGGCGCGCCAGCAGGCGGTCGAGACGGCGCTGACCGCGCTGGAGACCGAGCGCAAGGACGCGCAGCGCCGCCGCGACAACCGCAGCCTGGTGCAGACCATCCTGCCCGACCTGGAGCGCCGATTGGAGAAGACCGCCCCCCCTGAGGCCAACCGCTGGCTGCGCGACATCTTCCGGGCCGTCTACCTGCGCGACGGCGAGGTCGTAAGGGTTGATTTCTGAGGGCGCAGGGCGCTGGAGTCACGTGTGAACAATTGTTACACCATTGGGATGGTCAACGACCATACGGTCGATTGCTTCCGTCACGCCGACGTCAGCCGCCTGTCCCAGCCTTGAATTGCTACATCTGGAGATCGCTATGAAAAAAGGACGAACCGTTCTACAGGCCAAGCGCTATGGCATCCATAGCTGCTCGGCCAACACCTCGTTGCTGGTGGCAGTGCGCACCATGGTGGAGGAGGAGGTCAGCTCGTTGGTGGTCGAAGACGATGAGGGCTGCCTGATGGGCCTGATCACCCGAGTGGACATCCTGCGCGTGCACATTGCAATGGACAACTGGGCCAGCCAGATGGTCAAGGATCACATGCAGCGCGACATCCCTATAGTCACGCCGCAGACGCTGCTGGCCGACGCCGCACGCCTGATGATCAACTCGCGTTCACGGCAGGTGGTGGTGGTATTGGAGGGGGATGGCAAGCGCCGCCCTGTGGCCATGCTGACCGACGGCGACCTGGCCTATCACATGGTCAAGAGCAGCTAATCTGAAGCGCAAAGGAACCGGGTGTTTTTTGGCGGACACTGCATGCTCGATCAAGAGAGCACAAACTCCCGGTTTCTTGCGGCAGCCCGACAAAGGATTATTATGACCCTGCCTCACGTTGTCAGCCGCAACGGCCAGTTGATTGCTCCATCTGACGCCCACATCTCGATCTTCAACCCGGTGATCTTTGGCGCGTTTGGCGTCTACGAGTCGATCCAGCTCTATCAGGGCGTCATCTTTCGCCTGGACGATCACTTGCAGCGCCTGGCCGACTCGGCCGCTGCCATCGATCTGGATCTGCCGGCCGGACTGGACACCATCGCACACTGGGCGCGGGAGGCCATCGCGGCCAACGGTTGCCACGACGCGCTGATCCGCATGTTCGCCCTGGGCCCTACACCGGGCCATGCCCCCGAGATCTACATCTGGCCGGAGACGCCGCGTGCTTTTCCTCCGGAAATGTACGAGCAAGGGGTAGGCGCAGTCACCTTTCTGGGCGAGCGTGCGCTGCCCCACGCCAAGTCACTCAACACTCTGGTCAATCACCTGGCGCGCATGAGCGCTCTGAAAGCCGGCGAACACGAAGGGCTGCTGGTCGACCGCGCTCTGTGCGTCACCGAAGGCTCCACCAGCAACCTGTTCATCGTCCAGGACGGCGTGTTGCTGACCGCGCCAGACGAGGATGTGCTGGCCGGCGTGACCCAACTGGAACTGCTCAAGCTGGCCGGGGAGCTGGGCTTGCCCGTGTTGCAGCGACCGCTGCCGCTGGCCGAACGGCCGTACTGGGACGAAGCCTTCCTGACCAGCACCAGCCGGCATATCCTGCCCCTGGTACGCATCGACGGCCAGCCGATCGGTGACGGCAGGCCGGGGCCAATGACCCGGCGGCTGCACGAGGCGTTCGAGGCCCATTTTCTGGCCAATATCCAGCAAGGGCCAAAAGGTCCTTAAGGTCGATCGCCGCTAAGCGAATCGACCCCGGTGTCCAACTCCCCGCTGGCCAGCATTGTGAAAATCTCGGCCAGCTTGTCCTGGATCTCGTCGGAGACTGCGCTCTGCGCATCGTGAAAGGGCGCGAGGGCCACGCCAGCGCCGCTGGCGTCGAAAAGTCGGGCGCCAGGACTGTAAACTCCCATCACTGCGTCTCCCACGATGCTATAGACTGCGTTGTCTACGCGCTTGACGGCGCTGCTCAGCAGCCTGCCGGCGCCGTCAGCCGCGCCCCCCTCGAAAGTCGTGAAATACGCATCCTGGTCCACGCCGATAGCCCAGACGCCTTGTTGGGTCGCGCTCAGCAGGGCGCCGGAGCCAGTCGGGCCGCCAACGCCAAAGATGACGTCCGCGCCTTCGCCGATCTGGCTCAAAGCGGCCGTTCGGCCGCGGGCTGGGTCGGTCAAGCTGTCGATGGTCAAAGTGAGCACGACGCATTCCTGGCAAACGTGTCGCACGCCGTTTTCATAGCCGCTGCGCAGCCTGCGCGTGGCGGGCGAGTCCGTGCCTGCCACGACGCCCACAGTCTTGCGTTCGCTGATCAATCCAGCCAACGCGCCCGCCAGGAAGCCCATCTGGTCCTCGCGGAAGGTCAACCCCACCAGGTTATCGGGGAAGGTTTCATAGCCAACATCGACGGCTACGAAGCTGACATCTGGATAGGTCTCAGCCATAGCCCGAGTCGTCTCACCCAGCAGAGGCCCCACGGTCACGATCAGGTCGTAGCCCGCGTTGACGAAGGTCTCGATGTTTGTCCCGAAGTCACTGGGCTGCACGGTTTCGATCGTGTTGAAATCGAGGTTGAACTCTTCGGCCGCCCGCAGCAGGCCCTGGTAAACGCCCTGGTTGAGGGTGCCATCGTCGACCGTGCCCCCGTCAGTCACCAGCCCCACCCGATAGCGCGGTGGATCGGCTGGAAAGGCCGTGGCGGCGGCGAGCGCCGGGGTCGGGAGGACCACAGTCGATGTAGGCAGCGGCTCCGATGGGACTGGGGTTGGCGCTGTCTGCTGACTCGCGCAGCACGACAAGGCCAGGGAGGCGACCAACAGTGTGGTCAGCAGGGCCAAACGATTGATAATCATACCGAACTCCGGTTTTATTGTCTCCGCTCAGCCCAACGGATACCTGCCAAACTCCTCCACGGCGTCAACCATCGCCAGGATGTTCTCGGCCGGCACATCGTTCATGAGTGTGTGTACTGAGGCCAGCATGTAACCGCCGCCTGCGCCCAGCAGACTGATGACGCGGCGTACTTCCTCGCGCACGTCCTGCGGCGTACCGAAAGGCAGCACGCGGTGGGTGTCGATTCCGCCGCAGAAGGCCATGTTCTGGCCGTAGCGCTCCTTCAGTGCAGCCAGGTTGGACATGCGCCCGGCCGATGTCTGGATTGGATTGAGGATGTCGATGCCGATCTCAATGAAGTCGGGGATCAGGTCGAACACGTCGCCGTCGGTGTGGAAGAAAACCTTGGCGTCGGTGCGCTCTTTGATGTAGGCGATCAACTCGGCGTGCAGCGGCTTGAGCAGGCGGCGATACATCTTGGGCGAGATCAGCAGGCCGCTTTGCATACCCAGGTCGTCGCCGATCTTGATGATGTCCAGGAGATCGCCGCACTCAGCCAGAAAGTTGCCCATCAGCGCCTTGCAGCTATCAGTGATTCTGCGCAGCAACGCGGCCGCCATGTCAGGATTCTCGGCCATGTTGAGCAGGAAGACATCCATGCCTTGCATGGCGTGGGCGCGCTCGAAGGGGAAGAGCAGCCAGGGCGTGCCCATGACAGCGAATTCGCCCTGTTCGCGCAGTTGCAGCGCCTGCTGGCGCACATGGGCTACGCGCGTGGGATCGTCCATGTCCGGCCAGCCGGCGTATGCTTCGATCTCCTCGACCGTGGCGGCCTCGCGCAGCGGATTCAGCCCCGGCAGCCATTCGCCCGGCGCCAGCTCCACCTGTCCGCTGCCCCACGAATCGACAAAGGGGGTATGGGGCGGGCGGGCTCGGTTGCGTTGCAGCACGTGCGCCGGCTCGAGGTCGAGCACACCGCGCACGTCGCTGCGCAGGCGCAGCAGCGTAGCCTCGTCCGGCGCGGCCGTGCCCAGCTCCGGCCATTGGTAAATGTACTCGTCGGGAGCTTCGATGTCGGCCAGTTCTTTGATGGCCCGATAGGGTATCATCTTGAGACTGGTGGCGTTGCTCACGCCGATACAGATCGGCACTCGATCTGGCTCCTGGTGATTGATCGCCGCCAGCACGCGTTCCCGTGGTTTCATGAGATTGGTCCTCAGCAATTGTCTGGGTGTGGCTAGTCTGGACTGCGGAAACACGAAGCGCGAAGTGAGCGAGCGTGGTGCGCACAGCTTCGCGTCTTCGCGCTTCGTGGCTTCTTGCCTCTTCGCGCCTTTGTGGTCCAAACGCCTTCTAATCCTTCGTATACGGTTTGCCATCGGCCGCCGGCGCCACGGTCTTGCCGACCACGCCGGCCAGCACGATCATGGTCACCAGATAAGGCAGGATCAGCAGCCACTCGGAAGGGATGGGCACCTGCGTCTTGCCCAAGACCTGCAAACGGGCCTGCAGCGCGTCCGAAAAGCCGAAAATCAGCGATGCGCCGTAGGCGCCAAAAGGGTTCCAGCGACCGAAGATCATGGCGGCCAGGCCGATGAAGCCCTTGCCAGCCGTGATCGCTTCGTCGAAGCGCCCCACCGAGCCGATGGTGAAGTAAGCGCCGCCGACGCCGGCGATCATGCCGCCGATGATCACGTTGACGTAGCGGATCTTGAACACATTGACGCCCAGCGTATCGGCCGCGCTCGGGTGCTCACCGACGGCCCGCGTGCGCAGTCCCCAACGGGTGTAGAACAACATGAAATGTATGGCGATGATCGTCAGGAAGAGGATGTAGACGATGGGCGACTGGTTAAAGAAGACCGGTCCGATGATGGGGATTTGCGACAGTCCGGGGATGGCAACCTTAGAGAAAACGCCGCCAGAGTTCAGCGCCGGGTTAGGCTGCATGAAACGCTGGCTGATGAAGCTGGTAATGCCCAAAGCGAAGATGTTGATGGCTGTGCCGGCGATGATCTGGTCGACGCGGAAGTGAATAGCAAGAATCGCCAGGAACACGCCCAACAGGCCGCTGATCAGGACCGCGCCAGCCAGGCCCAACCACAGATTGCCGCTGATGCTGGCGACAATGACGGCCACCATGGCGCCGGTCAGCATCATGCCCTCGATGGCGATGTTGACCACACCGGACCGTTCACACATCACGCCGCTCATCGCTCCAAAGGCGATAGGTGTGGCCGCCGCCACGGTGAACGTGAGAATCCCCAGCAGGTTGATCGACTTGTCGCGCACTGCCCAGACCAGGAAGGCGAAGACGAACAGCAGCGCCACGAGACCCAGCACCAGGACCACCCGCTTGAAGCCGCGCATGATCTGATACAGGCCCAGCAGGCCAACGACGGTGGCCAGGACGAGGAGCGTCTGGTAGGTCGGCAAGACCAAATCGCCCAATTGGATGACCTTCTCCTTCGTGGTCGGGTTGAGCTTGAAGGTGCTCTCCATACCGGGCGCGCTGTTGCGCACGAAAAAGAAGAAGATGGCCAGGGCCACCAGCAGGAAGAACACGCCATACGCAATAGCCTTGCGACGCTCACGGCGTGCAGCATAGGAGCCTATCGAAGCAATTGGAGCTGTAGTTGCGGCCATAGCTAGTCTCCTTATTCACCATTGATCATTGACAACTGGGAAACGTCCCGGAGAGGTTGATCATTGACAATTAACCATTGACCGTTGACAATTGTCATGATCCCCACCCCTTGGTGAACACCGGCCCTTCTTCGACCGACGCCTTGGGCAGGCGATAGATCGCGCGGATGATCTCTGGCGCGGCGATGAAGACAATCACCAGGGCGATGACAATGGTGATGATGTCCACAGGGATTTGCGCCACCGACTGCATGCGCGTGGCGCCGTTCTTCAGCGTTCCGAAGAGCAAGGCGGCCAGCAATACGCCGACGGGGTGGTTTCTACCTAACAGCGCCAGAGCGATGGCGTCGAAGCCCATGCCAGCGGAGAAGCCGACGCCCACCCAGCGGTCCACGGCCAGGGTTTGCACCATGCCGGCCGTTCCCGCCAGCGAGCCGCTGATGGCCATGATAGCGATCCACAGGCGCTTGACGTTGATACCGCTGTACCTGGCCGCCTTGGGATTAGCGCCTACCATGCGGATCTGGAAGCCCAGCGTAGATTTGTATAAGATCCACCAGACTAGCCAGACCACAAAGAGAGCCAGGAAAAAGCCGGCATGGAAGCGATTGCCCGGCGTGTCGAAGAGGCGCGGGATCCAGGCCGTATCCAGCACCGGCGGCGTGACCGGTACGTCAGGCCGCGCCAGAGGACCGCCCACCTTGAGCAGCCAGGAACTCAGGATGATGGCGATCCAGTTCATCATGATGCTGTTGATCACCTCATGGGCGCCGGTGTATGCCTTGAGCGCGCCCACGATGCCGGCCCAGATCGCGCCGCCGGCGATGCCGGCCATCATGGCTAAGGGCAGGTGGATGAACCAGGGCATGCCGGTGACCTTGAAGCCCACGTAGACCGAGCAGAGCGCTCCCACCAGCATCTGTCCTTCGCCGCCAATGTTGAACAGGCCGCCCTGAAAGGCAAAGGCTACGGCCAGGCCGGCAAAGATGTAAGGGACGGATTGGGTCAAACTTTCAGACAGCGGCACCAGGGCGATGGCCAATTGCTGCGTGCCTTCGCCGCGCAGCATGGCGCCGATGCCCTGGATGATGCCTCCGATGTTTAGCGCGCCGTTGAACATCGCGCCGTAGGCCTTGCCGACCGTCTGTGCAGTGAGGCGCAGCGCTCCCGCCGGATCATCGAAGAAGTTCAGCCAGGCGTTGACTACAGCCTTGTCGGTTACCAGGATCAGGATGGCGCCGATGACCAGCGCTGTGAACACGGCCAGGATCGGGTAGAGAATTGCATCGCGCAGCCGCGTGTTCTTGACTTCAGGGAGAGCGTCCTTGGCCTCGGCCGGGGCGCTGGGTGTGGTCGCTTCAGACATTGCGTTGCTCCTTTGACCTAGGCGATGACGTGCTGCCTGCTTACGTGACGATGGCCCGTTCTTTGGTCGTCGGCCGGGGTGCGTTGGCCAACGCTTCTTCCAGGCTGTTGCCGGCCATCATCAGGCCTACCTGCTCCTTGGAGACATCGTCGGCGTCGACAATCGCCGTGAACTGGCCCTTGAAAATCACGGCGATGCGGTCAGCCAGCCCCATGATCTCGTCCAGCTCGGCCGACACCAGCAGCACAGCCGCGCCGTTGTCCCGTTTCTGGACCAACTGCTTGTGAATAAACTCGATGGAGCCGACGTCCAGGCCGCGCGTGGGCTGGTTGGCGACCAACAGCTTGATGGGACGGTTCAACTCGCGCGCCACGATCACCTTTTGCTGGTTGCCGCCCGACAGATTGGAGACAGGCACCGCGGCGCTGGGGGTGCGAATATCGAACTCCTGGATCAAACCATCCGCTTGGTCCACGATGGCCTGCTGGTTGACAATCACGCCCTTAGAAAAAGGAGACCGATAATAGGTGTTGATGATCAGGTTGTCATGGACAGGGAATGGCAACACCAGCCCGTCCTCCTGGCGGTCTTCGGGGATGTGCGACACGTCGCACTCGGTGATGGTGCGCGGGCTGGCATTGGTAACATCCTGACCGGCGATGTGCACCGTGCCATTCTGAACCGTGCGCAGTCCCATCAGCGCCTCCACCAGCTCGGTCTGGCCGTTGCCTTGTACGCCGGCGATACCCAGAATTTCGCCAGCCCGTACATCCAGACTGGCGCCGTTCACAGCTAGCTGCAGGCGATTGTCCAGTACTTTCAGGTTCTCGAAGCTCAATACGGTCTCAGCAGCATGGGCCGGCTTCTTCTCCACGGTCAGATCGACTTGGCGGCCGACCATCAGTTCGGCCAGCATAGCCTGGCTGGCGCCCTCGGTCTTGGCCTCTCCGACCACGCGACCGCGACGAATCACCGTAACGCGATCGGCCAGGTCCAGTACCTCGCGCAGTTTGTGGCTGATGAAGATGACGCTGACCCCCTGGTCACGCAGCGAGCGCAGGATGCCAAACAGATCATCCGCCTCCTGGGGCGTCAACACGGCTGTCGGCTCGTCCAGGATCAGGATGTTGGCGCTGCGGTAAAGCACCTTGATGATCTCGACGCGCTGGCGCACGCCCACCGACAGGTTTTCAATCTTGGCGTCAGGATCGACCTCCAGGCCATGCCGCTGCGACAGCTCGCGAATGCGGCTGGCGACCTGTTTGCGATCGAGCACAAGCCCCTTGGTGGTCTCCTCGCCCAGCATCACGTTCTCAGCGACGGTCAGCACCGGTATCAGCATGAAGTGTTGGTGCACCATGCCGACGCCCTGGCGGATGGCATCGGTGGGGCCGGTGATCTGCGTGCGCTGGCCGCGGATATAGATTTCGCCTTCGTCGGGGCTGTACAGCCCGTAGAGGATGTTCATCAGCGTGCTCTTGCCGGCGCCGTTCTCGCCCAACAGGGCATGGATCTCGCCCTCCTCCAGGGTGAGGTTGATGTGGTCGTTGGCCAGCACGCCGGGGAACTGTTTAGTGATGTTGCGCAGATCGAGAACTGGGGTCATGAGCAACTCCCGTGGCAATTGCGGGGAAATCCGGCTTGGGTGTGAACAGATAATCCGTCGTCCAGACGTCCGAATTTCTGAGGATGATGCAAACCATGAAGCTTCAAACGTGAAAGCCCTGCGTTCGGCCGGCCCTTCACGGCTCAAGTCTCACGGGTTGGGGGGAGGGGAAGGCGCAGCGGTGCAGGAGGGGGAGCTTATACGAACAGTTCCTGCACCGCTGCAGAAAGTGGCCCGGGAACGCGCGTTCCCGGGCCACTCATACTCAGGAGCCAGTGGCCTTGGGATCGATGTTGCCGTCGATGATATCCTGGATCACCTGCTCGATCTGAGCGGTGAGTTCAGCCGGCACCCGATCCTCGAAGTCGTGGTAGGAGGCCAAGCCCACGCCGCCGTTGGCCAGCGTGCCCAGGTAGTCATCGCCCAGGACCAGGCTGCCGTCCACCAAAGCGCTGATGGTGTCGAAGACGGCGGCGTCCATGTTCTTCAGCACCGAGCTGAGGAAGACGTCACCGAACTCAGGCGCCGAGACATACTGATCGCTGTCCACGCCGATCATCATCAGGCCGCGCTCTTGCGCAGCGGCGGCGCTGCCCAGGCCGACCGGGCCGGCCACGGGGAAGATCACATCGCAGCCTTCGTCGAAGAAGACCTCGGCCAGGCGGCGGCCGTCGTCGGTCGACTCGAAGTTACCAGCGAAGACGCCATCGTTGGCCGCGTTGTCCCAGCCCAGGAGCTGGACTTCCGTGCCATTCTGCTCGTTGTAGTAGTTGACGCCGTTCTGGTAGCCGATCATGAACTCGACCACGGGCGGGATATTGATGCCGCCATAGGTGCAGACCACGCCGGTCTCGCTCATGCCTGCCGCCAGATAGCCGGCCAGGAAGGAGGGCTGGGCCACGTCGAAGAGCAAACCCTTGACGTTGGGTGCACTGCTGGGGGAGTCGATGATCGCGAACTTGGCCTCAGGGTTGGCCTCGGCCGACGCCTTGGTGGCATCCGCCAACAGGAAGCCGACCGTGATGATCAGATCCTTGTTCTGTGAGATGAACTCGTTCAGGTTCTTTTCATAGTCGGTCTGCTGCTGGCTCTCCAGGAACACGGCCTCAACCGGCAGTTCTGCCATGGCCTGCTCAGCGCCTCGCCAGGCGGTCTGGTTGAAGGACTTGTCGTCGATGCCGCCCACGTCGGTTACCTGACCCACGGTAAAGATCTTCTCAGGCTCGGGCATCGCCACGCCGCCAACCTCGCCGGTGCGGGTGTTGATCTTGCCGCTGATGATGTCCTGGGTGACAGCCGCCAGCTCATCCTGCAGCTCTTGCGGCACGCGGTCGGCGAAGCTATGGAAATCTGCCAGACCCACGCCGCCGTTGGCCAGCGTGCCCAGGTAGTCGTCGCCCAAGGTCAGCGTGCCGTCAATGGCTGTCTTGATCGTATCGAAGACGGCAACGTCCATGTTCTTCAGCACGGAACTCAGCCACACATCGCCAAACTCAGGCGCAGAGACGAATGCGTCGGTGTCCACGCCGATCACGGCCAGGCCGCGTTCCTGTGCGGCAGCCGCGCTGCCCAGACCGACCGGGCCGGCCACGGGCATGATCACGTCACAGCCCTCGTCGAAGAAGACCTCGGCGAAGCGGCGGCCGTCATCGGTGGACTCGAAGTTGCCCGTGAAGGTGCCATCCTGAGCCGCGTTGTCCCAGCCCATCACCTCTACATCGGCGCCCTTCTGCGTGTTGTAATAATCCACGCCGTAGGCAAAGCCGACCATGAAGTCACTCACGGGCGGGATGTTGAGACCGCCGAAGGTGCAGACCACGCCGGTCTCGCTCATGCCTGCCGCCAGATAGCCGGCCAGGAAAGAGGGCTGGCTGGTGTCAAAGAGCAGGCCCTTGACATTGGGCGCGCTGCTGTTCGAGTCAATGATCGCGAACTTGGCATCCGGGTTGGCCTCGGCCGCCGCCTTGGTTGCATCGGCCAGCAGGAAGCCAACGGTGATGATCAGGTCCTTGTTTTGCGAGATGAACTCGTTCAGGTTCTTCTCGTAGTCGGTCTGCTGCTGGCTCTCCAGGAACACACCGTCGACGCCCAGTTCAGCCATGGCCTTCTCGACGCCGCGCCAAGCGGTCTGGTTGAAGGACTTGTCATCAATGCCGCCCACGTCGGTCACCTGGCCGACCGAGAAAGCGGCTTCCTCGACTGCGGGTACAGCGGTGGGCTCCTCGACGGCCGGAGCCGCAGTCGGCTCGACCTGCTCGACCGCTGGCGCCTCAGTAGGCGCCGGGGCTGGGGTCGCTTCCTGGCCGCCACAGGCGGCCACAAGCATGGAGATGACCACGAGGGCCATCAGTACAACATAGAGACGCTTTTGCATGGTGAGATTCTCCTCCTGAGATCAGGGTTCTGTCGGGAAACGTCGAATAGTCAAACACAGGGCTGCGGGGGAAACTGGCGCACAACGGTCATCGGGGGCAAAGTAGGTTCATGGATACTGTCGCCGCCGTGACGCCAGGGCCGTCCGCTGCTCGTGTCTACACACAAACATCAGCTTGCTTCGTTGCAATTACCTCCTTATATGCACGGACTGACAGGCGCAGTCCGTGCTGCGTGCGGGGCTTGTCCAGACTTGGCGCATTATAACGCATAATGCGCATTGAAGCAACAAAACGAGCAGTGGAAAAAGAGCTAACGGAAACGGTCGAGGTTTCCGAAAACCTCGACCGTCTGGCGGCGTTCAGACGATGAACGCTGCTATCCCAGGTCGCTCAAGAAGCGATCGATGACCCGATGGATATACGAAGGCGGCGGCAGGTAGGGTGTAAACTGCGCCTGCCGGGCCTGCTCCACTGCCGCCGGCAGACCAGCCAGGTCGCGGCACCAGATCAGATGGCCTGCCTGCTCGAAGGCTTGCAGGATCTGGTCCTGGTGGCGGTCGAAGCGGTCGGGATTGGACACGCCCACTACCCGCAGCCCTCGGCGCAGCACCTCGGTGACGGTGCCTAGCCCGCCGTGGGTGACGACCACATCGGCCTGCTCGTAGAACGGATCCAGGCTGGGCGCGAAGCGCAGCCACTGGGCGTGCTGCGGCTCCACCTCGCCGTGACCGATCTGGATCACGACGGGTTCGTCGCTTGCTGCGGCCAACCGGTCGGCCGCAGCCACCAGGGCGTCAAAATCAGTGGTACCTACGGTGACGAAGATCATGGAAGGGGTCGATGGTGAATGGTGTAATGGTTAACAGTAACACCTTGAGTTTAGAGGGTCAGGTTCAACTTCGCGCTCGTAGGATCCAGTCGTTTCTATTTCCCGACGCAGTGCAATCAAAAAAAGATCGACGATGCGAGCGAAGCGCTGTCCAGTGCCCTGATCCGTACCGACATTTCGGTGTCCAGCGGCTAAGCCTCGGTAACGGTGAAGCCTGCAATGCGGAGCGCATCCACCAGTGTTGACCGGCCGACAAAGGATGCGGCAGCAAAGGCAGGCTCTGTAGTAGAGCCTCGCTGGACAGTTGCAGGGATGTCTGCAACTGATGCTTCGATCAAGCCCCTGACAACCCAATCCAGACAGAAGGCAAAGCTGCCTATTGCCTCACCAAAAACCGCAGACTCGACAGAATCCCAAACCATAGGCAACGCCTGGCGTGTGAATGTGTTGTGGATTTTCGCGCCGCTGGTCGTTTCGGGCGCCCATGTGCATAACATGGTGTTCCAATCAGCCAGTCGATCCAGTGCCAAAGCAGGGTCGGTGACGATGACTTAGGTCAATAAGCTACCCTATCCAGCGCGGATTAAGTCGGTATCGAGCCGTCATGGGCGTCGATTGTATCACGATCAAGGGATCAATGCCCAGATGGCTCAGGGTGGGAGTGGCTCCCGCTCCGGTGTGCGCATTATAGCGCAAGGGGGATGGGATGGCAATTGAAGCTAGCGCTGCCCTGCGTCACAGCAAAAAGATCAACGCTGCCCCGGCCAGCGCCACTATCGTCCCCGCCACTGCCCGCCCCGTCACTCGCTCGCCGAAGGCCCAGGCGCTGAGGGGGATCAGCAGGATAGGCGGCAGGGCCATCAGGGTGCTGGCGATGCCCACGGGCGCGGCCTGCACGGCGACCATCGACATCCACACTCCCAAAAAAGGACCGGTCAGCGCACCGCCGGAGATCAGCAGCAGGGCGCGGCGGTCATGCAATCGCTGCCAGGTGCGCCGTATCTTGCCCTGCGCAGCGGTCACCAGCCAGATGACGACCATGGCCACCAGCATACGCATGACCGTTGCTGAGAGGGGAGAGAAATCATCGCCCAGCCCCTGCCGGGCCAGCAGCAACCCAAAGGCCTGGCCCAGCGCGCCGCCCAGGGCCAGCAGCAGCCCCAGCTTGTACGTTGGACGGTCGGCGTCGCCGGCAAAGCCCCGCACGCCGTTGACATGCCGCGGCTCGGCCACGACCCAGGCGATGCCGCCGATGGTCACGGCCATGGCCACAAGTTGGAGCGGCGCAAGCTGTTCGCCCCACCATAGCCACGCCACGGCCGTGGTAATCACCGGCACCGAGGTCATCACTAATTGAGTGCGCCGCGGGCCAATCAACACGTAGGCTTGAAAGAGCGCGGCGTCGCCCAGCACCAGGCCGACGATGCCCGACAGCCCCAGCCAGAGCCAGCGCTGCGGCTCGGCCTGCAAGGGCCAAAACTGCCCGGTGACGACCCGATGCGTCAAGGAAAGGAAGATCACGGCCGCCACCAGCCGAGCCCGGTTGACTACCGGCGAGCTGACGCGGCGGCCGGCCAGCGTGAACTGGATGGAGGTGAACGACCAGAGAACGGACGTAGCTAGCGCGGCCAGCTCACCCATGGGCGGCCTGATCTTCGGGCCTTGTGGGGGCCTGTCTGTGCCGGCTGCGCATCAGATCGAGCACACGCGGCATGGCGTCGGTGTAAAGAGGGTAGAGCAGCCGGTTGATGGGGAAATCCCAGGCGCCGATGTGGGGGGCAAACTGCGCGCCGAAGCCCTCTTTGAAGCGCCACACGCCCCACATGGCGTCGCTCTCCTCTAATACGTCGGGCGCTCCCCACAGGTCATAGGTGCTGCAACCACGGGCATCCGCCAGCCGCATGGCCTCCCACTGCAAGAGGTGGTTGGGCATCAGGTTGCGCTGTCGCTCACTCGACGCCCCGTATAAATACCAGGCGGTCGCGCCGAATCCGAAAAGGATCAACCCGGCTACGGCATCTCCCTCGACCTCGGCCAGTAGCAGAGACGCCCAAGGCGCTTCGCCGTCGGCTGGCTGCATGAAACGCAGCCAGGTTTGCTGATAGTAGTCGAAAGGACGCACGATGAAACCGTCGCGGCGGCCGGTCTCGGCGTAAAGCGCATAGAATGCCGGCAGGTCGGCGGGTGCGCCCAGGCGCACTTGCACCCCGCGGCGCTCGGCCAGGCGGATGTTGTAGCGCCATTTGGGCTTCATGCCCGCCAACAGCGCCTCTTCGCCGGCTGCCAGGTCCAGCAGCGCGGTGTTACGGAACTGGATCTGCTCGGCCGAGGGCTGCCAGCCGCGCCGGCGCAGGCTGGCAACAAGCTGCCGGCCGGCGGGACTGGCAGGGTCCACGTCGGGGTCGATCTTGACGAAGATGACGCGGCGCTGGCGGGCCGCAGCCTCGACGCCGGCCAATGCCAGATCGACAACGTCCGGGTCATCCCAGGCCAGCAGTGGTCCCTTGGGCACGTAAGCCACCCCCCAGGGAAGCCGGCTGATGCGGCGCGCTAACAGACTGGCGGCCGCAACCGGCGCGCCGCTCCCCTGCTGCGTCCAGAGCAAACGCTGCGCGATCCAGCCGGTCTGAGCCTTGACCATGCCCCACTCCCACGTTTGCAGCAGGTGCGGTGTGGGCAGCGCCAGCAGCGCCCGGTTCCAGGCCGCGCGCTCGGTGATTGTTTGGGGGTTCATCAGTCTCCGCCCAGCCCATCGAAGGGGTCGCCATCCAGGCGCATCTCCAGGATGCGGTCCATGCGGAAGGTGCGCTGCTCGCCGCGCTGCAGGCAATAGGCGGCCAGGTAAAGCGTCGCCCCGTCCCCGGTCACATCCAGTGGCTCGACCCAGCGCTCACTGACCTGGCCCTGGGGACTGCGGTAGCGCAGCCACAGCCGCCGCCCTTCGCTCATGGCCGTCTCCAGCACCGGCGGCAGATGGCGCGTCTGCGGCTCCGGCCAGAGCACGTTGCCCCCCTGCGCGTCCAGCAGGTGGCCCAGAGTCACGGCGCCCTGGCGGTTGAGATCGGCCAGCATGACCTGCAGGACGCGCAGCGTGGTCCACACGTCGCCCATAGCCCGGTGTTCCTGATCGATGCGTACCCGCAGCGAGCGGGCTACCTCCACCAGGTTGTTGCGCCGGAAGTTGTACAGGCGGCGCGCCAGGGTCAAGGTGTCGACGGTGAATCCCAGGCGGGGCGGCCAGCGCAGCCGCCGCCATTCAGCCGCCAGAAAGCTCAGGTCGAAGGGAGCGTTGTGGGCCACCAGGACTGAACAAGCCAGCATAGCCTGCACCTCATGCGCCACCTGGCCAAAGATCGGCTGGCCGTTGACTTGAAAGTCGGTCAGCCTGTTGACGGCCGACGCACCTGGTGAGATGGAGCGCTGGGGATCGATCAGGCTCTCGAAGCTGTCAAGCACCTTGCCGCCGCGGAAGCGCAGCAGCGCGATTTCGCAGATGCGGTGCCCGCTGTCCGCGCTGAGGCCGGTGGTCTCCACGTCCAGCACGGTGAAGGTGATGTTGCCCAGGTAGTCGCTGGGTGAGGGGTCGTTGGACATACGAACTTTCTTTGATCAGTGTTACTTGCCACAGGCCCAAGGGTAAGTTAGAATATAGCACAGAAGACGGCGCAGGTCAACGCATGCCAGGCGTCGTCATCTGAATCGCCTCGGTGAGCGGCGCTGTGACGCGATCGCACTACGCATCACGCCTCCACTCACCCCCACGCACCTGCACCCCCAGCAAGGAGGCCTCTATGAAGGTAGTCGCCATGGTCATGGCGGGCGGCGCTGGCACCCGCTTGACCGTTCTTTCGGAGAAACGGGCCAAGCCCTCGGTGCCTTTCGCCGGCAAGTACCGTATTATCGATTTTACCCTCTCCAACTGCGTCAACTCCAACATCTACAACATCGCGGTGCTGACTCAGTACCGGCCCCATTCGCTCAACGAGCACATCGGCATCGGCAAGCCGTGGGACCTGGACCGGTCCTCAGGCGGCGTGCGCTTGCTGCAGCCCTACCAGACGGGCGGCGGCACGCAGGTCTGGTACCGCGGTACGGCCGACGCGGTCTTGCAGAATTTCGATTACGTGCGTGAACTGCGGGCTGAGCGGGTGCTGGTGCTGGGCGGCGACCACATCTACAAGATGGATTATGCCAGGATGCTGCGCTTTCACGAGGAGAACCGCGCGGACATGACCGTGGCGGTGATGGAGGTGCCCATCGAGGAGACCGACCGCTTTGGCATTATGTCGGTGGACGATGACATGCGCATCTCGGCCTTTCACGAGAAGCCCAAGGAGCGCGACAAGGGCAACCTGGCCAGCATGGGCATCTATGTCTTCAACACCGACGTGCTGGAACAGCGTCTGCTGGCCAGCTCCGAAGAACACCCTGATCTGGACTTCGGCAAACACGTCATTCCCGAGATGATCCGCGACTATCGCACCTTTGCCTACCGCTTCGATGGTTACTGGGTGGACGTGGGGACGGTGGACAGCTACTGGGAGACCAGCATGGCCCTGCTAGACCCCAACTCGTCCCTCAACCTCTATGACAACACCTGGCCAGTGCGAACCCGCAGCCAGGAACGCCCACCGGTCAAGCTGGGGCCACAGGCGCGCGTCCACAACAGCCTGTTGGCCAACGGCTGCGTCATTCGTGGCCAGGTGGAGCGCTCGGTACTATCGCCAGGCGTCTACGTCTCGCCGGGCGCAGTGGTGCGCGAGTCGGTGGTGATGAACGATGCCTGGATTGGCCCCGGCGCAGTGCTGGATCGGGTCGTAGTGGACAAGGAGGTCATCGTCGGGTCGGGCGCGTTGCTGGGCTTTGGCGGGGACTACGATGTGGCCAACAAGCTGGGGCCGGACAAGCTGTAGGCCGGCATCAGTATCGTCGGCAAGGGCGCCCACATCCCTCCTAACGTGCGTATTGGCCGCAATGTGCTGATCAATGCCGCCGTCGAAGAAGAGGCTTTCGCCGCCTTCGATGGCTTCGTGCCCAGCGGTGAAACGGTATAGACAGGCCATAAACCTTCGAGGTTTTCGATAGCCTCGAAGGTTTTCAGGTTTCTTTAGGAGAAACTCTCATGCGTATCCTGGCAATGATTCTGGCTGGCGGTTCCAGCCCGGGGCTGAGCGTGCTCACTGCCGAGCGAGCAGAGGCTTCGATCCCCTTTGGCGGCAAGTATCGCGTCATTGACTTTTCGTTGTCCAATCTTGTCAATTCCGACATCTTCGACGTGGCCGTACTGACTCAGTACAAACCCCGTTCGCTCAACGATCATATCGGCAACGGCAAGCCGTGGGACCTGGATCGGGCCATGGGCGGCGTGCGCCTGTTGCAGCCCTACGTCAGCGGTGAGGGTGAGTCGGGCGCCTGGCAGCGCGGCACGGCCGATGCAGTGCGCTTCAACCTGGACTACGTGGCCGAGCAACACGTCGACACCGTGCTGCTGCTGGCCGGCGACCACATCTACAAGATGGACTACCGCCCGCTGCTGCGCTTCCACGAGACCACTGGCGCTGACTGCACCATTGCGGTGCGAGCGGTCAGCCCCCACGAGACCTATCGTTTCGGCATGGTTGGCGCCGACAGCAGTGGCCGGGTGACACGCTTCGAGGAGAAGCCGCGGCGCACGCTGAGCCGGCAGGCCTCTATGGGCATCTATGTCTTTAAGGGACAGGCGCTGGTGGACTGGCTGACCGGTCCCGGCGTGGGTGACGTAGACTTTGGCCGCAACGTGGTGCCTGGCATGCTCAAGGCCGGTCAATCCATCTACGCCTATCCTTATGACGGCTATTGGATGGACGCAGGCACGGTGCAGGCTTATTGGGAGGCCAACATGGCCTTGCTGGCTGAAACGCCGGCGCTGGATACCTATGACCCCGACTGGGTGATCCATACCCGCAGCGAGCAACTCGCGCCAGCCTTCACGGGCCCCGAGGCCACGGTTGAAGGCAGCCTGCTGTGCGATGGCTGCCGCGTCTTCGGTAAGGTGGCCCGCTCCATCATCGGCCCTGGCGCAGTAGTGGAGGAAGGCGCCGAGATCAACGATTCCATTGTCATGAACAATGCGGTCATCGGCGCAGGCGCGCGCGTCGAACGCTCGATCATCGACAAACGGGTGGTGATCGGCGAGGGCAGTGTGGTCGGCTGGGGCGACGACAACACTCCCAACCGGGCCATGCCCAACCATCTCAACACCGGGTTGACTTTGATCGGCAAGCGCGCCCAGGTGCCGGCTGGCGTCAAGGTCGGCCGCAACGTCGTCGTCCGCCCGCGCGTCCCGGCGTCGGCCTATCCGCCGGGGGACGTGGCCAGTGGAGAGACGCTCTGAGCGGTGGACAGGTAGACAAGGCGAGAGTAGACAAGTAGACAGGAAGACAGCCAGCGTTGAGCAGTGGCTTCTGCCTTGTCTACTTGTCTACCCTCACCGTACTATCACCCGAGAAGCGAGCGGCGCCCGCTCCTTGCTGCGCGGCGCGTCGTCAGGAGGATAGCCGATGGTCAGTAAGGCTTGTGGTTCCAGGGTTGGAGGCAGGTCGAGGATGGTTTGCACCAGTGCGGGACAGAAAATCGGCGCGCACATCCAGCAGGCTGCCAGGCCGTGCTGCTGAGCGGCCAGCAGCAGGTTCTGGCACGCCAACGCCACCGACTGCACCCCCATCTGCCACTCGCGCTGTTGGCGTTGCGGATCGGGGTAGATGTCCAGAGAGTCCA
>JAAEKA010000173.1 GCA_014155705.1 Anaerolineae bacterium clx_CAG2 | reverse complement strand
CGATCGCCTCTTCCGGCGGCAGCGGCTCGATAGCCGCGCCGCGTTCGGTCCATTCCAACGCCTCTGCCTCGGCCATGGCCTCATCGCGCTCCACAAAAACCAGGTCGAAAGGCACAGCGCGCTGATCCAGCAGGGTGTGGTCGCGGGTCAGACGCAGCAACAGGCGATACGCCTCACCCGGGCGCGGTCGCCGCAGATGCATCGTCAGAGAGATGTAGGGGAACTGCACATCCACCATCGCCATGGCCGCCTCGGGCTGGCCTTCCGGGTCGAGGATGGCCATCTCCAACTCAGGATGGCCGGCGAAGGGGCTCAGTTGCACGCGCGTCCAGACGCGCTGCAAGTCGGGATAGGGCAGCGCCTGGGCGCGCAGGAAGCGGGGCGGCTCGTCCTCGTGGACGAAATCGATGGGCTGGTTGGGCATCATGGAGCTATTTCATGTCATGCTGAGGCCGCCGAAGCATCCCGGCTGCCCGCCACGGGGATGCTTCGGCGCCTTCGGTCAGCATGACGGGGCTGAGTAACGTATTCTGTCGGGCAACGTGGGAGAGTGGCGGGCTCGGCGTTGAGATCGCCTGTTGGCTGCGGCTGGACGGCGGGAGTGGATGGGAGTCGAACCCACCGTGGCTACCTCAGCGGTACCCACCACCGATTTTGAAGACCGGGGCGCCCACCGGGACACATCCACCCCCAGACAGCCAGAGGCATGATACACGAATTTCCCCAGATGGTCAAGTGACTCGCGGCCCGGCATAGTACGCTCCGCGCTGCGCCGAGACATTGCCGACAGCCGTGCCGCAGAAGACGACGGCGAGGCTGGGAGCGAGGATGTCAGGCAACACAGTCACGTTGATCGAACCACTGTCTCACCCGCGTTGATACTTGCCCACGTCGCCAGAGACTGTGCAAAGCGTCGCGAGATCGGATCGTCGCGTTTCTCGACGGTAACACGAAACTCCTCGAATGAGAGGACGTCAGGGCCGCTGCCGCTCGGTTGGAGATAGAGTACAAGCATCGTCGCCGCTTGTGCGGTGATCTGGATGTGCCGCGAAGTTTCTGTGGCGCCTCGCAGGTTCCGGCTTGACATGATATCTCTCAACGGCGCCGGCATACGGATGAGGCCCATGCCTTCCAGATACTCCAGAAGATAGAAGTACTTGCGCTTGGCGGTTGTGGTCCTGAAGATGTCGACAACCCCCGCAACCAAGGCAGGAAGGCCCGTAGCCTGTGCCGCTTGGAGATACCTATCCTGTTCGTCGCGGCGCGACCTGCCTTCCGTCTTGAGTTCCACGAGAACCGCGGTGTCGCCGTCGCGAGACAAGACCAGGTAGTCGATCTTGAAGGATTGGTTGGAGCCGCTTTCTGGCTGGATGGCGCCGATGCGGACGGGGAACTCGGGCAAAATCCGGTCGTTGACCGGAAAACCGAACCTGGCTTCGATGGCTTCAGCCAGGTACAGCGAAAAGAACAGGTCGGCGCGCCGCTCAAGCTGGTAGCTCGGAAGGCACCGCCAGGCGTCCATGCGGTCAAACAGGTCGTCGATCTGGTTCATCCGAGTGTCTCCCGTAGCTGCGCCAGGTCGCACCAGTGACTGGCATTCCACCACCGCCGCGCCGCGCCTGACGGCGACGGCAGCACGAAGAGCGCCGTGGCACCCACTTGCTCAGGCTGGAGCCCGTAATCCACCGGCCGGCCAAGGAACTCCTGCGCGGCCCGCTTGCTGGTGAATGCGACGATCCTCGGCTGGTAGCGCTCAATAATCCTGCGCAGGCGTTCCCTGTCGAAGTGGTCGCCGCTGAGCTGGCTGTCGACGCCGGACACCGCCTTGACCAGATCGGTGAGGCCGAGGCCGAACGAAAGCACATCGCGGTACTCTTCCGGCTGCAACAGTCGCGGCGTCAGCCCGACGGCATGGAGCGTGGGCCAGAACTGGTTTCCCGGCCCGGCATAATACGCCCCGCGCTGGGCTGAGACATTGCCGACCGCAGTGCCGCAGAAGACGATGGCGAGGTTCAGAGCGAGGACGTCAGGTAGCACAGTCACGTCGTTTACCCATCGCAGATAGCGTGGATCATCCGGTCTCGGCCCACTCTTTCGCCAAGACCTCAGCCTGGTCCAGCACCGTCCGCGTAGTCTTCTCTTGCTTGTCCGGCGGATAGCCGTAGCGGCGCAGGATGCGCTTGACCATCACCCGCATCTTGGCGCGTACGTTCTCGCGCATCGTCCAGTCGATGGTGACGTTGTTGCGCACGGCGCGGGCCAACTCCTGGGCAATCGCACGCAGCGTGTCGTCGCCCAGGATCTTGACGGCGCTGTCGTTGACCTCGAGGGCGTCGTAGAAGGCGATCTCTTCGACGCTCAGGCCAAGCTGTTCCCCGCGCCGGTCGGCCGCCCGCATCTCCTGCGCCAGCGCGATCAACTCCTCGATGACCGCGGCGGCCTCGATGGCCCGGTTCTGGTAGCGCTTGATGGCGGCCTCCAGAAGCTGGGCAAAGGAGCGCGACTGGACGACGTTCTTCTGCCCGCGGGCCTTGATCTCATCCTCCAGCAGCTTGCGCAGCGTCTCGACGGCCAGGTTGCGCTGCGGCATTCCGCGCACCTCAGCCAGGAACTCGTCGGAGAGGATCGATATGTCCGGCTTCTGTAAGCCGGCCGCGGCGAAGATGTCGATCACCTCGTCCGAGGCCACGGCGCGCGACACGATCTGGCGAATGGCGTGGTCCAAATCGTAGTCGCTGAGCCGCTCCGCAGCAGCGCTCTTGGTCAAGGCCGACCTGACCGCCTGGAAAAAGGCGACATCGTCGCGCATCGCCATGGCCTCGTCGCTGGGCACAGCCAGCGCAAAAGCCTTGGATAGCTCTGTGACCCCTTGGGTCAACCGATTCTTGCCGTCCTCCTGCGCCAGCACGTGTTCCTGGGCCGCGGGGAGCAGCGACAAACGTGCTTGTGGATTATTGGAAGTCCAGGCCGACCAGTCGAAGCCGTGGAAGATACCCAGACAAATCTCGTATTTCTCCTGCATCGCGGCGACGGCCTCGCCCTGGTCGATGGCGGTCTCGCCTATCCCGCCGCTTTCGGTGTAGACCGCCAACGCCTGGCGCAGCTCGTCGGCCAGGCCAAGATAATCGACCACCAACCCGCCCGGCTTGTCCTTAAACACCCGGTTGACGCGCGCGATGGCCTGCATTAGCCCGTGGCTGCGCATGGGCTTGTCGGCGTACATAGTGTGCAGCGAGGGCGCGTCGAAGCCGGTCAGCCACATGTCGCGCACGATGACGATCTTGAAGGGGTCGTCGGGTTTCTTGAAGCGGCGGGCCAGTTCCTCGCGCGCCGCCTTGTTGCGGATGTGCGGCTGCCACTCGATGGGATCCGAGGCCGATCCGGTCATCACGATCTTGATGATACCCGCGTCGTCGTCGGGGTGGCGCCAGTCGGGGCGCAGGCTGACGATGGCGTCGTACAGATCGACGCAGATGCGCCGGCTCATGCAGACCACCATCGCCTTGCCGTCCATGGCCTCCAGGCGACGCTCGAAGTGCTCGACCAGATCCTGCGCGATCAGGGCCACCCGCTTCTCGGCGCCGACCACCGCCTCGAGCTGCGCCCACTTACTCTTGAGGCGCTCCTTGTGCTCGACTTCCTCGCCTTCAGTTGCCTCCTCGAACTCCTGGTCCAGACGGGGGCGTTCCGCGGCGTCCAGCTCCAGCTTGGCCAGCCGGCTCTCGTAGTAGATCGGCACCGTAGCGCCGTCGTAGACGGCTTGTTGGATGTCATAGACGCTGATGTAATCGCCGAAGACGGCGCGCGTGTTGCGGTCGCTCAGCTCGATGGGCGTGCCGGTGAAGGCGATGAAGGAGGCGTTGGGCAGGGCGTCGCGCATGTGGCGGGCGAAGCCGTCGACGAAGTCGTACTGGCTGCGATGCGCCTCGTCGGCGATGACGACGATGTTGCTGCGCGGCGACAGCGGCTCCTCGTCCTGGCCCTCCAGCGGAAAGAACTTCTGCACCGTGGTGAAGATTACGCCGCCCGCGGCCGTGCGCAGCAGCTCGCGCAGATGGGCGCGGCTCTGGGCCTGCACGGGGTGCTGGCGCAGCAGCTCGTGGCAGCGGGCAAAGGTGGCGAAAAGCTGGTCGTCCAGGTCGTTGCGGTCGGTGATGAGCACCAGCGTCGGGTTGGCCATAGCTGGGTGCAGCACCACCTGTCCGGCGTAGAAGGCCATGGTCAGGCTCTTGCCCGATCCCTGAGTGTGCCAGATCACGCCGACGCGGCGGTCGCCCGGCTGGCCTTCGCGGCCGGCCTGCGTCCGGTAGACGCCGCGCCCCTCGCCCAGACGCAAGTCCTGCGGGGCCGGCGCACAGGCCCGCACCGTCTCCTCGACCGCCACGTTGACGGCGTGGAACTGATGGTAGCCGGCCACCTTCTTGACCAGCACGCCGCCGCCCGTGTCCTCGAAGACGACGAAGTGGCGGATCAGATCGAGGAAGCGCCGCTTGTCGAACACCCCCTCCAGCACGACCTGCAACTGGGAGAGGGTTGCCGGGGCCAGGTCCTCGCCGGTGACCGTGCGCCAGGGCAGGAACCACTCGCGTCCGGCCGTCAGCGTGCCGACCCTCGCCTGTACGCCGTCGGAGATCATCAGTACGGCGTTGGCGGTGAAGAGGGAGGGGATCTGCTGCTTGTAGGTCTGGATCTGGTTGAAGGCCTTCCAGATGTCGGCGTTGGCGTCGGCTGCGTTCTTCAATTCGATGACGGCCAGCGGCAGACCGTTGACAAAGAGTACGACGTCAGGCCGGCGCTCGCGGCGATCCTCGACCACGGTGAACTGGTTGATGGCCAGGAACTCGTTGTTCAGTGGATCGTCGTAGTCCAACACGCGGATTAAGTCGCCGCGGAAGGAGCCGTCGGCCCGCTGATACTCGACCGGCACACCCTCGACCAGGAAGCGATGGACGGCGTGGTTGTTGGCCACCAGGGAGGGCGTATCGGCCGTCGTCAGGCGGCGAAACGCCTCGTCGAGCGCGTCGGTTGGCGCCTGGGGGTTGAGGCGCTGCAGCGCCTGGCGCAGCCGTTCCTCCAGCATCACCTGGCCGTAGTCGGCACGCTCGGCCGCCGGCTCGCCCGGCGCGATGTCGGGGCCGTGCAGGATGGTGTAGCCCTGGCTTTCCAGCCAGGCCAGCGCGGCGTCCTCGACGACGGATTCGGTGAAGCGGTGATTCATCGGCCGCGTTTCCTGTCCTGGCGGATGCGATAGAGTCGTTCGGTGAAGCCGCCTTCCTGTTCGAAGGCTGCGGCTTGGGCGGCGAGTTGGCGGTCTAGGAGAGAGACAGTCACTCCGATCAGAACATGCGCTGCGTTGGCGGCGATCTCTGGGTAGGTGGACTTCATGGACGGTATGGACGACATGGACTCGGACGACTCTGGTGTATCCGGTCCATCCAGTCCATACCGTCCATTCTCTGCCTCATGGACCTCTCTGACCCACGCGGCAACCTGATCCGCTGTGTTGCACCGCCGCGCCACCAGCGCCGTGCGCCGCGGATCATCCTCGGCCCAGAGCGGCAACTTCCTCTGCCGCAGGAAATCCTCATAGTCCAGCTTCAACTCCTCCAAACTGGCCCGCGCCACATTGGTGAGCTTCAGCTCCATTTTCTTCGACGTGCCCGACGCCTGGCTGCCTTCGGCGATGTTCTGCACGCCGCTGCGCGCAGCCTGGACCATCTGGTCGTGGGTGCGGCTGCGCTTGTCGATGTAGCGGTCGCAGAAGCGCACCGTCACGTCGTAGACCAACTGCGCCAACTGGAAGCTCTTCAGATTGCGGTAGCCGCCATGCTTGGGGATCAGCGGCTCCGGCATCTTGGGCTGGTTTTGCAGCGGCTTGGTGTTACGCTTGTTGTCCATCAGATACTCCCTCCTACCATCCGTTCCGCATCCGCCACCCGCAACTCGCCGGAGATGAGCTTGGGCAGCAGCGTGTCGCGCAGGATGGTGAGCATGCGAGACTCAAGCGCTCGTGATACCAGGGCATCCATCATTGGCCCAAGAACTTGATCCGCATGCACAAGAATTGTTGATGGTGGTACACCTACCTTCGCCTCGGCAAGGTGATGTCGCTGAATGTGCCCCATCGTGGTTGCTTTGCCGGCGGCTATGCGCCGGAACGATGGCAAATGATGATGAATCCACAAGTGGTAGAACCATTTTGGATAATCACCGGATGTCACCTTGAACAAGTGCTGATTCAGAGCGCCGCGGCCACCTGTCCAAAGCACGCATTCGAGTGATCCGGACCAAGAGAACAGCACATCACCATCTTCAACAACATAAGCCTCGTTGATTTCGGCGCTTGCCCTGTCTGCGCCTTCGGTACTGCCTTTGCGAAGTTGTGCTATCTTGATAACCGGTAACGAATCGCCGTTCTCTGGCGGATACTTCTGGAGTGCCAACCCGTTGAGAAATGTAGCAGTTTCGTTCAAACCAATCACTTTCCACCCCTCCGGCGTCTCCCCCAACTCCGTCTCCACCAGCGCATCCGGGAACAGCGCGGCGATCTCCGGCGCGAGGCCGGCCGGCTGCTCGCCCCGTAGCTTGGCGCGCACCGGGTCGAAGTCCACGAACCAGCTCTTGAAGATGGCCCGCGCCATGCTCTCCAGCGTCTCGTTCATGCGCTGGTTGAGCTCGATCTTGTCGTCCAGGCACTTTAGAACTCTGCCGATTGCTCGCTGATCGATTTCATCTGGCAGGATCATTTGCAGCCTTCCAAGCATCTCATTGTTGAGACTCGCACGCGTAGATAGAGAGGCCATAGCTGTGATTTGGCGCCTAAACCAATCACTTCGGAAAAAATAGCCTGCATACTCTGGTGCTATTTCCACTCCGGCCTTCGGCCTAAGTCTCTTGGTGAAGCCATTGAAGGTGGCTGCATCAACGTCCTGCAAGGCAACACAACTCATTCCCAGTTCATGCATCGTCTCACTGGTCCGCGTAAGAAAGACATCGCCACGCTTGATTGAGCAGACGTCTCGTTCGTGTTCAGTTGAATTCACTAGGTCCCCGAGTTCACTGGGCACAAAGATATTGTAGAAAACATCCTTGAAGGTTAGAAAGGAATAGCCTGACCCGAAAGCTGATCGAGGCTTCGAGAGCCCAGAACTGAAATCGTAAAGCTGGCCCAGGTGCATAGTTCTCCTCTCACCAGCCATAGCCGATCTCCCCCAGACTGTCAGCAAGGCACATGCCATCTGCCGGCGGCGCAACGATATGCCGATAAGTTGCCGATTTCATCGGCACGTCTCTGCGGGCATGGGCTATCATGCCTGCTCCTCCTCGTTGGCAGCGCTGCCTGTGGCGCAGTGGAGCGCCTGACATGTCGATCGCGTGGACATGTTGCAGAAACGTGTCGATAAAAAGCCAAAACGTCGACACGTCGAACTGACAGCTCCCGGTGTGGTGGTCCTCATATCGGTTCCGTCCCTTCATTGAGGATTGCCAGGTAGCGATCGTAAGCGAAGACACGGTTGCGCTGGCGGCCGGTGAGTTCGCTCACGATACCAGCCGCCATGAGTCGATCCATTGCTTTCGCAGCGGTTGCGAAGCTCAGGCTGGCGCGCAGGTGAACCTCATTGAGGGTCAGTAAGGGTCGCTCGCACAGCAGGTGGAACACGCACAATGTGGTGGATGCAGCGCGACCAAGGTCCTGGAGTTTGGCCTCGTCTTCAGCAAACAGCGCCACCAAGCGCCGCGCCGTCTGCACCTCGCTCGATGCGGTACGCTCCACCCCCTCCAGGAAGAAATCCAGCCACGCCTCCCAGTCACCTTCCAGTCGCACAAGGTCAAGCAGGCGATAGTATTCGCTTCGGTGTTGCTGGCGGGCGTTCGTCAGGTCCAGGGGTGGTTGGGGAGGCAGTGCAGAAGGGACGAAGGCGCGCACTTGCTCTCCACCGACATTCGTTACCTCATATCTGCCAGTCAGACCTCGCTTCATCTTGCTTCCATTCCATGTTTCGCTATTCAACCATCGTAAAATAAGCGCAAGGCCTATTTTAGTATAGGGCCTAAACGTTAAATAAGCGACCGCACTCAATCACCAAAACCCAGCGCTTTCAGATTGGTCGAGATGGCGTCATCCAGGCGGCTCGCCTCACTCTGCTGCTGCCGCCACTGCTCAACCAGCCGCGCCATCTTCTCCTCGAACGGCTCGCCGTCGTCCTCCACCTCGGCCGCGCCGACGTAACGGCCCGGCGTCAGGATGTGGCCGTGCTGGCGAATCTCCTCCAGCGTGGCAGCCTTGCAGAAGCCGGGCACGTCCTGGTACACCTGCGTGTTGTCGCGATCGCCGCGCCAGGCGTGGTACGCGCCGGCAATCTGGGCGATGTCGGCGTCGCTCAGCTCCCGATGCACCCGGTCGGTCATCGTCCCCAGCTTGCGCGCATCGATGAAGAGCGTCTCGCCGCTGCGCCGGCGCAGGCCATTGCGCCCCTCCTTGCTGCGCACCAGAAACCACAGGCAGACCGGTATCTGCGTCGAGTAGAAGAGCTGACCGGGCAGGGCCACCATGCAGTCCACCAGGTCGGCCTCGACGATGGCGCGGCGAATCTCGCCCTCCCCCGATTGGTTGGACGACATGGAGCCGTTGGCCAGCACGAAGCCGGCCCTGCCGGTTGGGGCCAGGTGGTAGATGAAGTGCTGCACCCAGGCGAAGTTGGCGTTGGAGGCCGGCGGGACGCCGTACTGCCAGCGCTTGTCCTCCCTGAGCAAAGCGCCGCGCCAGTCGCTGTCGTTGAAAGGCGGGTTGGCCAGCACGAAATCGGCCTTCAGGTCAGGGTGCAGGTCGCGGTGGAAGCTATCGGCGTGCTCCTTGCCCAGGTTGCCTTCGATGCCGCGAATGGCCAGGTTCATCTTGGCCAGCCGCCAGGTGGTGTGGTTGGACTCCTGGCCGTAGATGCTGATGTCGCCCACCCGGCCGCCGTGCGCCTCGACGAATTTCTCCGACTGCACGAACATGCCGCCCGATCCGCAGCAGGGGTCGTAGACGCGGCCCTTGTACGGCGCCAGCATCTCCACCAGCAACTGGACGATACTGCGCGGCGTGTAGAACTGGCCGCCCTTCTTGCCCTCGGCGCTGGCGAACTGCGAGAGGAAGTACTCATAGACGCGGCCCAAAATGTCCCTGGAGCGGTTTTCTTTGTCCCCCAGGCCAATGTTGCCCACCATGTCGATCAACTGGCCGAGGCGCTGCTTGTCCAGCCGCGGGTGGGCGTAGTCCTTGGGCAGCACCCCCTTGAGCGACGCGTTGTCGCGCTCGATGGCCACCATCGCTTCATCCACCAACTTACCGACCGTGGGCTGCTTGGCGTTGGCCTGTAGATAGGACCAGCGTGCCTCCTGCGGCACCCAGAAGATGTTGACGGCCCGGTACTCGTCAGGGTCTTCGGAATCGGTGTAGTCGCTCTCCTGCCTGGCCGCCAGATCGCGGCGCTTCTCCTCGAACACGTCGGAGATGTACTTGAGGAAGATCAGGCCCAGCACCACGTGCTTATACTCGGCCGCGTCCATGTTGGAGCGCAGCGCGTCGGCCGCGCGCCACAGGTCAGCCTCGAAGCCAAGGTTTGCTGCGCTGTTGTTGCCTGAAGCCATATCAATCTCCTGACCGAGTATCCATTTCCCTCATCACGTCCCTGAAGCAGTGTAATCAAGGGTGCAACCAATGCGGGTTGCCGATTTTTCAGCGTCATCTCGATCGGCGCTGAACGAGGAACAACCGCCTTCCATCACTTCCTTAGAACAGCTCATCGTTCATGGGTCCTCACAAGTGCAAGTATGTCCGAAGGCCGAACCTTTGTCAAACAGTTCCCAGAAGCTGCCGAAAATCTGAAAAACTGACCAACTGCACGCCGAGCTGCTTCAACCAATAGCGAAACGCGACGCCGGTCAGCAGATCAACCTCCACCTGGCGCTGGAGCGGCTGGAGCTGGTCGCCGGGGGGCAGGGCGTCGTCGTCGACGTAGCCGGGATGCACCACCAGCTCGGTGACGACGCCGGGCTGGCTGAGCAGCCGGGCCACCCGCTTGTCGGAGAAGAGCCGGTCGCCCCACTGGTGCATGGACAGCAGATAGTTGGGCGCCGCCAGATGGCCGCTGCGGCGCGGCTTGATCGGCGCAGCCAGCACGTCGGTCCACACGCGGATCGGCGTCAGCGCGGACAGTACGTCGGGCGTGCGCCAGGCGGCTACGTGGAACTGCGTCGCCAGCTTCTCGGTGATGCGCCGCGCGGCCGGCAGGGAGTGGAAGTGGACGTGCGAGTCCAGGTTGTCCAGGTGCAGGCCGCGGTCCAGCGCCCAGCGCACCTGCGCCTCCAGCTCGGCCGCGGCCTCAACCCACTTGACCTGGCCCAGCACCGCCCGGCGCAGGAAGATAGCCGACTCCCAGAACTGGCCCTCCTCGTCCACCAGGCTGGGCGCCTCCGCAGCCGGCAGGATCGGCCGGCCGCGGCTCAGGTTGAGATGCACGCCCACCGACAGACCCGGCAAGCTGCGGGCCAGCGCCGCGCCCGCCTCGCTGTGCGGCTGATTGACCAGCAGGCTGGCGCTGGTCACCAGGCCCGCTGCAAACATGTCGGCGATGGCCCGGTTGACGGCGGGGGAATAGCCGAGGTCGTCGGCGTTGATGATCAGACCTGACATGGCGGTTTTCCTGCATGCATTGTAACACCGCCGCCCCGTTTGCCCAAAGGAGGGGGGCATGAATGCGGCATTCATGCCCCTACTTTGCCACAACCTGTGGGCGTGTTATAATCACGCATCGTTCCGCGAGGTGACCCGATGTCCGACTCGTCCCATGGAAAGCCCTATCAGCGCGGCGCAACCATGATCAGCGCCCTTGTGCCGGCCGCCGGACTATCGACCCGCATGGGCGGTGAGCTGCCTAAGCCGCTGCTGCCCTGGGGCGCGTCGACTGTGATCAGGACGGTGGTCAGCACGCTGCATGCGGCAGGCGTCGCCGACGTCGTTGTGATCACCGGCCACCGGCGCGAGGCCATCGAGGCTGCGCTGGCCGGCCACGCCGTGCGCTGTGTCCACAATCCCGCCTACGGCAGCGGCGAGATGCTGGCGTCGATCCAGGCTGGCCTGGCCGCGGCCGATCCCAACAGCACTGCAGCGCTGCTCGCCCTGGCCGACCAGCCGCAGATGCAGGTGTCCGTGGTACAGCGGGTGCTGAGCGCTTTCCAGGCCAGCGACGGCCAGGCGCTGGTGATTCCCAGCCACAACCTGCGCCGCGGCCATCCCATTGTGCTGCCGCGCAGCCTGTGGGCCGAGGTGCTGGCCCTGCCGGCCGGCGACACCCTGCGCAGCGTCATCCAACGCCACGCGGCCGCTATCCGCTATGTCGAGGGGGACACGCCAACGGTGCTGGCCGATCTGGACACGCCGGAGCAGTATGCGGCGGCGCGCGACGTGAGACTTCGGAAGTCGCCGCAGTCTGCCCCGTGAACCACTATAGCGCTGCGAGCCAGCTTGTCGCTGGCGGCGGCGACTTCCGAAGTCTGGTGAAAGATGCATAAATTGCCAACAATCGTTACCGGGCGGTTGGTGTTGCGGCCATTTACATTGAGCGACGCGGCCGACGTGCAGCGGCTGGCCGGGGAATGGGCCGTGGCCGATACCACCAGCAACGTCCCCCACCCCTATCCTGACGGCGCAGCCGAGGCGTGGATCGGCGGTCATGCCGAACGCTTTGCGCGACGCGAGATCATGGTGTTGGCTGTGACCCTGCGCGACGGCGGTGAGCTGGCCGGCGCGATCAGCCTGGCGCTGCGCGACCATGACGACAAGGCTGAGTTGGGCTATTGGATGGGTGTGCCTTTCTGGAACCGCGGCTATTGCAGCGAGGCTGCGCGCGCCCTGGTGACCTACGGCTTTGAGCAGATGAGGCTGCACCGCATCTACGCCTTCCACTTTGCCCGCAACCCCGCGTCTGGCCGCGTGATGCAGAAGGCTGGCATGACGTGCGAGGGCGCGCTGCGCCAGCACGTCAAGAAATGGGAGCGCTACGAGGACCTGGTGGCTTACGGCATTCTGCGCAGCGAGCACGAGAAGTAGCGTAGAAGTGCGACTTCTCGGAGAAGTCGAACTTCTACGCCATTGGACGACCTATGGACACCTTCTACCACAAGCTCAACGACTACCTGGCGCACGGCGAGAGCGTGGCCGTGGCGACCATCACCGAGGTGCGGGGCAGCGTGCCGCGCGAGGTGGGCGCCAAGATGATCATCCACCCCCTGGGCCAGCACTATGGCACCGTCGGCGGCGGCTGCGGCGAGGCCGACGTGATCCGCGCCGCGCTGGACGTGCTGCAGAGCGGCGAGCCCGCCACCGTACAGATCGACCTGACCGAGGACCCGACCATGCAGAGCCTGGGTGTGTGCGGGGGGATATTCAACGTGTTTGTGGAGCGCTGGGAGGCGGATAGGAAATGAGGGAAACCTCACCCATCCCGCTCTGGCCGGCCTCTGCGCAGCACTCCAGAGTGGGCCTGACCGAGCCAGCACCCAACCTACCCGCTCTGGCCGGTCTCTGACCGAGCCAGCAACGACCCGCTGATGCCTGACACGATCCTCCACGCCCTGATCTCCTCCGTCGAAGCCCGCCGCCCTGTGGCGCTGGCGACGGTGACGGCTGCGCCTGACCTGGCCTGCATCGGCCGCCACGCCGTGGTCTGGCTGGACGCGGAGCCGCTGGGCGCGCTGGGGCTGGGTGAACTGGAGGCGCAGGCGCTGGCCGGCGCGCAGGACGTGCTGCGCGGACGCGTCCACAAGACGCTGAGCTATGCCACGCCCGCCGGCCAGATCAAGCTCTTTGTCGAGGTGCAGCACCGCCCGCCGGAGCTCCTCATCGTCGGCGCGGGGCACGTGGCTCAGCCGCTGGCCCAACTGGGCAAGCTGTGCGACTTCACCGTCGTCGTACTGGACGACCGCCCGCAGTTCGCCAACCGCCAACGCTTCCCCCAGGCCGACGAGGTGCTGGCGCTGCCGCTGCGTGAGACCCTGCGCGACTGGGCGGCCGCCGGACGGCTGGGGCTGGATAGCTACATCGTGCTGGTCACGCGCGGCCACCAGCACGACATCGACTGCCTGCTGGAGGTGCTGGACACGCCTTTGGGCTACATCGGCATGATCGGCAGCCAACGCCGCGTGCGCACCGTCTTCGACCTGCTGTCGGTCGAGGCGGGCATCCCGCCCGAGAAATTCGACCGCGTCTACGCGCCCATCGGCATCGCCATCGGCGCCCGCAGCCCGGCCGAGATCGCCGTCTGTATCATGGCCGAAATCATCAACGTCCTGCGCGGCGGGCCGGCGCGCAGCATTTCGGACGAACGGCGCGAGGTCGCGCAGCAACGACGCAGCCGGCACGTAACCCGTAACCCGTAACCCGTAACCCGTAACCCGTAACAAGAGATGTAGTGCGCGATCTCCGGGTTACGCATTACGTATTACGCATTACGTATTACGCATTACGCACCTCACGTTTCACTCTTCACGCATCACGAGAGATCAGCCATGCAACCAGACCCACTCATACTCCCCGGCATCAAAGTCGTAGACCTGACCCAAGCGCTGGCCGGCCCGACGTGCAGCATGTACCTGGGCGATATGGGCGCGGAGGTGATCAAGATCGAGCAGCCGGGCATCGGCGACGTGTGCCGCGGCTGGGGACCGCCCTTTGTCGAGGGCGAAAGCGCCTATTTCCTGTCCACCAACCGCAACAAGCGCGGCATCGCCCTGGACTACACCAAGCCGGAGGGGCTGCGCATCTTCCACCGCTTGATCGACCAGGCCGACGTCTTTCTGGTCAACCTGCCGCGCCAGGCCTCGCTGGACAAGTACGGCCTGTCGGCCGAGGCCTGCCTGGCCCGCAACCCGCGGCTGATCCATGTCAGCATCACCGGTTTCGGCCGCAGCGGCCCCTACGCCGACCGCAGCGGCTTCGACATCATCGCCCAGGCCATGGGCGGCCTGATGGAGTTGACCGGCGAGCCGGGCGACCCGCCCATGCGCTTCCCCATGGCCATGGCCGACTTCAGCGCCGGCCTGTACGCACTGATCAGCGTGCTGGCCGCGCTGCTGGCCCGCCAGCACACCGGCGTCGGCCAAGCCATCGACGTCAGCCTGGTGGAGTCGCAACTCAACTGGCTGAGCTACCTGGCCGGCAGCTACTTCACCACCGGCGTGGCGCCGCAGAAAACCGGCAACCAGCACCCCACCATCACCCCCTACCAGCCCTTCAAGGCCGGCGACGGCAAGTGGATCGTGGTAGCGGCCGGCAGCGAGCGGCTGTGGCGCAAGTTCTGCGAAGTGATCGGCGCCGACGAGGGACTGGTGAACCATCCGCTCTTCGCCACCAACGCCCTGCGCAACGTCAATCGCGACCAACTGACGCCGATTCTCGACGGCTACCTGGCCATGCGGCCAGCGCGCGCGTGGGTGGAGCTGCTCAACGCGGCCGATATCCCCAGCGGCCCGCTTTATGCCGTGGACGAGGCGCTGAACGATCCCCACATCCAGGCGCGGCGCATGATTGTGCAGATGGACCATCCCTCGGTGGGACCGTTCAAATCGCTGGCCTTCCCGGCCCTCTTCTCAGCAACACCCATGAGCTACCGCATCGCGCCGCCCCGCCTGGGTGAGCACACCGACCAGGTGTTGGCCGAGTTGGGCTATGACGCGGAGGGGATTGCGCGGCTGCATGCGGAGGGGGTGGCGGCGGGGGTCAATGGCTAACTATCAATTGCCAATGGTCAATAGTCAATGCAGAAAGTACAGGTGAGGATGAAGACAAATGGAACCGGCGCTGAACAGAGTCGCCACGTTGAGCAAACGCCGGATAGCTTAAGCCATGTCAACTGGCAGACGGATGAGGCCCTTGCCCTGCCCATCGGCGCGGTGCAGGCCCGCGGCGACGCCAGTCCCCAGGTGCGCAGCTCGCAGCGGCTGGCCGAGGTCGGCGACGTGACGGCGCAGATCGGCGCCATCCAGCGGGTGATTGTGGAGGCGCTGGCCGGCGCGCTGGTGGGCCTGGAGCCCACGACCGACGATCTGTACACCCGCCGCGACGAAATCGCCTCGCTGACGCTGGTGGCGGCAAACATGCGGCTGGGCGCGGTGGGGGTGGCGTTGCTGGACTTGCGGATTGGCGAGATGACGGTGGCCCGGTGAATACATGAAGGTTAAAAAATGATCCGGTAACCGCACCGTGGCGTCGCCGCCGAATGAATTCGGCGTCTGACACACTGGACAAGGTGATGAGCAGCCTGGTCAGCCAGCTTGTCGCGCTTCTGGCCCAGGTCAGCGCGGCGCTGCTGTTCGGCGGCTGACCTGACCTGGAGAGCCTGCGCCCCAAGTTCCAGCAGATGTTCCCCAACACGCCCTGGGAGGATCTGGAACAGCCGCTCAACATCTGCTACCACCACCTGCAGCGCCAATTGCGCCAGGACGAGGTCTGGAAGGACATTCTTGGGCAGTTCGAATTGGCGGCAACCCCACCCGCCCGCGCTCCTGTCGATCTTCACCACCTTGACATTCTCTCGCTCCCGCCTACAATGAGGGTGTCTTCCTAGCACACCAGTGGGGCAGGCAGTTCTTCCTTTGCGTGTGGTGTTAGCACCTCTGATCACTTTGCGTCCATCCGATTCTTTCGCATCTCAAGGAGCAACCGATGAAAGTAACAAGGTTTATGGCGATCCTGCTGGTCCTGCTGACCGTAACGGTGATCCCCAGCGCTGCGGCCCCGCTGACCAGCGCCTGTGCATCGGGCTTAACCTACGATCCCGCCTGTGATATCGACCACGACGGCGACATCGATATCTTCGACATCCAACTGACCGCTGGCCACTGGGGACAAGCAGGCCTTTACAACCTCTACCCGGCGATGGTTCCTCAGACCGGCCAGACCGTCTCATACGTGGCAGGCGATGACGGCGCTCTGGAGAAAGGCGTCCCCTGGCCCAATCCACGCTTCACCAGCAACTCCGACGGCACGGTCACGGACCACCTGACCGGCCTGGTCTGGCTGCAACAGAGCAATTGTGACGGCGAAAAAGACTGGGCAGGAGCCTTGACTTTGGCCAACGCCCTGTTCGATGGCTACATGGGCGCGGGCGGCGGGGACTGTGGACTGGCCGACGGGTCCGTGGCCGGGGATTGGCGGCTACCCAATGTACGCGAGTTGTACACCCTGATCGACGTTCGCCGGGCCACTCCCGCCCTGCCCCAACCCAATCCATTCACCGATGTCGTCGTCGATGGCCAGTACTGGTCGAGCACCACTACGGTCAATGTCGCCAGCGCCTGGATCGTCAGCCTGGACGACGGAGCGAACGGCATCAATGCCAAAAGCACCCTCAACTTCGTTTGGCCGGTGCGCGACCTGCAATGACCTTAACACCTCAACACGACCCATCCACTGAGAACAAGTACGACGATGCTAGCGCCCCTGCGCCGCAGGACAATCTGGTCACCACGCAGCACACCCTGACCATCGACGGCCAGGCCATCGCCTACACCGTCACCGCCGGCACCATCGTGCTGAAGGAAGAAACAGAGAAGAAAGGCGAGGAAGAGGGCGCGTCCGAGGGCGAGAAACCCAGGGCGTCCATCTTCTTCATCGCCTACACGCGCGACGGCGTCGACGACCCGGCCAGCCGGCCGGTGACCTTCTCCTTCAACGGTGGGCCGGGCTCCTCGTCGGTCTGGCTGCACCTGGGAGTGCTGGGGCCGCGGCGCGTGCTGCTGGACGACGACGGCTTCGCCCTGCGGCCGCCGTACAAGCTGGTGGACAACGAAGCTTCGCTGCTGGACGTGACCGACCTGGTATTCATCGACCCGGTCAGCACCGGCTTCAGCCGGCCGGCGCCCGGCGAGAAAGCCAAGGACTTTCACGGCTTCACCAAGGACATCGAATCGGTGGGCGACTTCATCCGCCTCTACACCAGCCGCTACCGGCGCTGGCTGTCGCCCAAGTTCCTGGCCGGCGAGAGCTACGGCACGACGCGCGCGGCCGGCCTGAGCGGCTATCTGCAACAGCGCCATGGCCTGTGGCTGAACGGCGTCATGCTGGTATCCAGCATCCTCGACTTCCAGACGGCCGACTTCAACCCCGGCAACGACCTGCCGCACCTGCTCTTCCTGCCCACCTACACGGCCACGGCCTGGTACCATCGCCGCCTGCCGGCCGATCTGCAAGCACAGCCGCTGGCCGAGGTGCTGGCCCAGGTCGAGGCGTTCGTCATGGGCGACTATGCGCGGGCGCTGCTGCACGGATCGGCGCTGCCATCCGAACAGCGCGCAGTCATCGTCCGCCAACTGGCCCGCTTCACCGGCCTGACCGAGGATTATGTCGAGCGGAGCGACCTGCGCATCGAAATCTTCCGCTTCACCAAGGAACTGCTGCGCGCGCAGCGGCGCACCGTGGGCCGGCTGGACAGCCGCTACAGCGGCATCGACCGTGATGCGGCCGGCGAGCACTTCGAGTTCGATCCCAGCTACGCCGCGGTCCAGGGCGCGTACACGGCCTGCTTCAACGACTACGTGCGCGGCGACTTGCAGTTCGAGAGCGATCTGCCCTACGAGATCCTCAAGGGGCTGTACCAGACCTGGAGCTACAAGGAATTCGAGAACCAGTACGTCAACGTGGCCGAGACGCTGCGCAAGGCCATCAACATGAACCCCCACCTGCGCGTCCACGTCGCCAACGGCTACTATGACCTGGCCACCCCCTACTTCGCCATGGCCTACACCTTCAACCACCTGGGGCTGGACCCCAGCCTGCTGGACAATATCGGCATGAGCTTCTACGAGGCCGGGCACATGATGTACGTCCACCTGCCGTCGCTGCACAAGCTGAAGGCTGAGTTGGCCGGCTTCATCAGGACAGCGGCTGGCTCATAGACCAGACTGCTGAAGTTGGAGGTTTAACCAAAACTTAACCGCGCTGTAACGGTTCTTTGCCCTGGGCTTAACCTGAAAGATGTATGATTAGGCCACACTACTATGACACAAAAAGGCAAAGAACCTATGAACTTCCTCCTGACCAACGACGACGGCATTGCAGCGCCTGGGCTGTGGGCGGCAGCCCGGGCGCTGTCGGCCCTGGGGCGCGTGCTGATTGTAGCCCCCAGCGCCAACTACAGCGGCTACGGCGCAGCCCTCCCACCGGCCGACGAGATCAGCTTCTCGCTGCGCCCCAGCCCGCGCGACCTGCCCGGCGTCCTTGCGTTCGCTGTTGACGGCACCCCCGCCACGTGCGCTCATGTGGGGTTAAGCGGCGCGCTGAACTCCATGCCCATCGACCTGGTGGTCAGCGGCATCAACGCAGGGCTGAACGTGGGACGCGATGTGTTCCTGTCGGGCACCGTAGGCGCAGCGCTGACCGCGCGTATTCTCGGCTTTCCTGCCATCGCTGTCTCCCTGCAAACCGGCAACAACAGCGGCGAGCACTGGGATACAGCCGGCGCCTGTTTGGCCGAATTGGTGCAGATCTTTGGCGAGACCATCCGCCGCGACGATGTCCCCTACAACATCAACGTGCCCAACCGGCCGCTGCACGAGCTGGCCGGCGTGCGGGTCACCACCCTGAGCGCTCATACCTGCCTGGACAACTACCAGTTGGCAGTCAAGAACGGCGAGCGCCTGCAGGTAGAGCGCATCTGGCAGGATCGCGAACGCCAACACCCGCCGGGCAGCGACGCCTGGGCTGTCGCCCACGGCTATGTTTCGCTCACCCGCCTGCGCCTGCTGCGCGACGCCAGCCACGAGACAGCCCCGTGGCGCGACGCGCTTCCCATCCACCCCATCCCTGTATTCACAGCAGGCATCGGACTCAATATGGCCTCCAGCCCCAACGGCGCCTGAAACGCTCCAAACGTCACCCCGTTTACCACTCTACCCATCTGCCAGTCTGCCACTTCCCCCCTCAATGCACCGTCCGGTGCTCCACCACCCGTCCTTTATGCCACAGTAACAGATCCCTGGTCAGTCCGCCCTCGCGCTGGAAGGCGTCACGGCGCACCTGCTGGGTCATGGCCGCCACCTGCTCCGGGTCGCGGTCGCTGAAGGCGATCAGGAAGTCGCGATTGGGCGCGCCCAGCAGCATGCGTCCAGGGATGCGCTCGGCCCAGGTCGCCATCAGCTCCGGCAGCAGGATGCGCGTGGCTGCAAAGCCATCCCGCTTGTCGCAGACCACGATGGTTTGGTCGCCCATACCGAAGGTCTTGTAATCGCGCGGGCTGGTGCGCTTGCGCAGATTAGCCAGCGCCATCTCGTGGATTGCGTCAGGCGTGGCGTCGGGCGCAGAGAGCAACTCGTCATAGATGGCCTGATGGATGTAAGCGCGGGCGTCAGGTAGGTCGAAGACGTAGGTGATGACCAGACCAGCCACAAAGGGTCGGTGAACCGGCGGCTGAGCTCCTTGTTGGCGCACGGCATCCAGCCAGGCGCGCGGGTTCAGCAGCGGCAGAAAGGACTCCAGCGCCTGTTTCTCGGACAGCGGCGGGCGCGGCCTGTCTGCCTGCCTCAGCGCAGCGAGGTGTGCGGCGATGATGTCGCCCAGCCGGTCGGGCTGAAGCTGGTAGGCGCTGTAGAGCTGTTTCAGGTCGCAGCGCATCGGCTGGCCCTGCATCTCCAGAGTCAACACGACGCCGTCGCGCTTCTGGATGACGTAGCCGGCCTGGCGGGTGGCGGCAGCGACGTGATCGACGAACTCGTTGCGGTCGAGAGGAGTTTGTTTGACCATGCCCATAGTTTACCCAATCTCGCAGGAAATCGGAAGTTTCAACATTGCTATCAGGCCCTCGTTGACGAGGCGGCCAACCTGCGCTATACTGGCGTCCTAACCATCACGTCACAAAGGAGTGCGCTATGCCAACGGTCTACGCCGGCCGGTATCTGCACATCGACCTCGCTGCCGGGGCTGTTGCCACCCTGCCCATCGACGACGCGGACGTGCGCCGCTTCCTGCTGGGCAGCGGCTATGCCGCCAAGCTCTTCCACGACATGCTGGACCCCGCCCTGGCCTGGGACGACCCCGCCAGCCCGCTGCTGATCTTCAACGGCCTGCTGAGCGGCGCCTTCGCGCCGACAGGCTGCCGCAGCGCCTGGTGCGCACGCTCGCCGCTGACCGGTATCTGGGGCGAGAGCAACATGGGCGGCCACTGGGGAGCGGAGTTGCGCTTTGCCGGCTACGATGGGCTGATGATCACCGGGCGGGCGGAGCGGCCGGTGTACCTGTGGATCGACGGGACGGGCACAGTCGGAGATTGGGAACCATCCCGGAGGGACCGGCCCGAGCAATTGAGAATTGAGTTGCGCGCTGCGGATCACCTGTGGGGCCACAACCACTATCACGTCTTCGATCAGGTGCGCGCCGAGACCGACCCTAAGGCGCGGGTGGCGTGCATCGGTTTGGCTGGCGAGCGGCGGGTGCGCTATGCGGGCGTGATGCAGGGCGGCATCGGGCACGCGCGCACGGCCGGCCGCACCGGCATCGGCGCAGTCATGGGCAGCAAGAACCTCAAAGCGATCGCCGTGCGCGGCAAGGAGCGGCCCCACTACTTCGACGCCAACGGCTTTCGCGACGTGGTCAAGGCCCGCAACGCACAGATCAAGGATGGCGCCTACGGTCTGAGCATGTTAGGCACGGCCGGCAGCGTGCCCAACGCCGAGAAGTACGGCGACCTCCCGCTGGGCAACTGGCAGGGCGGCTCCTGGCCCGAGGCGCTCCAGGTCAGCGGCCAGCGCATCGCCGAGACCATCTTCGAGAAACACACCTTCTGCTTTGCCTGCCCCATCGGCTGCGGGAAGACCGTGCAGATCGACCGCGGCCCCTACGCCGGCACACAGGGCCATGGGCCAGAGTACGAGACGCTGGGCGGCTTCGGCGGCCTGCTGCTCAACGCCGATCTGGACAGCATCTGCCACGTCAACATGCTGTGCAACGACTACGGCATCGACACCATCTCCGCATCGGCTTGCATCGCCTTCGCTGTGGAGGCGGTTGAGCAGGGGCTGCTGTCACGAGAGGACGTGGACGGTCTGGATCTGACCTGGGGCAACGCCGGGGCCATCGTGACCTGCGTCCACAAGATTGGCCAGCGTGAGGGTTTGGGCGACCTGCTGGCCGAAGGTGTGCGCAGCATGGCCGACCGGTTGGGGCCGGCCGCGCGACGGCTGGCAATGCACGTCAAAGGACTGGAGATGCCCTACCACGACCCGCGCGCCTTCGTCAGCATGGGACCCGGTTACGCCACCGCCAACCGCGGCGCCTGTCATATGGAGACCATGACCTACTACGAGGGCTACGGCATCGAGATACCGGGCGTGGTCTTTCGACCGGGCGCAGACCACTGGCAGGCGCGCTTGGATAGCCAGGGCAGCGGCGTCATGGCCGCACGCTATCAGGATTTCCAGAGCGTGTGGAATCCCCTGGGGCTGTGCAAGTTTATCGAGCGGGGCTTGATCGGACCAGCCGAGCTGGCCGAATTGGTCAACCAGGCGTTAGGCTGGGGCTGGTCGGCCGAGGAGGTGATGCTGACCGGTGAACGCATCTTCAACCTGAAACGGCTGATCAACGCGGCCTACGGCGTGACCGCGGCCGACGATGTGCTGCCGGAGCGGCTGGCTGCCGAACCTCGCCCTAGCGGCGGCGCGGCGGGCGTTCTGCCCGACATGGCGCTGATGATGGCTGAGTACTTCGCTGCGCGCGGCTGGAACTCGACTACGGGTACGCCGAGTCAGCAGCGGTTGGCAGAGCTGGGTCTTGCGCAGTATAATGCGCCTACAATCGTAAGTGTAGGAGCAACTGATGCCAATCGTTGAACTGAGCCTTAGCGAAACAACGTACACGACTTTGCGTCAGGCGGCCGAACAGAGTAACCAGCCTCTGGCAGAAATGGTCGAAATCGCCTTGCAGGCATTTCTTCAACCGCCCACCAACTCGGAGCCAGACACCGGGAACGGCTCGACAACTCCCGCCAAGGACTGGCGGCGGGCCAAAATCCACATCGAGGCTGAAGCTTGGCGAGATCTACCGTCTGCTGTCCGGCGTAGTTATGGCGACGACTTCGTGGCCGTCCACGACCGCCAAGTCGTCGATCACCACCGTGACCGTCTGACATTGTATCGTCGCATACGGGCGCGCTTCGGTGATGTTCCCATCCTGATCACGCCTGCCAACGCCACCTCGCCGCGCGAGTATCGTCTGATCAGCCCGCACGTGGAGCGGCCGCAATGAGTAATCGATTCGGCCACTGTGCCGACTATTTCCCGCCAATTCCATGTCTCGATCTCACTCTGCGCGCACCTGATAGTAGCCAGTCACAAGGGCCCGTACAGGCGATGATCGATACAGGCGCCGACATCACCCTGGTTCCGCAAGCACTGCTTGATCAAATTAGCGCTCCCGAGATGGACGAGGTGCGTCTGCGCAGTCACTGGGGCGAGGCGACCACAGTGGTTACCTATCTTGTCGACATTCAACTCGGCGCGGACATGCTTCCTGGCGTTGAAGTGGTGGGAGATATGCACGGAGAAAGGGTCCTGTTGGGCCGTAACGTCATCAACAAGCTGGTGCTCTTGATCGATGGACCGCGTCAACACACTGACCTTGTGACATAGAATCGGCTCCTACCTGAGCCTAGGAACTGAGATGCCACCAATCCTGTGAGGCCGAGGACCCGTCACAAGCTATCGTTGAACCAGTTGGGGATTCCTGGCGTGTAATCGCCGTGCGAAACCATCGTCCCGTTGTCATCTCGCACAAGCTATCAACTTTCGTTATATGGCGGTGTCTTCCATGTCTTCTTTGTCTTGGCGGCGGCGCGCGCTGCTAATGTTGGCGGTTGGGTTATTGGCCCTGCTGGCCTTCGGCTATTGGCTGGTAGGCGATTTGCCCGCGCCGACGCGCGCCAACCTGGCTGCCGCCCGCCCCAGCACGCTGCTCTATGACCGCCACGGCCAACTGCTGTTCGAGGCCATCGGCGATCAGGGCAAGCAGCGCGCGCTCCATTTCGAGCAGATCCCGGCCGCCTGCTGGCAGGCCACGGTCGCCGTCGAGGACAGCCGCTTCTTCCAGCACCCTGGCATCGATCCGCTGGCCATCGGCCGCGCCGCCGTACAGAATCTGCGCAGCGGCGTGGTCGTCTCCGGCGCATCCACCATCACCCAGCAACTGGCTCGCACCACATTGATGACGGCCGAGGAGCGCTACGAGCAGTCGCTGCGCCGCAAGCTGCGCGAGGCCTGGTTGGCGCTGTTGATCGAGCTGCGCTACAGTAAGCAAGAGGTGCTGGCCATGTACCTCAGCCAGGTCTACTACGGCAATTTTGCCTATGGCCTGGAGGCCGCGGCCCACGGCTACTTTGGCAAGTCAGCGCGTGATCTGGATCTGGCCGAGTGTAGTCTGCTGGCCGGGCTGGTGCAGAACCCCGAGGTCTATAACCCCATCTACAACCTGGAGTCGGCCCGCTGGCGCCAGTCCAATGTCTTGGCCGCCATGGTGCTGCACGGCTACATACCCCGCAGCGAGGCCGAGCTGGCCCTGGCCGAGCGCTTGCAGTTCGCCGCCACGCCCTTCCCCATCGAGGCGCCGCACTTCGTCAGCTATGTCGAGACGCAGTTGGAGCGGCTGCTGGGCGCTGAACGGGTCAGCCAGGGTGGGCGGCGGGTGATGACCACGGTGGAGCTGGACTGGCACCGCCAGGCCGAGGCCGCCGTCGGCTATCGCCTGGACCAGCTCGCGCAGGCCAAAGATGCGCCGCCCGACCGGCGCATCGAGAACGCGG
>JAAEKA010000172.1 GCA_014155705.1 Anaerolineae bacterium clx_CAG2 | reverse complement strand
AGGTCCGAGTCTATAGGCGTTGGCGGGCTGGCGACGTCTGACGCAGCCTGACGGGCCAGATCAGGCGGGGCAATGGAATTGTCGGCAGCTTCGGGTTCGGGTGTAGGCGGCGAGGGAATGGGCGCAGGCTTGGCCGCGGGTCGGGGCTGTTTGCCGGCTAGCTCTTCCAGGGTCAGTTGCCGATTGAGCTCGGTGTTGAATTGCTGCCAGGTGCGGGTAAACTGGGAGAGGGTTTTAACGACCTTGGCCCATTGGCGGACCAACTGCGGCAGGCGCTCCGGTCCCATCACCAACAGCACGATCAGCAGGATCAACAGCAGCTCGCCGGTGCCGATGCCCAGAAAGTTCATGCTGCTACAATCCCGGCCGCCGCTGTCACAGGCGTCAGGCCCCCGTAGCCCTCAGGCGGCAGATCGTCGCCCAGCGACGGTTGGGGTGTTGCGGTCAGCAGCGCGCCTAGCACGCCGTTGACGAAACGCGGACTGCTGTCGCTGCCAAAGACCTTGGCCATCTCGACGGCCTCGTTGATCGCCACCTTGGAGGGGGTGTCCACCTCGGCGTCGCTAAGCTCGAAGATTGCGATGCGCAGGATGTTGCGATCCACCACCGCCATCTGGTCCAGCGGCCACTCCGGCGCGTGCTGTGCGATCAACGTGTTGAGGCGATGACGGTGGGCCAGCACGCCGGCCATCAACCGGCGGGCAAAGGCATTGACGGCTGGCGGCAACTGCTGCTCAGCCAGGCGCGAATCCAGCGCATCGCCCGGCAGATGGTCGGCTACGTCCACCTCGTAGAGCGCTTGCAGGACGGCCATGCGGGCCTTGCGTCGCAGTTTCATAAGGAGCCTTTGCCGCCGGACTCGAACTCGATCTCGTCGATGAAGACATTGACCGAGCGGACCTCCATACCCACCATGTCCTCCAGAGCGCGGGCGATCTGTGTCTGCAAGACCTTGCCCAGGTCGGTGAGACTCGCGCTGGGATCGGCGATGACGTGGACGTCCACCGTCACAGCGTCGTCGTCGGATATCTCGACGCGCAGACCTTCAGCCTGGGCGCCCTTGCCACGCAGGCGCGGCAAGCTGGGCGGCATGCGCGGGGCTAAGCGCAGCACGCCCGGCTGGGCCAGGGTCGTCATGCGCACGATGGTGGTCAGCACGCCAGGTGCAATCGTCACCGCGCCAGGGGGCAGTTCGTATTGTTCGTCCATGTCGTTCTCAGGGGGAGGTGACCGGTACCATTGATGACCGATACCTGGTCACAGGCTACTGCATCACAAGGCCGCCGTCCACGCTCAACACCTGGCCGGTGATGAAGCTGGCCTCGTCGGAGGCCAGGAAGGCCACGGCCGCAGCCACGTCTTCGGGCGTGCCCAGACGGCCCAGGGGGGTGGCATCAACGGCGCGTTGGGTGTTGTCGCCCTCGGCCAGCAGGCCCTCGGTCAGGGCTGTGGGCACGAAGCCAGGCGCCACCACGTTGACGGTGATGTTGCGGCTGCCCAATTCTTTGGCCAGCGACTTGCTGAAGCCGATCACCGCCGCCTTGCTGGCTGCATAGTTGGTCTGGCCCGCCTGGCCAGCCAGACCTGACACGCTGCTGATAGTGACGATCCGGCCGCCCTTGCGCTTGACCATCGGCCGCGCCACGGCCTTGCAGCAGTTGAAGACACTCTTCAGGTTAGTGTCGATCACCGTGTCCCACTGCGCTTCCTTCATCAGCATGATCAGGGTGTCGCGCGTAGTGCCCGCGTTATTGACCAACACGTCCACCTGGCCGAAGGCGGTCAACGTCTCTTGCACCAGGCGCTGGGCCTCGTCGAACTGGCTGACATCGGCCTGGACCACCAGCGCCTCGCCGCCGTTGTCTCGGATCAGCTCGGCCACCGCTTCGGCGCCTTCAACGCTGCCGCGGTGATTGATCACCACCTTGGCCCCTTCGCCGGCCAAACGCAGGGCGATGCCGCGGCCGATACCGCGGCTGGCGCCGGTCACAATAGCAACTTTACCTTCGAATCGTCGCATGGTCTCTCATCGTCGTGGGTAGGACTGACAGTCCTGAGTATGCTCGTGCGGTAAGTCGGCCTGACCAGCAGGACTGTCACCTTATTTTTGCGCAGTAACAGGCCGTTTCTACTCGGCGCAAACAATAATGGGCCAGTTCTACTCGGTTATGGTTAAGCTAAGGGTCAATCTTGACCCTCAGAACAGTACTTTTCCAAG
>JAAEKA010000171.1 GCA_014155705.1 Anaerolineae bacterium clx_CAG2 | reverse complement strand
GCGTCGAGTGCGTCATGATCATCAGCGACCCGCGCTTCGCCGCGGCCTACACCTACGAGGTCAGCCCCGGCCGCTACGAGAACGCCTTGTTCGACGACATCGGCGACATGCTGATCTATGCCGACAAGCACCCGGAGCATCAGGTGGCGGCCTGGTGGGTGCATGACTACGACACCAAGGAATGGCTGGACGGGCAAAAGGCCATTTACCTGTTCAGCAATGCCCTGAAAACCCCCATGGCCCAGGGCACGGCCGCCTTTGCCACCCTGGGGCCTGCGCAACGCTTGGCCGAGGAGTTGGACGGCGAAGTGTTCGACTGGGATGGCCTGGTCGAGCGGCACAAGGCCGGCACCCTGATGGTCGATGCCAGCCTGGCCACCGCCGTCGGCGCCAGCCTGGCCGGTTCGGCCCAGCCCCAAGCAGCAGAGCCGCTCGTCCAGGGCGAGGCTGCGGTCGATGGCTACCAGGTCCAACTGCTGAGCGCTGCGCCGCTGCACGCCGGCTACAATCGGGTCTCGCTGAAACTGACCGGCCCGGATGGCCAGCCAGTGGCCGACGCGCAGGTGACGCTGAGCCCCTTCATGGATATGGTGGATGGCCGCCATCACGGCTCGGGCGTGCAAGGACCGGCGCAGACAGCGCCTGGCGTCTACGATGGCGCGCTGATCTTCTCCATGCCCGGCGGGCCGGACTTGGGCCATTGGCAGGTAACCGCCGCCTTCACCGACACGGTGGCCGGCGCCAGCGGGTCCGTTCCCTTTCCGGTGGATGTGGCGCCGTCCAAGCTGCACAACTCCTTCGTCGGGCCGGAGGAGATGAAGATCTTCCTGTCGGTGGTCGAGCCGCAGGAGCCGCGCGTGGGCCGCCAGCCCTTCGAGGTCTACATCATGCAGAAGCGCGGCATGTTCGAGTGGCCGACCCTGGACGACCTCGTGCTGGAGATCACACCGGAGATGCCGACCATGGGGCATGGCTCGCCCGGCAATGAGAATCCCGTTGCGCAGGGCGACGGGCGCTACCTGGGCAAGATCAACTTCAGCATGGGCGGCCCGTGGACCGTCCTTGTCGTCGTAAAAGACGGCGACAGTGTGTTAGGGGAGGTGGTATTCGAGTACGACGTCCGCTAACCGCACACAGCCTACAATGCTCTGGCCGGTCTCCGACCGAGCCAGCCCAGCATTACGCTCTGGCCGGTCTCCGACCGTGCCAGCCCAACTTTGCATTACGCTCTGGCCGGTCTCCGACCGTGCCAGCCCAGAAATCCCGCGATTCAAGGAGAAGTGCCACCATGAAGAAGACGTTTCTGATCCTCAGTTTCCTCGTCGTGCTGTCGATCCTCGCCGCGGGCGGCGGAGGCGGCAGCGAGCCTGCGCCGGCTGCCGAGCCGGCCGCCCAACCGGCGGCGCAAGAGCCGGCCGCCCAGCCCGTGTCCATGGGCGATCCCGCCAAGGGCAAGGAGAACTTCGCCACCTGCGCCGGCTGCCATGGCCCTGAAGGGAAAGGCATCGAGGGCCTCGGCAAGGACATGACCAGCAGTGAGTTCATTGCCAGCCAGACCGACGAACAAATGCTGGCCTTTATCAAGGTCGGTCGGCCGGCCAGCGACCCCCTCAACACCGTCGGCGTGGATATGCCCCCCAAGGGCGGCAATCCGGCGCTGACCGATGCCCAGATCATGGACATCATCGCCTACATCCGCAGCTTGCAGCAGTAAGAGCGCGCATCAACAGAAAAGAGCGGATCGGAGTTTCTCCGGTCCGCTCTTTTTGCGTTTGCGCTGCAATCTGCACGGCGTGCAGCAATGACAGGCGCGCCGTGCTGCACGTGCGAAGACAGCATGGGGACAATTGCGATCTCGCCACTCTTGGGCTATAATTCATGCGTCCGTAGGGGCTATACGGGCAAACCGTTTGGCCAGCAGTGCTCTGTTGTTGTTTTTCGCCCGGTGTTGCGCTGCCAGGCGCTGGCGCAGCACGCCACAGCGAGGGGCGTCGCCCATGGCATCCGTCGTCATTGAAAACCCCGTCATCAACTCGCCGTTCGAGGAGCCTCGCCGGCATTTTCGCTTTACCGAGGAAGGGATCAGCGACGAGATCGTCGCGGGCCGGCGGCGCAGCGAGTATTTTGTGCCCATCGCCCAGCCCAAGAAGAAGGGGAAGCAGCTCGCGCTCGACATCTGGACCGAAGACCGCATCCAGGAAAACGAGTTCATCAACCGCGTGCGGTCCCGTGTGACCATATGGCGACGCGGCGGGCATGTGGGGATCACACCGACCACCCGCCGCCTGTTGGAGTACTGGACCGATCCGCAGCGCGACCTGCGGCTCTTCTTCTGCCAGATCGAGGCGCTGGAGACCGCCATCTACATCAGCGAGGTGGCCGGCAAGCACGGCGACGCCTGGATCGAGAACCGGCTGCGCGAGGACAACGCCCTGGCTAACCCCGGCCTCTACCGCCTGGCCTTCAAGATGGCCACCGGCGCGGGCAAGACCGTGGTCATGGCTATGCTGATCGCCTGGCACACCCTCAACAAGCTGGCCAACCGCCAGGACAGCCGCTTCTCCGACGCCTTCCTGCTGGTCGCCCCCGGCATCACCATCCGCGACCGGCTGCGGGTCTTGCTCCCCAGCGACCCGCAGAATTATTATAAGCAGCGCGACATCGTCCCCGCCGACCTGATGCCGCAACTGCACCAGGCCAAGATCGTCGTCGTCAACTTCCATGCCTTCCTGCGCCGCG
>JAAEKA010000170.1 GCA_014155705.1 Anaerolineae bacterium clx_CAG2 | reverse complement strand
GTCAAGAACACCGACATGGTGGTGGCCATCGACGACGCGGCGACCATGGCGCTGATCCGGCTGTTCAACGAGCCGGCCGGCTCCGAGTACCTGGTGCAGCAGGGCGTACCCACAGAGCTGGTCTGCCACCTGCCGCTGCTGGGCATCTCCGGTATCGCCAACGTGCTGTCGGCCATCAAGTTCGCCAAGTACTATGAGCTGACTGAAAACGATGTGGTCGCAACCCTGGCAACCGACTCCATGGACCTCTACCGCAGCCGCTTGCGCGAGTTGGAGGAGGCCGAGGGCGCCTTCGGCCAGGTCGAGGCCGCCGTGGCCTACAACCGTTACCTGCTGGGCGAAAGCACCGACAATCTGCTGGAACTCTCCTATCAGGACCGCAAGCGCGTCCACAACTTGAAGTACTATACCTGGGTCGAGCAGCAAGGCCGCAGCTACGAAGAAATCCAGGCCCAGTGGTACGACGATAGCTACTGGACCAGCATCCCGGAGAAAGTCGACGAAATCGACAGCCTGATCGATGCGTTCAACGCGCGGGTTGGGCTGCTGTAGTTTGGTGGCGTGGTAAATTGGTTAACTGGTAGATTGGTGGACGCGCACAGCTTGACCAATCTAGCAATTCTCCAATCGACCACGCTACCGGGAGCACACCATGAAAATCGCAATCCTCGGCGGCACCGGCCCTGAAGGCAGCGGACTGGGGCTGCGCTGGGCGGCGGCAGGCCACAGGGTGATCATCGGCTCGCGGCAGATGGAGAAGGGCCAGCAGGTGGCGGCCGAGCTGCAAGGGCGGGCGCCTGCAGCCGCGGCTAACATCAGCGGCGCGGACAACCTAACG
>JAAEKA010000017.1 GCA_014155705.1 Anaerolineae bacterium clx_CAG2 | reverse complement strand
AAAGACTGTCGTCATCACAATCTGCTTATCTTCCGGCTGGCCTAATGTGGTGTCGAGCTTTTCAACATAGTGCAGAAACTGTACAGCCTGCAACCCAGTATCGAACGCAAACCCACAGAAGAACCTCACCGTCTTTTTCCGTTCCTCGGAGTGTTCCCCTTGGCCATAATAGTTATCATAGTGTTTGGGCAAGTCCAATAGCTCGACCAACCACAAGAGTAAGTCCCCGGCCAACAAGTGCTGCTCTGTCGTCATTCGTTCGTTGAGTCTGTCAATCACGTCCTTGAGCATTCGAGCTTGTTCGCGCTGCGGCCTGCTGAGTGTGGTGGCGACATCCTCGATCAGCCAACGCAGTACTTGGCGGGCAGACATGTGGTGGTTTATCCCCGTCTCTGTCCCCTTTCTGAGCATCTCTTTGTTGAGCTTGCGATTTGGCACATTTGCGATGGACAGCAAGGAACTCGCCATACGTTGAGACATCGGTTGGTCGAGGTCAGCGGCAACACGTAGATAGTCCAGCAAAACACAAATCTCGCGTCGCTCGAAAAACGGAGCGCGACCCAACACACGATAAGGAATTCGCCTGGCTAGGAACTCCGCCTCCAGTCCGGCGAGCTGAGCAAACATGCGCCCAAGAACAATGATTGACCTGGGATCGCCTATCTCGCGAACGAGCGCCACGACCATTTGCGCAAGTTCTTTGTTAGCGTCCGTTGATTGCTCGGAGTCATTGATCGTCAACCGAACGGCAGCCGCTTTGCCTGCATTGTGAGCCACCAGAGATTTCGGTAGTCTGTTGCGGTTGAAAGCTATCACATTGTGCGCACATTGAGCGATAACAGGCCCAAAACGAAACGAACGTGACAGCGTGTAACTTACATGTGGTTGGTTGTCAAACACCCTCTCAAACTCACTCAGGATGTAGTTTGGCCGCGCGCCTCGCCATTCATAGATCGTCTGGTCGTCGTCACCGACCACCATTACATCAGCACGCTTGCCCGCCAATAGCTCAACTAGCCGCTGTTGACCGTAGTTCACATCCTGATACTCGTCAACTATCACGTAATCCAGTGACCCACACCAACGTCTTCGGGCAGGCTCCTCTTGCTCAAGTATACCGATTGCCAGAGGCACAAAGTCATCATAAGTGAGGCCGTTTCTTGTAACCCGTAGCTTCTCGAATTCTTCGTAGACTTTCGGGATATCGTTGTTTCCTCGATAACCGGCCCGGTCGGGCAACGGAGGAATGAGGGAGCTCTTCCACAACTGAATTGCCTCCATCACTGCATCTATATCAGGTTCGCCGAAGATGGCTCCCCGATCAAGAAGATTTCTTACCGCTCTATGGATATATTGCCGCACCAACTCGGACTTATCATCCACCCAGACATCCATAAGCCCAGGTAACAGACCTGAGGTGACTGCATCGCCGATGACCTGATATGCGAACGAGTGGAAAGTGTGAACCGGCGGCTGAAATTCCTGTGGGATGCCTATCTCGGTCAGTTTTTCACTAAACTGCTTTCTGGCAAGTCGATTGAACATCAGTACCTGTATCGAATTCGGGTTGACGTTCTGTCGCAGTACCAACTGTTCGACTCGATGCACCATAGTCGTGGTCTTGCCAGAACCAGCTACTGCCAAAACACGGGCATGCTTTCCGCGCGGATGATGAATTACGGCTTCTTGCTCAAGTGTGGGTTTGTAGCTGGTCATTCGTCCACCTATACATCGAACTTGCGCTCGATTTCATCGAAACTGGGCAGACCAACGGGCGCGCCTTCCGGTACAACAAAGCATATGCGTACTCCCAGTTGCTGGCCAGGGTAGTCTCTCCCCAGCACGGCGGTAACTTCGGCTTGCACAGGCTGTCCGGCGCGGTCGAACGCTGGCGCGATTACGGCTGCGCAAGGGGACGGTGGGCGTGATGTTATAGCCAACAAAAAAGGCGTAGGCGTGTTAGAACAACTGCGCATAGAATGTAAACAATACACCAAGCCTGTTGGCGTGAAAATCGTTAGGGCGT
>JAAEKA010000169.1 GCA_014155705.1 Anaerolineae bacterium clx_CAG2 | reverse complement strand
CGGACGGTCGAGCATCTCGCCAGCAAACCAGGCCTCGACGCGTTGCATCGCCTGCTCAAAATCTGGCTTATTCTCCAGTTCCAGCGTGTGGTGTGAAGCTACGGGTTGCACAAGCTGCGCTCGGTTGATCTCGAAAAACAATGAACGCTGAATCCGGACTCCGGATTCAGCGTTCATATCTTATCGTTCGAATGGCGTTGACCATCGCCCAGAAATTCTCCAGCGGCGTGTCGAGCTGTACGTGGTGGGTGGGACCAAGGATCAGACCGCCGTTCTTGCCTAAGGTGTCCAATCGTAGTCGCACCTCGGCCCCGACCTCGGCCGGCGTGCCGTAGGGCAGGGTGTGCTGCTCGTCGATGGAACCCCAGAAGCAAAGCCGGTCGCCGAAGGCCCGCCCGACCTCAGCCGGGTCCATAGACAAGGGCTGGATCGGGTTGAGCACGTCCAGGCCGATCTCGATCAGGTCGGGGATGATGGGCCAGATGTTGCCGTCGGAGTGGTAGGCGACCTTGAGAGTCGGATTAATGGCCTTGAGCGTGCCGATCAATTCGGCCATACGCGGCTTGAGCATGCGCCGCCACATGGCCGGCGAGATCAGCATGCGCTGCTGCGCGCCCACATCGTCACCCAACCAGATCATGTCCACGCCCAGTTCGACCAGCTTCGTGGCAGCGGCCAGGTGATAGCGGTAAGGAATTTCCAGGATGCGGTCGATCAGTTCCGGATTGAGCGCCAGGTCCTCCAGCGCCCGCTGGTAGCCCCGCAGCGCCCAGGCCGTCTCCCAGATGGTGGTGACGGTCACGCCGACGATCCAGTATTCGTCCTTATGC
>JAAEKA010000168.1 GCA_014155705.1 Anaerolineae bacterium clx_CAG2 | reverse complement strand
CTCGGTCTTGCACGCTTTGCAGCCCAGACACAGGTCGAGGGCAGCGTACACGTCGGCCCAGGCGGGCTCGGTCGGGAGGCCAGCCCGAGCGGATGGGAGGGCGATCTGACCGGCAAGGGCGGCGCGCAGCAGGTTGGCCCGGCCGCGCGTGCTGTGCTCCTCCTCGCGCGTGGCCTGGAACGAAGGGCACATCACCCCGCTGGCCTTGCGGCAATCGCCTGACCCGTTGCACATCTCCACCGCCCCCGCCATGCTGCCGTCCACCGACCAATCGAACAGCGTCCGCAACTCCACTGTCCGGTAAGACGGTCCATAGCGCAACAACGATGGATCGGTCTTGTGTGCGCCGTCCAGTTCCTCCAGTTCCCTCTGCTCCCGCACCGCCGCCAACACTTCCTCCGTCACCTTCTTTCCCGGGTTGAAGATGTTGCCCGGATCGAAAGCCAGCTTGGTCTCGGCGAAGGCGCGCGTCACCTCCTCGCCAAACAGCGCCCGGTTGAGGTGGGTCAGCTTGAGGCCGTCGCCATGCTCGCCGCTGAGCACCCCGCCCAGCGGCCGGATCAGAGCGAGCAGCTCGGCCTGCATGGCGTCCATCACCGCGATGTCCGCAGCCGTCTTGAGGTTGAGGAGGGGGCGGATGTGCAGGCAGCCGGCGCTGGCGTGGGCGTAGTAGGCGGCCTGCTTGCCGTGCCCAGCCATCATGCGCTGCACGCTGCGCACGTAGGCCGGCAGGTGTTCCACCGGCACGGCCACGTCCTCCATGAAGCCGGCCGGCTTGATGTCGCCCCGGCGGCCCAGCAGCAAGGTTAGTCCCGCTTTGCGCACCGCCCAGGCGTTGGCCTGCGCCGCCGGGTCCAACAGCGGCGTCACCGCGCCCCGCAGACCTTGGGCAGCCAGATGGACACGCAAGGTCTCCAGCCGGGCTGCGCCCTCGGCCTCGCTCTCGACATAGAACTCCACCGCCAGCACGCAGGCCGGATCCCCCTCCACGAAAGTCAGACGCTGGCGATAGGCTGGCTGCTGGCGGCACAGGTCCAGCAGCAGCTTGTCCATCAGCTCAACGGCCGAGGGCTTGAGCGCAAGCAGCAGCGGCGTGGCCTCGGCCGCCGTCACCAGATCGTCGAAATGAACCATGGCCAGCGCGGTGTGGGCCGGCCGCGGCACGGCGCGCAGCGTGATCTCGGTCATGAAGGCCAGCGTGCCCTCGGAGCCAGCGATGAGCTGGGCGGGGTTCGGCTGGCTCGGTCGGAGACCGGCCAGAGCATCAAGGTGGCTCGGTCGGAGACCGGCCACAGCATCAAGGTGGCTCGGTCGGAGACCGGCCACAGCAGGTGGGGCTAGCAGTTTGTCCAGGTTGTAGCCGCTGGCGCGACGCCAGTGGCGGGGAAAGTCGCGGCGGATAGCGTCGCCCTGGCGATCCAGAATGCCCTGCAGTTCAGCCGCCAACGAGGCTGCGCCGGCCGGCGGCCGCTGGAAGAAACTCTCATCGAAGCACACGACGCGGCCATCAGCCAGCACGGCCTCGACCGCCAGCACATTGTCGGCGATCATGCCGTAGAGGATCGAGTGCGCGCCGGTGCCGTTGTTGCCCACCGTGCCGCCCACGGTGGCCCGATTGCCGCTGGCCGGATCAGGACCCACCATCAGGCCGTGCGGCCGCAGGGCCGCGTTCAGGTTGTCCAGCACCACGCCCGGCTGGCAACGCACGGTGCGCTCCTCCGCGTTGATCTCGACGATGCTGTCCAGATGGCGGGTGGTGTCCACCACCACGGCGCGCCCCACGGACTGGCCGGCCAGGCTGGTGCCTGCGCCCCTCGGCAACACCGGAGCGCCCTGTTGGCCGCACACCGTCACCGTGGCGATGACCTCCTCCACGCTGCGCGGGATCACCACGCCGATGGGCTCGATCTGGTAGATGCTGGCGTCGGTGCTGTAGAGGACACGGTAGGAGCGGTCGAAGCGCACGTCGCCCACGCCCGCACGGCGCAAGTCGTTGACCAGAGAAGAAAGATTGTCAGACATAGCAGTTGGACTCCTGCACCAGGATATGAGGTGATTTTGGAATCGAGTCTCTCGTGTCAAGGTTGCAAGCGCGCAAAGTCAGGGTCACCGAAGCTCGTTACATGCAGACTCGACGCAAGGCAAAAAAGATGCGCCGAGGCAACATCAACACCTCGGCGCATGGGTCTTCGCACTAGCTTGAATCAGTTAGCACGCAACAGAGCGCACAGCACCTCCATTTTCGCAGGATCGTACGAGGTGTGTATGCCCACCAACCGGCCATTCGCTGTCTTGTACAAGCCGGCTTCTTTGAATACTGTTCCATAGCCAGGGGCAGTGATTGACCAGAATGTGCCCGGCGCCATCCACTCGCCGGTACGCACATTGTAAATCTCGGTGCCAGCATAGTGGCCGCTCAGCACTACACCAGGATTAAGAGGATTGGTCAGATTGTCAGTCCCATTCACATGTAGGATCGTCTTGAGCAACACCCCATTGTTGTCGTAGTACTCGGTGAATCTCCAGGTGCCTACGTTGTGATCGTAGACATCGAAGTCCGGGCATGGCCCAGCACCGTTTTCAAACTCGACACGAAATGTCTCGTCTATTTCACCGGTATAGACAACAGGGGGGGCCGCGGAAACGGGGGCTGCCAGCAGAAGCACGAACACAAGACTCAGCAGAACAATCATTTTGGTTTTCATGGTCTACCTCCCGGAAAGACCCAACCCAACTCACAGGACAATTCAAGACTCTATTTTGTGAAGACCCAACTTGATCTTACACCTGTGTTTCGGATTTGTCAATGCACCTGAAAACGGAAAAGCGGCTCAGGGCAACAACATATGTGGCAATGTTGTATAGCACCCGCCAACACAAAAAGGGCATGACTTAAGCCATGCCCTTTCGGTTTCGGGTTATGGGTTACGCCTTACCCCAGGCGCTTCCTGAACTCAGCCGTCAGCGCAGGCACGACCTCATACAAGTCACCGACGACGCCGTAGTTGGCCACGCTGAAGATCGGCGCCTCGGCGTCCTTGTTGATGGCGACGATGATCTTGGCGTTGCCCATGCCAGCCAGGTGCTGGATCGCCCCACTGATGCCGTTGGCGATGTACAGATCAGGCCGCACAACCTTGCCGGTCTGGCCCACCTGATGCTTGTAGGGAATGTAGCCCGCATCTACGGCCGCGCGGCTGGCGCCCATTGCGCCGCCCAGGGTGTCGGCCAGTTCCTTGACCAGCTTGAAGCCCAGTTCAGGGTCTTTGGCCACACCGCGACCGCCGCTGACGATAATCTTGGCGTCGGTCAGGCTGACCTCGCCGGTAGTGCTGACCTCGAAGCTCTTGATCTCCTCACGCATGCCGCTGGTGGGGGCCACAGGCCCAGACTTGAGGATCTCGCCCGCCCGACCAGGGTTCGCCTCAGGGGGCGGGAAAGAGCGCGCCCGCACACTGGCCACAGCCAATGGACCGTTGAAAAGGACAGTGGTCAGCAGATTGCCTGAGAAGACAGGGCGCACAGCAGCCAGTCCGCCGTTGGTCAGACTGAGGTCGCTGCAGTCGGCCGCCAGGCCGGCATTCATGTCGCAGGCCACCACGGCCGACAGATCACGGCCGCGCACCGTGGCAGGGAAAAGCACGATCTTGGGGCTGTGGGCCTTGACCAAATCCTCGACCACGGCTGCGTAGGGATCAATGCGAAAGGCGGCCAGAGAAGCATCCTCGACCAGATGCACCGCGTCAGCGCCATAGCTGACCGCTTCCTTGGCAACAGCCTCGATGTCGTTGCCAATCACCACGGCAGCGAGCTTACCACTCATCTGGTCAGCCAACTCGCGCGCCTTGCCCAGAACTTCCCAGGAAACCGGCGCTGCCTTGCCGTCAAACTGTTCAATATAGACTAATATACTCATCTTGGTCTCCTTCCCTAGATGACCTTCTCGGCCATCAACAGGTCGGCCAGCTTGGCGGCGGTAGCATTGACGGTCGCTTCCTTGACCATCACAACCTGCGAGGAGCGTGCTGGCGGCTTGCGAACATCGGTCCAGTTGGTTTTGGCGGCCCCTGCGCCCACGTCAGCGGCGCTAATGCCCAAATCGGCCAGCTTCCAGGCAGGGATGGATGCCTTGGCAGCCTTACGGATGCCCATGAAGCTGGGGTAGCGAGGCTCGTTGATCTCCTTGCTGACCGAAACCACGGCCGGCAGGCTGGCGCTGATAGTCTCACGTCCCTCTTCGAGCTGGCGCTCCACGGTGATCTTGCCGCCGGAGATATCGACAATCTTGGTCACCTGGGTCAGCAGGGTAGCGCCCAACTTGCGAGCCAGGCCCGGAGCCACCAAGCCGCTGTTGCCATCGACCGACATCTTGCCGGTCAGAATAACATCGGCTGGGCCGTTCTTTTTGATGGCGGCGGCCAAAATTGCAGCGGTGCCCCATGCGTCGGAGCCAGCGAAGGCCGGGTCGTCCAGTAAGACAGCGCTCTTCACGCCGCGTGCGATGGCATCCTTCAGAGCCTCTGTCGCCTTCTCGGGCCCCACGGTTACCACGGTCACGTCGCCGCCAAAGCGATCTTCCAGCAACAAGCCCTCTTCAACAGCGAACTCGTCCCAGGGGTTGAGCACGAGTGTCGCCTTGATGTCGCCGCTGACAGCCTCTGCTGCGCTGATCTTGGGCAGCTCGGCCGTGTCAGGTGTCTGCTTTACGCATACGACAAAATTCAAGGTGTCACCTCCTTGTGATCTTTCTGCGGTTTGTCCAAACGGGATTTGAATCGAGTAGGCGCGATTATACCATTCGGTGACGCACTGCGCCAATTTTGCGTGAATGTTGTACGTTAGCCTCGACTGCGCGCCCTATTGGGAACTGCTGGCGCCGCTGCCTTGTGGTTGACAAGGCTTGCCTGATATGCATAATTCTTTACCAGCATACGCACTTCGTTGCGGGGCATGCCCGGTGTGTAGCAGCATCGTTCCGAATGACCATTTGAGCTGTAGCGTAACCGAGATCAAGAGGAGCAGATCATCTTGACCGCACAAGTGTCCATCAGCCGGGAGGAGATTTACGAGTTTCTCAAGCAGCGGCCGCGCCTGGGTACGTGGCCTTCAGAGGAAATCGAACGGCTGGCGCAGGCGATCGAGATCATGCCCGTTGCAGCCCACAAATACGTGTTTGACACCAGTTACCAGGCCGATGACGCCTATTTGATCTATTCGGGCCAGGTACGGCAGTCGGTTTCCAGCGCTCAGGGCGCCGAATGGTGGCATCGCACGCTGCCGCCGGGCGAATTCTTCACTCAGCAGGCGCTATTTCGGGGAGCCAGCTATGCCAGCTCGGCTGAGGCGCAGGTGGACTCGATCCTGCTGCGCGTCAGCGCTGCCATGCTCAGCGACCTGTTGGTCAAACACCCCGGGCTGTGGGCTATTTTCTACACCAACACAGCGGCTCGCCTGCAGGCCCTCCCCCTGCTGCGCTCACTGGACGACGACCAGATCGAGCGCCTTTCGGTGACAGCCAACGAAATCTCCTTCGAGGCGGGTCAGACGATCTGCACCGCTGATCAGGCCGAGGGTGTGCTCTATCTGATAGACTGGGGCCAGGTGCGCATCAGCGACCAGATGCAGACGGAAATGAGCGGGGGCGGGCGCTTGATCGCCACCCCGGCAACGCCAGAGGTCGTTCAGCAACAAGGGTTCAATAGCTTGCCTCATCTGCTGACGGCCGGCAACTACTTCGTGGGCGGCCTGGTGAGCATCCCGCACCAGTTGAGCGTAACCGCTGAGGCTGCCACCAAGGTGAGCCTGATCCGCATCGCCGCCACCTACATCGAGCAACTGGAACAGCGATTCGCCGATGTCCACCACATGCTGCGCAACCGGCCCGCTATTATCGCCCGCTTGAAGACAGCGCTGGGCGAAGAACCGCTTTTCGCAGATTTGACCGGCGCCCATTGGTCTGCACTGGAAACTGTCACCGGCTGGGAACATGTACCGTCCAACCTGGACGTGACGCGGCAGGGTCAGATTGGGTCTAAGCTTTACGTCCTTGCTGCCGGCGCTGCTTTGGTACGGGCGACCGATGACTCTGGGCGCGAGCGTCCTCGCCATTACAGCCGCATCGGAGTCAAAGATTACTACGGCATCAACGCGCTGTTGCGCGGCGACCGGCACGACGCAACCATGCGCTCCATGGTGGACAAGGGGCCTGATGGAGAACCATTGGACGGCACCGACTGGTTCACGCTGCAGCACGATGATGTCTCGTTTTTACTGGAATCGAATCGCGATCTCTGGCAGCACACCAGGCTTTGGCTGGAAATCAGCGAGAAGCCCAAGGTCCAGAAGAAATACGCGTGGCAGGGAGACGACGAAGATATCATTCTGTTCAAACGCAAACATCCGCTGTGGCTGATCCTGCGAATAGCGGCCGTATTTGTTGTCGTCTACATCATCTATGCCATTATCGTCGCCTTGGACACCGCACTGGGACAGAGCCTGTTGACGCCGGTCAGCTATGCGCTGGTGAGTATACTGATGCTGGGGCTGCCGCTGCTTTGGTTTGTTGTTGACTACCTCAACGACTACTACATCATCACCAACAAGCGGGTCCTGAGCCAATCACGCGTGCTGCTTGTCTACGAAAACCAACAAACGGCGCCGCTGGAGCGCATTCAGGATGTCACCAGCCGGGCCAGCATCTTCGGCAAGCTGTTCAACTACGCGCTGCTCGATATCACCACAGCCGGCATGGGGTCAATCTCGTTTGACATGATTCCCAATCCAGAGACAGTGGAGGGCACTATTCGCCGCCTTCAGGGAACAGCGCGCGCAGGGGAGGCAGCAGAACAACGTGAAAACCTGCGCAACAAGATCCTGGCCCGCTTGAAAATGAGGCTCATCCCAGCTATCCCAGAGCGGGTATTGCCTCAGGACATGACGGTGCAAAAGGAACTCAGCGGCTGGCAGAGCTTCTGGCATCGGCTCACCACCCCCTGGCGCCGCTTTTGGCGTTGGTTACGCTCGCGGCCGGAAGCCATTTACATGGCCTGGCTGCGCCTTTTGCCAAAACATACACGCGACAAGATTCTTCTGGAACGCGAGGCCAAGAAAGGCAAGCAGCCGGCGCAGGCAAGCGACGATATTGTCTATCGCAAACATCCCTGGTTCCTGCTCAAGACGGCTGCCATTCCATTGGCGGTGATCGTGGTCTCGACCGTCCTTGTGGTCTTCACTGAGTTTAGCCTTGAAGCGCTCAGCGATTTCAGCGAACCTATCGCCATTGGCTACACAGTCTTCTTGCTGATCTGTATCGTCTGGCTGTGGTTCCGCATCGAAAACTGGCGCAACGACATCTACATCCTTAGCAAAACCCACATCAGCTACGTATATAAAATCCCTTTGGGACTCTATGAGCGTCGCCGTCAGGCTGAGTGGGACAAAGTGCAGAACGCCAACTATGTGGTCCCCGGCCTGTGGGCCAATCTGATCAACTTCGGCACCGTGGTCGTGGAGACAGCGTCAGTGGAAGGAAAGTTCGAGTTCGAGAACATCGGCAACCCCCGCAAAGTGCATAAAGAGGTCATGATGCGCATCGGGCTGACGCGCGCAGCTCAGGCCCAACGTTCTCGTGAGCAGCAACAGGCTGCGCTCAGTGAGACGCTGGAGATCTACAACGAATTGATCCAGGAATGGGCGCTGCGCAACCAGCGGGTCGGCGCCCCGCCCCCACCAGGGATGCAGACGCCTACCAACGGCCAGCCTCCGCTCGAAGCCTGACACATTCATCAAAACGAGTCCTCTCAGACTGTGAGAGGACTCGTTTTGATTGCGCTCCTCCGAGGTTTGCCTGGAGGGACTACAGGATACTTACGGATGAACACGGAGCTTTGGCGTCGATCGCAGAGATACAATCGTCAGCCAGGCCATCCGTGAGCACGGCCGGCAGGGTTATTCCTGACGCGTGTCTGCCGCGGGAGCCGGCTGCGATCCCTTGCGCCGTCGCATCAACCAGCGCACAAAGACTATCAGCAGCACAATGGGCAGGGCCACCAACAACAGCACCGGCAGCACCACGATCACCAGGTTGATCAGCAGCTCTACCAGCCCTTGCAGGATACCGACCAGCGAACGGAAGGCATTCTTGACCGTCACCAGCGGCTGCCAACCCTCCTCGATCACCGGAGCCGTGACCTGATCAGGCACCAGGTCCACGCTGATGGTTGAAAAGCCCACTTGGTTCTGCAAATACTGCAAGCGCCCCTTGACCTGCTCGATCTCGCCGCGCTTCTGGCTCAAGGCGTTGAATACCTCGAGAATGTCAGAAGGCTTGGCGTTGGGCCGCTGGCGCACCTCCGTCAGCAGCGCCTGCAGCTCCCGCTCGGCAGCCTCCAGGTTGCGCAGTTGCGCTTCCAGGTCGGTGTACTCAGCGGTGACATCGCTGGCGCTGCTGTTTTCGTTCAACACGCGACTGCCCAGGTTACGGATTCGCTCCAGGATGCTGTCATAGTTCTCGGCCGGCACGCGAATCACCACCATGCCGCGCATCAGGTCGCCGCTGTACTGGTACAGTTGGGCCTGGGACGTGTAACCGCCTGCGCCGGTCGCCAAATCCTGGATCTGCTGCATGGCGACGGCAGGGTCCTCCACCATGATGCCGATGTTGCCGGTATAAATGATCTTGCGCGGATCAGGGGCAGCCTGCTGGGGCGCAACCATGCCGCCGCTCTCAACAGCGCCTCCTGACTCTGCCATATCTCTGGCCATTTCTGGCCCGGCAGCCGGCGCCTCAGCCGGCATGGCTACGCCCATCTCCGACTGTGGAGATTGGGCAGCGCACGCGGCCATGACCACCAGGGTCACGACCAACAATAACATAGTAAGTAGTTGTCTCATCTTCATTCCTCCTGCACGACGAAACCAAGTATTGGGCAATTCGCAAGAGCGATTGGCGCTCACAATCCTTTACACGAAACCCAGCCCCAACGAGTTCAATCTGCAGAAGACAGCGTTGACGGAGGACGTTGGTTTCGATATGACGGCTGCCGCCTGCTCAACCAACACGCCGTAGCCGCATCACCAACCATAGGCCAGACGCACAATGAGCCGCTCTGGCAATCCAGCCTTGCGCATGGCCGCCTGGGTGATCTCGACGTCGTAGCGCACGCGACGGTAGCGCCACAGAGCCTGCTCCACGTCCAGCAGGGCATAGGACGCGCGCGGGTCATTGTCGCGCGGCTGCCCCACGCTGCCGGGATTGATGATCAGGCTATGCGGGCCGGTCAGAGAGATATCACGGTCGTACACAGGGCCATAGACCGTACAGGCTACCTGCGCCGGTTCCGCGCCTGGCGTCAGACGATAGATGCGCGGCACATGGGTATGGCCCACCAGGCAGTAAGGGGTGTCGAAATAACCGGAATTCTCGCGCGCCACGCTGCCGTTGTTGATATATTCCCACACAGGTTGGCGCGGGCTGGCGTGGGTAATGGTGAAAGCCTCATGCAGCAACGGCCGGTCTGGCAGGCCGCGCAGATACGCCAGGCTGGCGGGGTCGAGCTGCTGCTGCGTCCACAGCACCATCTTACGCGCCTCGCGGTTGAACTCCTCCACATCCAGCCGACCCAACGCGGCCCAGTCGTGGTTGCCTGCCACCCGCAGATGATCGGTGAATTGCTGCAGACGCTGAATACACTCGTTGGGCCACGGGCCATAGCCCACAATGTCCCCCAGCGACCAAATCGCGTCGAAACCAGTACGGCCTTGCCACTCCATGTTGACGGCGTCGGCCAGCACCTCGTCCAGGGCTGTCAGGTTGGCATGTACATCAGAAATTACCAGAACTCGCATGGTCTTCTCCTGGGGAGATGATACCATTGACGGGGGTTGGGAAGCAAGTTGCAGGTCGCCGCTCATTTGGCGCCCTGGCGCGCGATTTCTCACTTTGGCAGCTTGGGCGCTTGGGCGAGGTGCGCTATAATTCGGGGCGAGCTGCCATGCAACAGACACTGATCACGCACAACGAAAACGAAACCGAGGCGCTCGGTGCAGCGCTGGGCCGGCTGCTGCACGCGGGCGACGTGCTCGCCCTGGTGGGCGACCTGGGCGCAGGTAAGACCTGTCTGACGCGCGGCGTGGCGCGCGGCCTGGGTATCGACGAACCGGTCACCAGCCCCACCTTCATCCTCGTGGCCCAGTACAGCAGCGCGGCCGGCTTTCCCCTCTACCACGCCGATTGCTACCGGCTGGAGCAGGCCGCCGCCGAGGCGTTGGACATCGGCCTGGACGAGATGCTGGCCGACGACGGCGTCAGTGTCGTCGAATGGGCCGAACGCGTCGAGCCATTGCTGCCGGCCGACCACCTGCGCATCACGCTGGCCGTCCTTGACGACAACCGCCGCGAGCTGACCTTCGAGCCGCACGGCCCGCGCGCAGCGCGACTCCTGCGCGATATGCTGGCTCGTCTCCCCAGAGAATTATCCATTGCCAATGTTCAATTGTCAATCGACAATTCTCCGGAGATTCCGAGTCTGCCATCGATCGGTCATTAGCAATTGACCATTGGCAATTGACATGCTCCTCTCCCTGGACACCGCCACCCGCCATTCCGGCATCGCCCTCTACGACGGCCAACAGATTGTTGCCGAATTGAACTGGCATTCGGTCGACGCGCAAACCACTGAATTGCTGCCACGTCTGGAACAGCTCATGACCTGGCGCGGCCTACAGCCGGCTGATCTGGAAGCGATCGCCGTTAGCCTGGGGCCCGGCTCCTTCACTGGCCTGCGCGTCGCCATCAGCCTGGCCAAGGGCATGGCCCTGGCTCACGGGCTGCCGCTGCTGGGCGTGCCGACGCTGGACGCCACCGCCTATCCACATCTGGGCGACGATGTGCCGGTGTGCGCCGTTGTCCAGGCCGGCCGCGGCCGGGTGTTGTGGTCGATCTATCAGCCTGGCCCGACACCCGGTAGCAACAGCGAAGTCGATCTGGGCGGTTGGCGCGGCCAGCGCACCCCAACGGCGCTGACCGACGGCGACGGTCTGGCGGCCGCCATCGACCGGCGTATCCGGTTAGCAGGCGAGCTGGCGCCGGAACTGCGCGTGCTGCTGACAAACCAGGTGGGGGATCTGGCTGTGCTTCCCGGTCCAGCCGTGGCTATACGGCGCGCCGGCTACGTGGCTGAGCTGGGCTGGCTGCGCTGGCAGGCCGGCCAGGCCGACGACCCCGCCGCCCTCAGCCCTATCTACCTGCGCGAACCATGAGCCAATGGACGCCGCGGTTGCGCCCTATGCAACTGTCAGACCTGCCCGCCGTGCTCGTGATGGAAGAAACGGTTTTCGGCGACGACGCCTGGCCGCTCAGCGTCTTCGAGCGAGACCTGGCCAACCAACACGCCGCCTACGTCGTCATGGAACTGGTGGACGGATCTGTTCAGCCAGAGCGCGCTGAGCTGGCCGGCTACGCCGGCTACTGGCTGCTGGAAGACGAAACGAACCTGATGAACATTGCCGTGGCGCCTGGCTGGCAGGGCCACGGCCTGGGGGAATACCTGCTGCTCGAGACCTTGGCCTTGATGCAACAGCAAGGGGCTGACGTGTGTACTCTGGAAGTACGAGCCAGCAACGTGCGCGCCCAGGCGCTGTACCACAAGCTCGGCTTCCAGGTAGAAGGGCGGCGACGGCGTTATTACCAGAACAACGGCGAAGACGCGCTGTTGATGACCACGCCATCACTGCGTTCGACGGCGCTGAGTGAACTGCACCACACGCAGCGCGCTGCACTGCACGACTGCCTGCAACGCAACCTCCGCTCCGAATAAAATCCTTCCTCTGGCCGCGCTGCCTCATGCGCAATCTCGCTGGCTGCCGAAAAATGACCAGAACAAACCTGCTCCTTGGGCGGTGAGGTTGGCTATCGCTGCGAGTGGCTCCGCCGGTAAGTTCAACTCTAGCGCGATTTTCCGCATGTCCAGGTATTGACAAACGTATCCAACAGTGGTAAAATGGAACCGGTTCCAAGATGACGAACACCCTGCAGCTATGTTCAACGGAGAGCATCCTGTGCCGGTCACAATCTATGACGTAGCCAAACAAGCCAACGTTGGTGTGGGCACCGTTTCACGAGTGCTCAACAACAGCCCGCGAGTCAGCCCTGAGACCCGCCAGCATGTGCTTGACGTCATTGATACCCTCAACTTTCGCCCCAGTCCCCTGGCGCAGCGCCTCTCCAGGCGTAAGACGCTCTCCATCGGCGTCATTGCGGTCTTCTTCACCCGCCCCTCCGTCGTCGAACGGTTGCGCGGCGTCGAAGCAGTCATAGCAGCCAGCGAATACGACCTGATCGTCTACAACATCGAGACGCCCGCCAAGCGTGATGACATTTTTTGCGCCACTGCGGCCAACCGCCGCGTCGACGGACTGCTGGTCATCTCCTTGACCCCTGCCGACGCTGACGTGGAGCGCTGGCGCAGCGCTGGCGTGCCCGTAGTGTTAGTGGACACGCACCATCCTGCTCTGCCGCGCATCGTAGTCAATGACGTACTGGGCGGCTACCAGGCGGCGCAGCACCTCCTCGAATTGGGCCATCGCCAGATCGCCTTTGTAGGCGATCCCATCCACACTGCCTTCAACTTCACGTCGAGTCAAGACCGGCTGGCCGGAATGCGCCAGGCATTGACCGAGCACGGCATCGCCTGGCGGCCTGAGTATCACCAGACGGGTGAACACGACCAACAGGCAGCGCGCGCCTTGACCCATCAGTTGCTGGCGCTGGACGACCCGCCGACGGCGATTTTCGCCGCCAGCGATACCCAGGCATTGGGCGTGATGGAGGCAGCACGCGATCTGGGCATCCGCGTGCCCGAGGACCTGTCGGTAATCGGTTTCGACGATATCGAGATCGCCAGCTACCTCAACCTGACCACGATCCATCAACCTCTGTTCGAGTCGGGCTACCGTGGCATCAACCTGCTGTTGCAGTCGATGGACGTAATTGATAGCGAGACGCCACGTGAAGAGTTGGCGCTGGACCTGGTGGTACGTAGTTCGACTGCACCGCCAGCTCACGCCTCGCCTGCGCTGGTTTGATGGGCCAGAAATCTGTCTGCGCGATGCGGAACAGCCGCTGGTTTCTTCTACGCCGTGCAGAAGCACTGTTAATCGAAAGGAGGTGGTAGTAAAAGGAGCCACACCAACACTTCCCAACCAAGACACATGATGTCGACTATTTCCAACCAACCCTTTTTCACCTTTCGCTTAGGAGGAGAATCCTACCCATGATGAAGCGACACCTGTTCGTCCTTCTCTCCGTCGTTCTGATGCTCAGCATGATCCTGGCCGCCTGTGGCGGCGCTGCCGAACCCACCGCCGCCCCTGCCGCTGAGGCCCCTGCCGCTGAGGCTCCCGCTGCTGAGGCTCCCGCTGCTGAAGCGCCGGTCGCCGAAGCGCCCGCTGAGCCTGCCAATGAAATGGCTGAGTCTGCCGCCGCCAAGGGTCTGACCGAACTGGCCAACGCCTACAATGGCGACTACAGCGGCACAGTCGTCACCATGAACGGCCCCTTCACCGAGGGCGATGCGGTGATCTTCAACAGCTCGATCGCGGCCTTCGAGGAGGCCACGGGCATCGACATCCAGTACGAAGGCTCCAAGGAGTTCGAGGCCAGCATCAGCATCCGCGTGCAGGCCAACGACCCGCCTGACATCGCTGACTTCCCCCAACCAGGCCTGTTGAGCACCTTTGCTGAACAGGGCAAGGTCATTCCGGCCACCACCCTGGTGCCTGATGGCTGGCTGCGGCAAAACTACCTGGACTCGTGGCTGGACATGGCCACGATGACCGGCCCCGATGGCGCTGATCAGATGTACGGCGTCTGGCATCGCTTCAACGCCAAGTCCCTGGTGTGGTATCCCAAGGCAGCCTTCGAAGCCTCGGGCTACGAAATTCCCACCACCTGGGAAGAACTGCAGGCGCTGCAGGACATGATCGTGTCTGACGGCGACACCCCCTGGTGCGTGGGCATCGAGTCGGGCGCGGCCACCGGCTGGCCGGCCACCGACTGGACCGAGGAGTTCATGCTGCGCACGACCACCCTGGAGAACTACGACAACTGGATCACCGGCGACCTGCCCTTCGCCTCGCCTGAGGTTCAGAATGCCATCGAGACCTTCGCCGGGATCTGGAACGACAGCGCCATGGTCTACGGAGGCACTCCGGCCATTGTCACCACCTCCTTCGGCGACGCTCCTACGCCCATGTTCCAGGACCCACCGGGCTGCTGGCTGCACAAACAGGGCAACTTCATCACCACCTTCTTCCCTGAGGGCAAGCAGTACGGCACTGACTTCGGCGTCTTCTACCTGCCTGGGGTTGACGAGGCCTACGGAAAACCCTTCCTGGTGGCCGGTGACGTCATGGCCGCCTTCCGCGACCGGCCTGAGATCCGCGCCGTCATGCAGTTCTTCAGCACCGGCGAGGGCATCCGCGGCTGGCTGGCGGCCGGCGGCGCCTTGGGCATGCAGAAAGACGTGGAACTGGATTGGTACGGCAACCCGCTGGAGCGAGACATCGCTGTGCTGGTGGCCGACGCCACTTCGGTACGCTTCGACGCTTCTGACCTGATGCCGGGCGAGGTCGGCTCTGGCTCCTTCTGGAAGGGTATGACCGACTACTTCTCTGGGGCCCAACCTCTGGACGTCATCCTGCCTGAGATCGACGCCTCCTGGCCGCGGTAGAGCGGCTGCAATAAGGACTGACAGTCCTGTGAGGACTGTCAGTCCTTACCCTGTTCTTAAGGAGATGCCACGATGGAAGAAAGCACCGACTCTGTCCAGCGACACGTCCCCATCGCCGCCAAGGAGGTCAAGCCGAAAGGTCCCCTCGACTGGCTGGTCACTAACATCTTTCGCCTCCTGATCTCGCTGTTCGTCCCTATTGTCACCTTCATTGTGCTGTATGCTGGCTTCGTGTTTCTGCGCGACAGCAACGCACCCAAGGGAGTTGTCGCCGTCGTGGCCATCGTCTGGGGCGTTGGCGGCGTAGCTCTGCTCTACCTGGTGTCCAACTGGATGGTGGAGAAGCTAGGCGATAGCTGGCGGGCGCGCATCCAGCCCTTCGTCTTCGTCGGGCCGGCCGTGGCGATCCTGTTCTGGTACCTGGCCTTCCCATCGCTGCGCACCTTCTGGCTGAGCCTGTTCGACCGCAACGGCGTGAACTTCGTAGGGCTGGACAACTACATTGCGGTCTTCACCGACCGCAATATGTTCACCGCCTTCCGCAACAACATCCTGCTGTGGATCCCCTTCGGCGCTCTGTTCACGGTGGTCTTCGGGCTGCTGGTGGCCGTGTTGGCCGACCGCAGCAAATTCGACCGCCTGGCCAAGGCGTTCATCTTCATGCCCATGGCCATCTCGATGGTCGGCGCCGGCGTTATCTGGAACATGATGTACGCGGTCGACCCCAACGTCGGCATGCTCAACGCCATCTACACCGGCCTGACCGGCAACGCTCCCGTGGCCTGGAAGGCCTCGGCCGAACTGGCGCCCTGGAACAACCTGTTCCTGATCATCGTGATGATCTGGTTGCAGACCGGCTTCGCCATGACCCTCTTCTCTGCCGCGATCAAGGGCATCCCCGGCGACATGCTGGAGGCAGCCCGCGTCGACGGCGCTACTGAGGTGCAGATCTTCTTCAAGATCATGTTGCCCTCCATCAGCGGCACCATCATCACCGTCGCCACCACCGTAATCATCTTCACGCTGAAGATCTTCGACGTGGTGATGGTGATGACCGGCGGCCAGTTCGGCACCCAGGTGATCGCCACCCAGTTCTACCGCGAGTACTTCACCAACCAGAACGCAGGCTTTGGCTCGGCCATCGCGATCGTGTTGCTGATCGCGGTAGTTCCGGTTATGATCTACAACTTGAAGCAATTCAACGAACGGGAGGCATTCTGATGACTGCACAAACAGCTACCAAGAAGAAGCGCGGCGTCGCCTGGGGTCAGGTCTTCATCAATGTCGCCCTGATCACGCTGATTCTGGTTTGGACGATTCCTACCATCGGCCTGCTTGTCTCCTCGTTCCGCACCCGTTTCGACATCCAGACCTCTGGCTGGTGGACGGTCTTGCCCCACCGGGAATGGGTCACTACCAGGGAATTCACGCCTGGCCCCGAGGTGGATCGCGACGCGGTTATGAACCTGGAAGGCGCAACTGGCACCTTTGAGGAATTCCGAGCAGGCGTCGTCGCCGCCGATGACAAACGCATCATCTGGATTGGCAACAAACGCATCGGTCGGGTTGTGGTCCAGGAGCAGCAGTGGACGCGCGGCAACCACGATTTCACCACGCAAAACTATGAGGAGGTGTTGGGCGGCCAGAGCTTCGAAGTTCAACAGCCGGACGGCTCGACGGTGACGGTGCAAGGGACGAACTTCATCGGCGCGTTCCTGAACAGCCTGATCGTCACCATTCCGGCCACCGTGATCCCTATTCTGATCGCGGCCTTCGCGGCCTACGGTTTCGCGTGGATGAAGTTCCCCGGCCGCAAGGTGTTGTTCATCATGGTGGTAGCCCTGCTGGTGGTGCCCTTGCAGATCGCCTTGGTGCCGATCCTCAACGACTACGTCAAGCTGAACCTGAACGGCACCTTCCTGGGCATCTGGTTGGCGCATACCGGCTTCGGCCTGCCGCTGGCTACCTATCTCTTGTTCAACTACATCAGCACCATCCCGCGCGACATTCTGGAGTCGGCCTTCATCGACGGCGCGTCCCACTTCACCATCTTCACCCAGCTAATCTTGCCGCTGTCGATCCCGGCGCTGGCCTCCTTCGCCATCTTCCAGTTCCTCTGGGTCTGGAACGATTACCTGATCGCCCTGATCTTCATCGGCTCCAAGCCCGACGTCCAGGTGTTGACGCAGCGCATCGCCGAGATGGTCGGCTCGCGCGGCAATGACTGGCACCTGTTGACAGCCGGCGCGTTCATCTCGATGATCCTGCCGTTGATCGTCTTCTTCAGCCTGCAGCGCTTCTTCGTGCGCGGGCTGATGGCCGGCTCGGTCAAGGGCTAGTTGCACAGTCGGCCGACTCGCACCTAACCCGGCGGGACGCCTGGTGATCATTGAGTGCACAATGAGTCTGACTACTAGACTCTTTGTGAAATTCGTTCAATTCGTGGCAAGATTTCTGTGACCGCGTGAGCGTTTTCCGATCCAGTAGGGCCAACTCGCTGATGGAGTGACTTGCGGCGGGTTGGCCCTTGCTATTTCAGCCGAGGTACCGCACTTATGGCCGACATCATCTGGCAAAACCAACAGACCACACGTTCCCTGGAGCGTCTGCTGCCCCGCCTGGACGCGCGCTTTGCTGCCGAGGCGGATCCTGAGGATTGGGCCGCGTTCAAGGCGCGGCTGGAGCGCCACTTCCCCGCCCTCTTTCCCCTGCTCCTGCACCTCTACGGCGAGCACTACGACTTCTTTTACCACCTGGAGGAAATCCTGGCCAGCGCGGCGCGCGCCTGGCTGGAGCGCCCGGTCCAACTAAAAGCGCTGGACGCCCAGCGCGAGGCCAACCCCGACTGGTTTCAGTCACAGCAGATGCTGGGCGGTGTATGTTATGTCGATCTTTTCGCGGGCAACTTGGAGGGTGTGCGCGCCCAAATTCCTTATTTCAGGGAGTTGGGCCTGACTTACCTGCATCTGATGCCCCTGTTCGCTGCACCCGAGGGGGACAATGACGGCGGCTACGCAGTCAGCAGCTACCGCGAGGTTAACCCCGCTCTGGGCACGATGGCGCAACTGGCCGAGCTGGCCGAAGAGCTGCGGGCCAATGGCATCAGCCTGGTGGTGGACTTCGTCTTCAACCATACCTCCAACGAGCACCGCTGGGCGCAGCAGGCAGTAGCTGGAGATCCAGAGTACCAGAACTACTACTTCATGTTCCCAGACCGGACTATGCCCGATGCCTATGAAGCCACGCTGCGCGAGATCTTCCCTGACGTGCGGCCGGGCAACTTCACCTACCGGCCTGATGTGAACCGCTGGGTCTGGACCACCTTCTACTCCTTCCAGTGGGACCTGAACTACAGCAACCCGGTGGTCTTCCAGCGCATGGGCGAGGAGATGCTCTTCCTGGCCAACCAGGGGGTGGAAATCCTGCGCCTGGACGCGGTGGCCTTCATCTGGAAGCAACTAGGCACGGTGTGCGAGAATCTGCCCGAAGCGCACATGATCATCCAGGCCTACAACGCGCTGGCCCGCATCGCTGCGCCTTCCCTCTTCTTCAAATCGGAGGCCATCGTGCATCCCGATGAGGTGGCCAAATACATCTCGCTGGATGAGTGCCAACTCTCGTACAATCCGCTGCTGATGGCGCTGCTGTGGGAAAGCTTGGCCACCCGTGAGATCAAGCTGCTGCACGCCTCGATGCGCGACCGCTTCAAGATCACTCCCGGCTGCGCGTGGGTCAACTATGTGCGCTGCCACGACGACATCGGCTGGACCTTCGACGACGCCGATGCAGCGGGAGTCAACATCAACGGCTTCTATCACCGCCAGTTCCTCAACGCGTTCTACACGGGCCGCTTTGCCGGCAGCTTCGCACGCGGCCTGCCCTTCCAGGAGAACCCCAAGACGGGCGATGCGCGCATCTCTGGCACAGCGGCCTCGCTGGCCGGTCTGGAGAAGGCGCTGCGCGAGCATGACTCGCTTGAAATCGACTATGCGGTGCAGCGCATTCTGCTGATCCACAGCGTCATCCTCTCCATCGGCGGCATCCCGCTGCTCTATCTGGGCGACGAGACGGCCATGCTTAACGACTACAGCTATGCCAACGACCCGACCAAAGCCGGCGACAGCCGCTGGGTGCATCGTCCCTTCGCCGACTGGCAGCGCATCGAGCAGCGCCACGACGCCAACACGGTGGAAGGTCGCGTCTACCAGGGCCTGCGACGGCTGATTGCCCTGCGCCAGGAGCACGCCGCCTTTGCCGGCCATGACACCATCGTCATCGACACGGGCAACCCCCACGTCTTCGGCTACGTGCGCCAGCACGGCGGCCAGCGCATGGTCGTGCTGGCCAGCTTCTCGGAGCACCCGCAGACCGTGGCCGCCAGCTTGCTGCGCATCCATGGTCTGGGCTACGTGTTCCAGGATCTGGTATCAGGCCAGGCCATCGCGCTGGACAGCAATGTGAATCTGGAACCCTATCAGTTCGTCTGGTTGACGGCGGTGGTCTGATCACCTTGCCGCCTGCAACTTGCCACTCGCCGCTCGCTCGTGGTATAATTGCGCCCAGCTTAAAACTCGGAGGCAAAACAAGTGTCGACTGTCTTTTTCATCGTTCAAATCATCCTGAGTATCCTGCTGATCGCGCTGGTGGTCATGCAGTCCAAGAATCTGGGCACCAGCGCCATGTTCGGCGGCTCGGGCAGTTTCGCTACCACCAAGCGTGGCTTCGAGAAGACTCTCTTCAACCTGACGCTGGTTGTGAGCGTTCTTTTTTTCCTGATCGCCATCGCCTCAGCCATGATCTTTTGACAACCGGTCTGACGCCGGTGTCGATCCGATGATCGCCGCGTCTGCACCCCGTGCGACGCGGCGTCGTTTGTGTTAGGACATAACCCTTGGGACGCTCTATCCGTTGGCAGGCGCTGCTGGCAGGGCTCGGCATTGTTCTGCTGGCTGCAATCCTTGCATCCACTGCGCGCGAGTTTACCAACCTGACCGTGCCTGCCCAGGGCGGGGTCTACACAGAGGCGGTGGTTGGCTCGCCGCGGGCGATCAATCCTTTGTTGAGCTTCAGCAGCGACCTGGACCGCGACCTGACCGGCTTGATCTTCCAGGGTCTGGTGGCGCTCAACGAGCGCGGGGAACCGATACCGGCTCTGGCTGAAAGCTGGGAGATCAGCCCCGACGAAAAGGACATCACTTTCCGGCTGCGCAGCGACGTGCGCTGGCACGATGGCGCACCCTTCAGCGCCGCGGACGTGGTATTCACCGTAGGGGTCTTGCAATCCGATGCCTTCGCCGAATCGGGCCAGCCGGCTTCCACCTTTTTGTCGCAGTTGTGGCGCAACGTCTCGGTGGAACAGATCGATCCCTACACGGTGCGCTTCCGCTTGCAGCAACCGCTGGCCTCCTTCCTGGCCGAGAACACCATCGGCATCCTGCCTTCCCACCTCTGGAACAACGTGCCCATCGCCGAGCTATCGCAGTCGATGCTCAACCTGCAGCCGGTGGGCACAGGCCCCTGGCGGCTGGCCAGTCTGACTGCCCTGGAAGCGCGCCTGGAGCCCAATCCCTACGCTGCCAGCCCGACGCCCTTTCTGGAGGCCATCGAGTTTCGCTTTTTCCCGGATTACGCCAGTGCGTTTGCTGCGTTCCAGGCTGGCGAGGTGGATGGAGTCAGTCGCGTGCTGCCTCAGGACATCGCGGCCGCGCAGGCCAGCAACGAAATGGTTGTCCTGACAGCGCCCCTGGCCGGAGCGACCTTTGTTTACTTCAACCTGGAAAACGCCGCTGTTCCCTACCTGGCCGATGCACAGGTGCGCCAGGCGCTCAATCTGGCGCTGGACCCATCCAAGCTGATCGACCGGGTGTTCAACGGTCAGGGGATTGTTGCTGACGGGCCGTTTATGGTTGGCGCCTGGGCGCACACGCCTGGCCAACGCCCTGCCTCTGATCCCGAGCGCGCCGCCGAGATCCTGGCTGCGGCCGGCTGGACAGACAGCAACCGCGATGGCGTGCGCGATCGCGAAGGCGTAGACCTGGCCTTCGAGCTGCTGGGCGACAACGAGGCATTGCTGCAAGAGCTGGCCGAGCAGTGGCGGCAGGTCGGCGTACTGGCCCAGCCGCGACTGGTCAACCTGGCCAGCCTGGCCAGCGATTATCTGAGCCCGCGCACCTTCCAGGCAGCCGTGACCCATTGGCAGCTCAGCGGCGACCCCGATCCCTATCCACTCTGGCACTCAACCCAGATCGACAGCGGCCAGAACTACACCGGCTGGAGCAACGAGCAGGCCGACCTGCTGATGGAACAGGGGCGCTCGGTCAACGATCCCGGCCGGCGCATCCAACTCTACAGCGAGTTTCAGCGCATTTTTGCCGAGGAATTGCCCGCCCTGCCGCTGACCAACGATGTCTACGCCTACGGCATCAGCGACCAGGTTAAGGACGTGGAGATCGGCCGGCTGAACTGGCCGTGGGAACGTTTCCGCAGCGCCCACCAGTGGTACATCGTGACGCAGCGGGTGACGGTGGAGGCGCCGAGATAAGAAGCAGAGAGGAAATGAGGGAGAATGCGCACTGCCACCCAGCCAATCCACTCATCTACCCTTCCCTCATTTTTGACAATCTGCGATGAGAGTGGTAAACTTGCTCTTGTAATCAGGCCGAAGTGGCGGAATTGGCAGACGCGCTACGTTCAGGGCGTAGTGGGCATTAGCCCGTGTGGGTTCAAGTCCCTCCTTCGGCACCAGCCACAAGTAAGTCCCAGATGCTCTCATCTGGGACTTACTGTCAAAATGCCCAATCACCTCGATGGAGCAGCTCATGACTAAGAAGCCAGCCCATCTCCCAGTGAGCCTTAAGCAGGTGGCGCTGATCGCCGGTATTGCAGCGTTGGCGTTATTCCTCTTCGGCTATACCAGCCGGCTGATCGCCAGCAGTGAACTGCGGACCGAGGTAGCGCTGTGGGAACAGGAAGTTGAGCTGGAAAGGCAGCGCGTCCAGGCCAACCAGGAGCGTCTGGCCTATGTCCAATCGGACCAGTACGTGATCGACAAAGCCCACACCGATCTCGGATGGGCCTTCCCCAACGAAGTAGCCGTCTGGGTGTTGGGCGAGGAGACCGCTCCGGTCGATCCAGCTCTGGCCGCCAACGGTGAGCCGATCCCCTACTGGCAACAGTGGCAGCAGCGCTTTATGGGCGCCGAGACGATGGGTCGGTAGGTTTGACAGAAGGCTGTAAAGGGTGTATACTCACTCTTAGTGATGCGGGGTGGAGCAGTGGCAGCTCGTCGGGCTCATAACCCGAAGGCCGCAGGTTCGAGTCCTGCCCCCGCTACTGCACAAGATGGCTGACAGGTCTCCTGTCAGCCATCTCCATATCCGGCGACGTAGCTCAGGCGGCCAGAGCGAGGGCTTCATAATCCCTAGGTCGGTGGTTCGAGCCCACCCGTCGCCACAATACCCCAATATGTAGGGTCGTCGTGTTGATCAACCTACTACATGTAGTGGCTCCCGTCCTTGGACGGGAGCTTTCTTTTTGCAACATGACCAAGGGAGTATCATCATGGACGACCTACGCGAGCTCTTTGAGGGCTTCTCGATCCACCTGCAAGCGGCCGGACGCAGACCCTCCACCGTGGACTGGTACGCCAAACACGCGCGCCGTTTCTTTAGCTGGCTCGACCAGGAAAGCATTCCCGCCACGGTCAGCGCAATATCGGTGCTGCGCATCCGCAAGTTCATCGCCTATCAGCAAAGCAGTGTTCAGGCCTGGGACAGTAACCCGTATGTACTACCCAGCAACGGGGTTTGTCGTCCAGTTACATCGTGGGTGGCATGCGAACGCTGCGCGCCTGGTTCAACTGGATGCAAGATGAAGGCGTCCTGAGCGATAATCCGATGGACAAGGTGCGCACACCCAAGCAGCAGCAGCGCATCATCGAGCCGCTGGAGACCGAGGAGATCCGGCGCCTGCTCAAAGCGGTGGATGGCAACTCGGTCAGCGCCGTGCGCAACCGCGCCATCATCTTGATGCTGCTGGACTGCGGGCTGCGGGTGAGCGAGCTTTGCGTACTGGAGACCAACGACGTGGACATCAAGGGCGGCTGGGTGCGGGAAGGAAAGGGATGGAAGGAGCGCAAGGTGCCGATTGGCGGGTCGCTGCGCCGCGCCCTATGGCAGTATAACGCCGTCCGGCCACAGACGATGGGCGGCAACAATCGCTTCTTCTTGACCACCGATGGCTGGCCGATGAGCACAGAGCGGGTGCGCAAAATGCTGGTGCGCAAGGGGCTGAAGGCTGGCGTCGACAATGTCCCCCCATCGCTTCCGACATAGTTTCGCTCTGCACTACCTGCGCAACGGCGGCGACGCGCTGACCCTGCGCATGCTGATGGGGCATACCACCTTCCAGATGGTCAGCAAGTATGTGCAGTTGGCCAGCACCGATCTCAAGGCCGCCCACGCCAAGGCCAGTCCTGCCGACCACCTGCGGCTATGAGAATGCCAGGCCCAAGATGTTGCCGGCCACCGCGAAATCTGTGCCCCCCTCATTGTTGGCAGCCCGCGTATGCCGTGATACAATTAGGATATAGGCTGGTACAGCCTATCCGCGTCACAAGAAACAACTCGATGGTCGATATAAAAGCCTAGGAGTTCGGTCTGAACTAGCGAATCCATGGATTCTCACATCGTGGGAGTAGGATGATGTTCAACCGGTGACAGCGAGCCTTGGATTGACCCGACGGCCCGATCTTGATCGTAGTTCCAACCCTGTCATCGGGGATATTTGCGCGTCTTGGGACGGCGCTTGGGTAGCGCCGGCAGGCGCGCCTCGTCTGTGCGCATCCGCTTCCCCCTCCGTCTAGTTGATAAACTGCGCAATCTCAGGATCACGCCTAAGGAGTGAAAACCAATGTGGTGCCTATTACCATTAGTCTTGACAATCCTCCCCGTAGCGCCCGTGGTTTAGGTGCTGGCGAAATGGCTGCCAGAACGGGATTACAAATGGGGATCCAAGCTTCTGCTAGCTGCCTTGGTTTCTATCATCGCCTTCGCGCTCATAGAGATAGTGTTCGCGAACGAAACCGACATGGCGAGAAGCACACATGGTGATATCCAACGTATCATCGTGTGGATAGGCCCTGCTTGGATCACCATCCCTATTGTTGTTGTCGGAGATGCGTTGCTCTATTTCAGCGGCAAGGCGATTCACCAGGCTACTAACGATGATAGTAGGGGAACCGGTAAGGTTCTGGTCTTCTGTGGCTGCGTGCTCTGGTTAGGAGTCGCTCTGTTCCACTATTTTTTCATACTTCTTTCTGGGATGCACTGACCACCTACGGCCGCAGATCGTCCCCTCCCCTAGTGGAGCGTCTCCTGCAGGCGGGCCAGCGGGCTGTGTTTGGCGTGCTTGGCCTGTAGCTCCTCGTTGAGGAAGATGGCATATGAGCGGTGCGTCACCATCACGTCCGCGTGCCCCATGATGTCAGCCAGCGACCCCAGATCGCCGCCGCTGCGCAAATACTCGCGGGCGAAGACGTGTCGCCAGGCGTGGGGATTGATGGCCCCGGTGACGCCCACCTTGGCCTTTAAGCGGCGGAAGACCTCGCGCACACCCTGAGTACTGAGATGCTCACCGCCGCCGCTGCCGAGATTGGTCCGCAGGTAGGCATTGGAATCGCCGGGTCGAGCGGCCAGCCAGGCTTGCAACGCCTCGATGGTCACGGGCGTAACGAAGGCGAAACGCCCCTTGTTGCCCTTCTCGTGCAGGTAGACCTTGCCGGCCACCAGGTCAAGGTCGGACAGACGCATCCCCACCAGCCCACCCACCCGGCAGGCGGTATCGGCCAGCACCAGCAGCATGGCCCGGTTGCGCACTGAGATCGGATCATCCCCCTCGGACGCGTCCAACAGCTTGAACAGGTCATCCATCGAGGCCGCCTTGGGCTCACCGCGCTTGAGGCGCGGTTGTTTGAGGCGCGCCGCAGGGCTCTCCGCGATCACGCCCTCTTCGACCAAGAAACCAAAGAGACGCATGGTGGCGCGTACAATGCCAGCAATCGTCGCCTCGGACAAGCCGCCGGCCCTCTGGCGTTTGCTGGGGTAATCATCCCAGCGCGTCTTCCGGGCACGCAGGTGGGTGACGAAGCGCCGTAGATCGGACAGCGTCACCTGTTCTACCGGCATGTCGTCGAGATAGGCGACCAGCGGCTTGAGCTTGCGCGAGTAGAAGTTCACCATCTGCTGGCTGTGCCCGGCTGCTCGTGTCGCAATCAGAAGTTCATCAACCGGTTCGGAAAGTTTCATGAGAACAGTTCTCTCGATGTGTGACCAGTGCGCAGCGCGCGCCCTGATGGTGTCGGCGAGCTTCATGCCAATGGTGACGCGCTACACCAGTGGATCATCACGCGCCAGGCTGGCAGCCAGCAAGACTGGCAACGCGGCCTGCTCGACCGCACGCACCAGGTCTGGCTTGCCCGGCGCCTGCGCCGTTGTGGCGCTACGTTGGGAAGGTCCAGACACACTCAGCAGGTTGGAACACCTGCGCCAAGCGCACGTTCGTCTCTTTGTGAAAACAGAACATGCGCGCTAAACTGCTGGTCTCAGCATAGCGCATTCGCGATCAAATCGCGCCTCCTCATCCGAACAAGCTCAACTGCTGGAACTGGCGCAGGTCCTCCACCTGCACCATCACGCGCACCCGCGCATGTCCGTTGGTCTGCACCTTGACCTGTGCGTCCATCCCTCGACAGGCTCGGGACAGGCTCTCGGGCGCGAGCGATACCAGGGGCGGCAGGTCGTCGATGATCATCTCGCTCTCGTAGTGCTCGTTGTGAATGGTCGCGTCCTGCAACCGGCTGACGAAGTCCTCCTCGCCCAACAGCGCGGCCAGGCCCTGCCGCACGTCGCCCTGCAGGGTCTGCGCCGTGTGGCCCTCGCCGGCGCAGGCCGAGGATGTAGGTGGGGGCGAGCGCCCAGGGGTGGAGGCGGATGTGGCGCTGCACCAGGGTCTCCACCACGTTGGTAGGGCAAGCAAAGAACCCGGCTTTCTCGATTGACGCCAGTCGTGCCATAAGGTGCTCGTCGAATGCGGTTGGAATCAAAAAGCCCCGGCTCGCAATGCGGCCAAAGTTCCGCGCGGTGAGTTGCTACTCTGCCATGGCTGTGCTGCTACGACCATGTGGGTCGTCCCAGTCCAAGCCTGGCTAGCCCCCCTCTGCGGCGCCAGCCGCTACACAGTAGGGCGGTCACGTCACTCACCGTGCAGCAATCGTCTGTCTTCCGCCTGTTTCTCGTTGGCCTCGGTTAGCAGAGTTTGTGGTATACTTGTCTCGTCAACTTCGGCGCGCCACGCTCGATGGCGCGCCTATTCCAACCCGTGTAAGATTGTTCAGTAAGGAGGACCCACCGTGAGTCACAAGAGCAAGACCCTGTATCTTCTGTTGGCGACCCTGTTGGTTTTGATCATGGCGCTGCCCGTCAGCGCTGGCAGCGAGGCCAAGCCAAGCCCTGTGCGCTTTGCCACCTTCAACGCCTCGCTCAACCGTTTCAATGCCGGCGACCTGATCGCCGACCTGTCCACCCCGGGCAATGCCCAAGCGGCTGCTGTGGCCGAGATCATCCAGCGCGTCCGTCCTGACGTGCTGCTGATCAACGAATTCGACTATGACGAGGGTGGCCTGGCCGCGCAGCTCTTCCAGGAGAAC
>JAAEKA010000167.1 GCA_014155705.1 Anaerolineae bacterium clx_CAG2 | reverse complement strand
AAACGCAGCGCATAGCTGCCTTCCGGGTCCAGCCGCCCCTCGCGCATCCTGCCCATCAGGGTGGACGCGGTGAAAGGGCGCAGGTTGGAGCCATCGTGCAGCGCCGCCGCCAGTTGCGGGTCCAACTGGTCGAAGACCTGCAAAGCCAGCGCCTGCGCAGCCCGGCCCCACCAGGTTGGCAGAGATGCGGCCGGCCGGTCGCTGTCCAGCGGGCGAAGGGTGAGGAGAAGTGAGAGGAGGTCCATGATGGTGACTGGGTGATCAGGTGATTGGGTGACTGGGTGATTGGGCTCAGCTTGCTGTCATGCTCCGGCCTGGCGAAACATCCTGGCCTGGCAGCAGGGGGCTGCATTTCATCGCCTGGCGCGCGCGGCCTCGCGCAGGCCTTGCAGGTCGAGGATTTCGGCCACCTCGAAGCGGCGGGGCAGCGCGCCTGCCACTGGCCTGGTGCGCACGATGGGCGGGAAGTAACCCATGCGGCCGTGCAACTCGGCCAGCAGCATGGCCGCGATGAAGTTGAGCGATGGCAGGACAACCAGGAGCGGTTCGCCCTGCCAGTCGGCCGGCGAGAGGGGGACCTGGGCCAGCAGGCTGTCCAGTTGCGGCGCGAAGGGCTGCTGCTCGTCGAACTGCGGCATGGCCGGAATCTCACGGTCAATCGCCGCGCCCAACAGCGCCTCGATCTGGCTGCGCTGGGGGGCGGTGAGCGGGTGGGAGAAGTTGAGGAGGATCATCCGGTCTCCGATGGCCCAAGGAATGGGCGATAGACAAACTCACTCGGGTGTTGTATAATCCAATCCGTCAGGATCAAAGGT
>JAAEKA010000166.1 GCA_014155705.1 Anaerolineae bacterium clx_CAG2 | reverse complement strand
GCTGGGGAAGGTGGGACGATCCGGTTGGCGCGCCGCTGGCCTGCCCCGACTTCGACGCCAGCCAATGGGTGGACGTGGGCGATCTCGCTGCACTTGCTGCGCACTGGCAGAGCCACAGCGCCTCGCCCGAGTGGAACCCGATCTTCGACCGCAACAGCGACGGAGCGGTCGACACGGCCGACCTCCTGCTGGTTGCCATGCAGTGGGGCGCATACTGCGGGTCCTAACGACGACGCCTGCGCAGCGTTGGGGCCGTGCAGGCGTCGTTCAAGGGGATCATCTTGTGCTCGGATCTTCAGACTATGTCGCGCGCCGGCGCCGGCGTGCGGCCAGCGCGCCGGCCGCAGCAAGCAAACTTGCGACCAAGGCGCTCCAAGTGGTTAGGCCAGGGCTGGCTGTCTGAGCCTGCAACGCGGCCAACGTCACAGCCGTCGGCGCTTACAGCGTCACTCTGACCGGTCCATGCAGCGACGTCGCGCCGTTCAGGTCCACGTCCTCCAGCCAGTAGTACCACGTCTGGCCCGCGCTGACCGCCATATCGTCGAAGCTGTAGAATGCTCTCTGCGTCGCGCCCGGCGCCTGCGAGGGCACGTAGACCAGTAACTCCTCCGGTCCCGCGGGCGATGCGCTGCGGTACAGTTTGAAGCCGGCGTTGTGGATCTCGCTCACTGTCTCCCAGCTCAGCAGGATATGATCGACCATAGCCTGCGCGTCGAAGCTGGCCAGCATCACGGCCAGCGGCGGGGTCTGGTGGCGCCCCCCTTCCGTCAGGCTGAGTTCGACATCATGTACAACGAAGGCATCAGCCGCAGCG
>JAAEKA010000165.1 GCA_014155705.1 Anaerolineae bacterium clx_CAG2 | reverse complement strand
GCGACCGTCACAGCCAGCACAATGCCGGTCAGATGAAGAGCCTCTTCACGAGTAGGCCAGGTCACCTTGCGCATTTCAGCCCGCGCCTCGCGAAAGTACTTGATAATGCGATTTTCTTTCTTTTCGGTCTCGGCTTTGCTCACGGTTGAATTCTCACTTACGATTGAAGACACCGCCTGAAGCTCAGGGCGGTGTCTCGCTTAGACGTAGCTCGCAGCCTTTTTGGGCGAGAAGATGGCAGGCGTGGCAGGGATCGAACCCGCAACCTACGGTTTTGGAGACCGTTGCTCTACCGATTGAGCTACACGCCTGTGCTAATAGTCAATGCTGAGATTGACTATTTACTTCGTCTCCCGGTGCATGGTGTGATTACGACACCTGGGGCAGTATTTTTTCAGCTCCAGCCGCGCCTGGTCGTTGCGGCGATTCTTCTCGCTCGTGTAGTTGCGCTCTTTGCACTCCGTACACGCCAGCGTAATAACAATGCGAACTGCTTTCTTTGCCATGAGAGTCTCTCTGTTTCTGCGGAGGGAGAGGTGAATTCACCCCTCCCTCCGATTTCTTCGTTTTTACGGCTGCTTAGTCCATCACCTTGGTGATGACGCCAGCGCCGACGGTGCGGCCACCCTCGCGGATGGCGAAGCGGGAGCCAGCTTCCAGCGCCACAGGCACGATCAGTTCCACTTGAAGGTTGACGTTGTCGCCTGGCATGACCATTTCCACACCCTCCGGCAACTGCGCCACCCCCGTCACGTCCATCGTCCGAATGTAGAACTGCGGCCGGTAGCCGTCAAAGAACGGCGTGTGGC
>JAAEKA010000164.1 GCA_014155705.1 Anaerolineae bacterium clx_CAG2 | reverse complement strand
GTCGTGCGACAACTGGAGTTCATTGCGCCAGCCTTGGGCCAGTTGTTGGGCGAAAACATCGACCAAATCATCCGTGCACGCGGCCCCATCACAGGAGCCGCCGTGCTCGGTCTGATCTGGGCCGCCTCGGCTGTCTTCTACACGCTGTCGCTGACCCTGAACGAAATGTGGGGCATCAGACGACGACGCCCTGGTTGGAAGCGGCGTGGTTTGGCGCTTCTGTTCGTTCTGGCCGTCGTGGGACCGGCTCTCTTTCTGACCTCTCTTGGCGGCAGCCTGCTAGCCAACCTCCGCCCCTGGCTGCCCGACTCGGTCACTGCGCTGGCAGGCGGCGTCGGGCTGGCGCTGGCGATCGTGCTTGATATCGCCTCATTCATGTTGCTCTATACGCTGCTCCCCCACGGCGCGGCTGGCTGGCGCGAGATTCTGCCGGGCGCAATTGCAGCCGGTCTGCTGTGGGAGTTGGCCAAGAAGGCGTTTTTGCTCTTTGTTGCCGCCTATATCTCCGTCTCGAACCTGATCTACGGATCGGTGGCAGCCATCATGGCCTTCCTGCTCTGGGCCTTTTTAAGCGGCCTGATCTTTCTCTTTGGCGCCTTCGTCAGCGTTGCCTATCACCGCTTGAAACAGCAGCGACAAGCAGCGGCAGATCCAGGACTGTAGGTACACCAAATGTCATACAACGAAAGGCGTAGAAGTCACTACAGGGGCCGGCTCTTTTGCCACAAGAAATCGGGTGTTTGCGCTGACGACAGGGCGACGTCTTTCTGCTATGCTATGAGATGGCAGGAACAGGATCTTCCGTGTTCCCGATATGCTGAGGTAAGGAGACTACAACATGGTTAACCATAGACAAGATTTCGAAAACGACGAGCACCAGGCGTGGGACTATTGAAGCGGCCGGCTGGCTGCCCTGCTGATCGGCTGCCTGGCGGGCGCGCTGGCCATGCTGTTGCTAGCGCCGCGCTCGGGGAAGAAGACACGAGCCAAGCTGCAGCGGCAAGGCAGCGACCTGCGCGAGCAGACGGCTGAAACCATGGAAGACGCTATGGAGCAAGCCCGCGACAAGACCGAGCAGATCACGCACGACGTGCGTAAGCAGGCTGGCAAGCTGGAGCAACGCGGCCAGACGATGTTCGACGAGCAGAAGGACCATTTGGTCACAGCCGTTGAGGCCGGAAAAAACGCCGTTCAGGGCAAGTAAACCGGCGTACTGGCAACAGTCCCTCCATCTTTCCGGTCCCGCTGAACTAAGAGAAAGAGGTTGCAACATGGTCACCACCAACCACAAGAACGAACACAAGAACGGCGCCCAACAGATGCGAGGCTATTGGAGCGGCCTGCTGGCTGGCCTGCTGGCCGGCCTATCGATCGGCGGTCTCTCCGGCGCGGCTGCGATGGTGCTACTGACTCCGCACACGGGTAAGGGGACAAAAGCTGCGGGACGTTAAGTCCACCAGCGAGATAATCGTATAGGTGCAAGGAGATGGTTCATGTTGAAAACAGGCGACTACTCGGTGACCAATGACATGCCGGAAGCCCGCTGGCAAGAGGTTTGTGGACAGACGAGGAAGTATTGGGGCAAGCTGAGTGATGACGACCTGGCAAGGATCGGAGGCAAAGGTGCGCGACTGGCAGATGCGCTGCAGGAGAGATACGGCTACACCAGGTGGCATGCCGAGTCGCAGAGCAACCGCTGGATGCGTGAGCACCAGGCCGATCCGGTAGCCGAGGTGTAGAGGACAGATCAACGTGTTCACGCGAGTGCTCATCGTCGACGACCAGCCGCGCGCGCGGCGCAGCCTGAAGGCCCTGCTCACGGCGATGCGTTGGAGCACTCCCGAACGCGCCGGCCAGGCTGCACCGGCCAGTTTCTACCCTGTTGAAGTAGTCGGCGAAGCAGAGGATGGCCCACAGACAGTGCAGCAAGTGCAGTCGCTCCACCCGGATGTCGTGGTCATGGACGTGCAACTGCACTCGGTGTCCACGCGTGAGCCGCTACTGGACGGCATGGCGACGATCCAGACGATCAAAAGCCGATGGCCGGCCACGAGGGTCGTGGTGCTGACCATGTACGCCACCGATCGCGCGTCTGTTTTGGCTGCGGGGGCCGACGCCTTTCTGCTCAAGGGATGTCCAACCAAGGAACTGTTGGACGCCGTGATACCCAGAGAGGCAACAGGCCGCGGCTAGAGTCGCATGCAGACGCCTGTCCTGACCCTACCAGCGACCGGCAAGAGGTTTCTCACCACAAGACAAGGAGCAAGACCATGGATGCGAAGATACTACAAGAGATGACGCGGATTCTGACTGAGTTTGCTGCCACGAAATCCTCCGCTCAGACACTGGAGGTGCAGGGGCCATCTCAGGAGGGATCCAACTTCCGCTGGCGTATGATCAGCAACCGCTACAAGGAAGTGACGATCGTGGCAGCGACCAAGAAGGCCATGTTCGGCAAGCCTGCGCTGTCGGCCATCGAGATTTTTGGTATGGGGGACAGCAAGACGTTGAAACCCAGCATGAAGGGTCTGCAGGACTACCTGGAGACAGCAGAGTTGACGCTGGTGCGCTGACCTGTTGGCGCCGGATCGAAAAATCCCCTTGGCCAGTGCAGCCAAGGGGATTTTTCGTGGCATGATTCGGTGACGGCGATCAAGGCGCTGAAGCTTCTCCCATAGGAACCACCGCCTCCGCTGTGTGCAGGTCGGTAATCAGGACGTTGATG
>JAAEKA010000163.1 GCA_014155705.1 Anaerolineae bacterium clx_CAG2 | reverse complement strand
ATCTGGCCGTTGCCGTACAACTCCACCGTGGCGTGACAGACATCGCGGAAGCCCAGGCTGAAGCCGACGTTCTTGAAGCAGCAGGCCATGCCGCGGCCGTGCAGCCGGCGGTCGGTGGAGGCGTCTAGGGAGGTGCGGAAAGGGGAAGAATGGTTAATGGTGAACGGTGAATGGTCAATGGTGAATGGCGGAGAGTCTGCGCCGGTGGGGGCCATCTCACTGGCCAGCCGCCGTAGCACCGGGTCGATGGTGACGCCGGGTGGGACGACGCTGCGGGTGGCCTGAATGGAGCCCTCACGCCAGCAATTGCGCAGGCGCAGCTCGACCGGGTCCATGCCCAGCGCCTCAGCCAGCTTGTTCATCTGCATCTCGGCAATGAAGTGGCCTTGCGGGCCGCCAAAGCCGCGGAAAGCCCCACCGGGGACATTGTTGGTATAGACGGTGCGGCCATCGACCCACTGATGCGCGCATTCGTACGGCCCCAGCGACGCCATCAGCGCGTTGCCCAACACTTTCGTGGAGGTGAAGGCATAGGCGCCAGCGTCGAAGCTGAAGTCGATCTGCTGGGCAACCAGCTTGCCGTTCTTGGTCGCGCCCCAGCGGGCGTGGGCCAGCATGGGATGGCGCTTGTGGTGGCCGATGATCGATTCCTGGCGGCTCCAGAGGGTCTTGATGCTGCGGCCGGCCAGCTTGCCCTGCTGCTCCAGCCGCCAGGCCGCCAGCGCCAGCACGATCTGCACCGACATGTCCTCGCGGCCGCCGAATGCGCCGCCGATGGCCGGATAGCGCACCACCACTTGCTCCTCCGGCAAGGTCAGCGCAGCGGCGATCTGCTGGCGGTCCTTGTGCGCCCACTGACCGGCCGCCTCGACGACAATGCGCCCCAGCGCATCCCCGTCGCTCACACCCGCCTCCGGCTGCCAGTAAGCATGCTCCTGCGCGCCGGGGCGGTAGGTGTGCTCGAC
>JAAEKA010000162.1 GCA_014155705.1 Anaerolineae bacterium clx_CAG2 | reverse complement strand
GTCGCTCGGCCACGGTGAAGATGATCTGCTCGGCCCGGTCGACCACCTCGCCGATGTCTTCGGTGGTCTCCTCGTAGGCGATCTGAGCGATCTGGCCAGCCGCCCGGATCAGCTTGCGCAGCACCGAGGTCCGCTCCACGATACGGGCATAGTGCTCGACGTGGATGGCCGTGGGCACGGCGTTGAGGAGGTCCATGACGTAGGCCGGCCCGCCCACCTCGTCCAACTGGCGACGGCGGTCCAGCTCGTCGGTGACGGTCAGGAAGTCGGCCGGCTCGCGCCGCTCGTGCAGGTCGAGAATGGCCTGATAGATCCAACCGTTCTTTTCCTGGTAGAAATCCTCGGCCTTAAGGAATGCGGCAATACGGATCACTGCATCGGGGTCGATCAGCACCGAACCCAGCACTGCCTGCTCGGCCTCGGGGTTGGCCGGCACCAGGCGGTCACGGGAGGTAGCGGAAAGGTCTGCAAAGCCATTGTCCACGGGAAGCTCCAGGGCAATCAACGCGCCCAAGTGGGAAAAAACGGCGAGGCTGAACACCTCGCCGTCTGCTGGCCGTATAAGGCTGCTCAGCGGTCATGGGGCGTTTGCTTTGAACGCCCAGCGCCAACAGTGCAGCCGCGTTTGCGGGCTAAGAATCCCCGCCCAGCCCTCCGAGGTCCAGCCCCTCGACGAAATCACGGAAGACGTCCAATCCCTCTTCGCTGGCGGATCCGCCTTCACGCTCCAACTCGCCGCGTGCGTCGTCCTCTGGCACGATGGCGGCGCGATCCATGACGTGGTCAGCCACCAGCAGCGGGACCG
>JAAEKA010000161.1 GCA_014155705.1 Anaerolineae bacterium clx_CAG2 | reverse complement strand
GGTACGTTGACCACCTGAACGCCGCCACCCTGCCAGATCTGGCCGCTGTGGGCCGGCCAGTCGTAGGGCGGGATCACGACGCGCACGGCGTGGCCGCGCGCAGCCAGCGCGCGCGCTAATGGCAGCACGCGCCAGCGGGTCGTGCCTTTGGGGTGAATGGCAAAAGGGGCGATGAGAGCGATGCGCACGGCCGGGATTCCAGAACGGGCTCGGTCAGGAGACCGGCCCAAGCGTGGTGAGGTCACACGGGCTCGGTCAGGAGAGCGGCCCAAGCTTAGTGGGGTCAGACGGGCTCGGTCAGGAGACCGGCCCGAGCGTGGCGCGCGCTATTGGGGCGCGGCCAGAGCGAGGTTGACGCCGCTGCGACTGTCGAAGACCTGTACCTGATCGGGGTCGATCTGTAAGCGCAGGGTCTCCCCAACGCGCACCGGTTCATCCTGGGGCAGTTCCACCGTCAATGCGACGGAATCGGTGCGGCAATAGACCCGCTGAGCGCGCTGCAAGGGCAGCGGCTCAATCCACTCTACAGCGACCGCCGCCAGAGGCCA
>JAAEKA010000160.1 GCA_014155705.1 Anaerolineae bacterium clx_CAG2 | reverse complement strand
GATGGCGTTGCCGATCATCTCCAGCAGCTTGTCCGACGCCCAATTGCGCACCCGCACCAGGTTCTGGCGGTCGGCGGGCGACATGGTGGCGACGTCCCCGGCCGGCGTGATCATCTCAGCGTCGAAGATCATCACCGCGCTGGACACGTCCTGCTTGAGCAGCAGGTCTTCCAAGAGGGGCAGGGCTGCGGCAGGGGCCTTGTAGTCGGCCAGCGGGTCGGCGTTGGCGGCGGGCTGCTGGCCCAGGGCTGCCATCAGCGGGTTGGCGGGGGCGGCCTTGGGCGCGTCCAGGCGCATCAGGCGGATGAAGCGCGCCCGGCAACTGAGTTCAGGATCGACCTTGCCCTGCGTCACCTCGGCGTCGTCGGGGAAGGCGAAGCCGCGCGCGATGTCGTAGAACACCACCACGTCGCGGCTGGTCATGGCCGCGGCCATGTACTCGGGCAGCGTGGCCGTGCCCACCACGTAGTCCTTGACGTTGAAGTGCAGGATGAAGGCGTGATGGCGGCGGAACTTGTCGCGCAGGGTCTCGAACCATTCGGGGGTGGGGGTCTGGGTCTTGGGGCGGGATGGCATGGGTGGGTTCCTTTCGTGCTCAAATATGCAGAATACTCATATTTCTATTATTATAACAGGATAGTAGAGCAAAGTCAATCCCCTATTTCCCGTCCTTGCGGTTATATTCTCAATTTCTTGGAGCCCAACATCCAATGACGCTCCGTACCTCTGAACAAACACAGCCTCCCTGGTTGTTCCATGGTCAAACCATGCAGCGCGGTTCTGGAGGTCAACATGGTCGACTGGTTTTCCGGTGG
>JAAEKA010000016.1 GCA_014155705.1 Anaerolineae bacterium clx_CAG2 | reverse complement strand
GACGGAAAGATGGACAACAGGGAAAGGGCAGCCAGGATCAGGAAGGTGGCCTTCAACGCGCTCAGACGCGCAGCCGCGTTGATCAGCACGGCCTCGTCGACCTCGGCCGGCGTGGCCGACGTCTGACCGAGCACCACCTTGAGCTGGTCGTCGCTGACGAAGTCGATTTGGTCGAAGTTGATCTCGTAGCGCAGGATCTCCGGCAGGTTCGACTGGTTGAAGGCCGAGACGATGAACAGGCTGAGCAGGCCGACCGCCACCACGCCGGCAAAAGCCGCGCCCAGGGCCGACGAGACGTTGTTGACCACCCCGCGCAGCGCGCCCACGTCGCCGGCCAACTCTTTGGGCGAGGACGAGACCAGCACGTTGAACAGCAGCGTCAACATCGCGCCTTCGCCCAGGCCGACGATGATCAACCCAAGGATCACGACCGGGGTCGTCCATTCGTTGCCGACCGTAAAGGCCAGCAGCGTCGAGCCGATCGCCACCAGGCTGAAGGCAATCACACCCAGGCGGCGCGGGGCCAGGCGGTCATACAGCCGCACCGAAAGGATGGCAGCAGCAGCCACCGCCAGCGCGTAGGGAACGATCGCCACCGAGGTGAAGAGGGGCGTCTGGTCCTGGACGATCTGGATATACAGGGGGATGATGAAGGACACAACCGAGCCGATACCGCCAGCCACCAAGAAGGCCCCGACCGCAGCGCGTTGCTCCGTTGAAGTGATCACCTCCAATGCCAGCAGCGGCGTCTTTTTGTCGGCCACGCGGCGTTCCGACCAGACAAAAAAGGCCTGACCGAACACGATGCCCAGCGCGATCAGGAAAGGCGCCGGCGACAGCCCAAACAAGGACACCGGCGCGGCATCTTTCGCCGCGACCAGCCCCCAGGTGTTCAGGTTGTTGAAGCCGAAGAGGATGCAGGCAATGGCCAGCGCTGACAGCACCACGCCCACAAAGTCGATGCGGATGCCCGGCGTGCGCGGGATGGGCTTGAGACGGAAACTGAGGACGAACACCACAATCGACAGCGCGAAGATCAACCCGAACGACACGCGCCAACTGAGGAGCGTGGCGATGAAACCGGCCACCACGAAGGTCAGCCCGCTGGCGACGGCGGGGATGGCGGCCAGGATGCCCAGCGCCTGCTCCTGCTGGCGTTCCCGGTAGTTGGCCGCAATCAACACCACCAGCGTCGGCACCAGCGCGGCCGCGGCCAGCCCGGCGACGGCCTGCGCGGTATTCATGGTTTCGGCGCTGGTGCTGACGGCCATCAAGGCCATGGCGGCGCCATGCGCCAGCGCGCTGATCTGAAAGACCAGCCGCTCGCCGAACATCTTGCCGATCTTGGCGCCCAGCATGACAAAGGCGGCCACGAACAGCGAGTAGAGCACCAGCGCCGTAGCCACCGACGTGGCCGGCGCGTTGATGTCCTCGATGATCGGCCCCAGCGACACCGGCAGGGCGTTGATGTTGATGCCCATCTGCAATTGGGCCAGCACGATGATGGTCAAAGGCAGCCAGGACGCCTTTACGGCGTTGGCGACGACGTTGGATTTCTTGGTCATATGCGGCTATGACTCCTCACTGAGTCGTAAAGAAAGGAGAGGGCGACAATGCGCCCAATTCTACCCTGCCTTCAGGGAAGTGGCAAACCCGGTTGCGGCAGCCCGCGCCGGGCGTTGAGCACGTGGAAAAAGTCCTCGGAATTGCGCGTCTCCGGGGCCGGCATATCGGTTGCATCTTTCCGATAGATCGATCCAACGGCCACGGCAGAGCCTTGCTCTACGACTCGTCGGCGGGTCCCAGGTATTCAACCCGCAACACAGGATAATGATAGTCGTACAAGGTGTTGAGCACGCCGTTCAGGGCGGCCTGGTCAGCCAGGCAGCCGGTGAGCTCGACGACCGCCGCGTCCGTCTGGGTTGCCGGCGTGGCCTGCGAAACGGTCAGACCGCCCAAACGGTCGGCCCGCTGGGCATCCATCCAGCCAGAAACGCGGATCAGGTAGAAGCCCG
>JAAEKA010000159.1 GCA_014155705.1 Anaerolineae bacterium clx_CAG2 | reverse complement strand
CGCCGCATATCGGAGTGGGAGAAGGTCTGGTCGTTGCCGGAGGCCACTTCCAGGTCGAGGCAGGTAGTCACCAGGTTCTCACCCAACACAGCACGGATGCCGCCGGGCACGCCGGCCGGCACGCCGATACAGCTAATCGAGCCGTTCTGTAAGCCCTGCACGCCGGCCGCCTTGGTCAGCATGATGCACTTGATCTCCAGGTACAGCATCGACTTGCCCTCGGCATACGCCATCTGGACTTCGGAGCCGGTTCCGGAGGTGAAACGCATCTTCAGGCCGCGCGAGGCATAGGCCGAGGCCAGAAAAGACTTTGACCAGGGAGTATCGTCGCCGTCGATGAAGACCCGCTCGGTGCCATAGACCGAAACGGTCTCGGCGTACGTCACGAGTCCGGCCACCTCTGTTCCATCAACTACTTTGACCAAATCGGTGCGTGCGCCTTTGACCAGCGATAGCTCCCAGTCTGTCTCCAGAGCGGCCATGGCCAATGCCACTGACATCGT
>JAAEKA010000158.1 GCA_014155705.1 Anaerolineae bacterium clx_CAG2 | reverse complement strand
CCACAGCCTTCAGCGCGCGTTCCCGCAGTTCAGGATAGGTGCTGATCAGGGACTGGGCCAGTTCCAGTGCCTTGGGCGCTTCGCCGGCCAGTTGGGCCAGGGTGGCGGCTTCCTTGCTGGGATGCGAGCTGAGGATGCGCTGGCCCAGGCGCACCTCGTAGAGCTTCTCGGTGGCGTTGTAGCAGAGACGGGTATCCATAGGGGTGTCCTTTCGTGGAGAGGTAGACAAAGGGGTGTTGCGGGGAACAGAATGTGCTGCTTCAGGCCGCCAGCCGCGCGCCCCGGCCTCGCGCAGGATCAGGCGGTAGGTGATGCCGCCGGCCACGTTGAAGGTGGCCCACTTGCCGGCGATCTCGCCGGGCTTGCCGTCCCCCCATCGTTCGGCCAGCGCCAGGCCGTCAGGGTCGGGGTAGGCGCTGTGCAGAGCCATGAGGATGCTCACCCACCAGCCATACCCGTCCGCCCACGAGTCCAGGTGGGCCAAGGCGTGCTCGAGGACGTG
>JAAEKA010000157.1 GCA_014155705.1 Anaerolineae bacterium clx_CAG2 | reverse complement strand
GTTTCAGCCGTGCACCTGCGCCATCTCACCCCCTTCCCGCGCAACCTGGGCGAGATCATGGACCGCTTCGACCAGATACTGGTGCCAGAGATGAACACCGGGCAGCTTGCCATGCTGCTCAAGGCGCGATACCTCAAGCCGATGATTTCCATGAGCAAGGTACGCGGCCGCCCCTTCAAGATCAGCGAAATCAGCGCCAAGATCGACGAGCTGCTTGGCTAGCACGCAAGAAATCCGATTTCTTCGGAGAAACCGGATTTCTGGGATGAGGATGACAACCATGAGCGATACAATACAACTGACACGCAAAGATTTAGTCTCCGACCAGGCTGTGCGCTGGTGCCCTGGCTGCGGCGACTACGCGATTCTGGCCCAGATGCAGCGGGTAATGCCAGAGTTGGGCATTCCCCGTGAGAAGATGGTATTCATCTCGGGCATCGGCTGCTCCAGCCGTTTCCCCTACTACATGAATACCTATGGCATCCACAGCATTCACGGCCGCGCGCCGACCCTGGCCACCGGTCTCAAGCTGGCTAACCCCGAACTGACGGTGGCCGTGATCACCGGCGACGGCGACGGGCTGTCCATCGGCGGCAACCACTTGCTGCACGCCATGCGCCGCAACGTCGATATCAAGATTATCCTGTTCAACAACCGTATCTATGGCCTGACCAAGGGGCAGTATTCCCCCACCTCGCTGCCGGGCACTAAGACGAAGTCGTCGCCCATGGGTTCGTTGGAGGCGGCTTTCAATCCCATCAGTGTGGCGCTGGGCGCCGAAGCGACCTTCGTGGCACGCACGGTCGATGTGGATCAGAAACACATGGGCGAGGTGCTGCGGCGCGCTTTCGAGCATAAGGGGGTTTCTTTTGTCGAGATCTTCCAGAACTGCCTGATCTTCAACGACGGCACCTGGGCGCCTGTGACCGACAAGGACGTCAAAGACGACAACCGCGTGATGTTAGAGCATGGCAAGCCGCTGATTTTCGGCAAAAACAGTGACAAGGGTATCCGTATGAGCCGCTGCCTGCAGCCCGAGGTGGTAGCGCTGGATCAGGTGAATCCTGATGATTTGCTGATCAATGATGAGTATAGCGAGAACTCCAATCTGGCCTTCATGCTTAGCCGTATGGCTTATCCGGAATTTCCGGTGCCCATCGGCGTTTTCCGCGAGGATGACCATCCCGTCTATGAGCAAGCAGTGATGGAGCAGGTCAGGCGGGCGCAGCAGGCGCGCTGCGTGGGTAAACTGAAGGACCTGTACAGCGCTGACGAGACCTGGACTGTGGGTTTGTCCAGCGCCAACGGTCACAACGGTCATAACAGCGAGCAGCTGGCATTGGACGAAGGTTAATACATCCCGTCAATGAACGCCCTGATCACAGTATCGCTGTGGTCAGGGCGTTTCGATTCCTAACACCTCAAACATAGCCCTGCCTGATCGATCGTAGATCACCTCTTGTGTTATCAGCCTCAGTCCCTGAGCTGCGGCCAGTTCCTCCAGCGCAGCGCGGCGCCCTTGAAAGACTGTTTCCTCTGGTGAACGCACGATGAACAGGCGAGCGGGAGCAGCCAGAAATTGCTCAGCGCGGTCTGCGAAGCCAGAGTCGGGCGTGTCCAGTCGTTCGTAGCCGAAAATTTCCAGTGGACGCACCCGGTTGGCAGTCAGGTAGCGCACCTGAGCGTCGATGCCCCAGTCCAGCGCCAGCGGTTGCACAGCATTCTGGTTGTCCAGGCTGTGGGCGAGTCTGTCGACAGCGGCGGAATGCGTCGACAGGCCGCCAGTACGGGCCAGGGCCTGGTGATAGCGCAGACTGATCTGCGCGTCGGCGCCGATCCAGAGCGTAACTAATAGCAAAGTGCAGGTGGCAAGTAACGCCTGCC
>JAAEKA010000156.1 GCA_014155705.1 Anaerolineae bacterium clx_CAG2 | reverse complement strand
CCATCATGCCGTACATGGCGGCCGAGCGCTGGGGCAGGCCGGCCTCGCCGCCGAACAGGGACGACGCGCGGCCGGTGACGCCGCTGACCAGCCGGCCGGGCAGAATCTTCGTTGCCGTGCGGGCCGCCTTGACGGCCAGCTCGTTGCTTCTGCGGTGCAGGCTGGGCTGGCGGGCTTGCAGCACGGACTGGGCCAGGTCCGACAGGAAGCGGTCGGCGACCTCCCGATGGGCGTAGTTGACCGTCAAATGCAGGCTGGGGGGAAACTGCTGGCGGTCCAGGTGCCAACCAGCCAGCCCCATCTCATCCCCGATCTCGTAGACGTTGTCCTTGTCCGAGGCGATGGCCAGCACGCTCATCTCCGGGTTGCCCAGCACCCGCAGGCCGTCGAGGGCGTTGATGCCGTCGCGCAGGCGCACGGTGGTCTGCATCACCGTGCGGGCGATGCGCTCGTAGCCTTCCATGCCCAGATTGTTGAGCACCGCCCAGGCCGCGGCGATCGCTCCGCCCGGCCGCGTGCCGGTCATGGTAGGCGAGGCGTAGATTCCGCCCGGCCAGTCGGTAGTGGCGTAGAGCTGGCAGCGGCGCAGTTCTCGATTGCGGTAGAGGATCACCGACGCGCCCTTGGCCGCGTAGCCGTATTTGTGCAGGTCCACCGACAGCGAGGTGACGCCCGGCACGTTGAAGTCGAAGGGGGGGACGGGGTAGCCGATGCGGCGCACGAAGGGCAGCATCATGCCGCCCACGCACGCGTCAACGTGACATAAAATCTTGCGCTGCTGCGCCAGATAGGCCAGCTCAGCGATGGGATCGACCACGCCGTGGGGATAGGATGGCGCCGAGCCAACCACCAGCGCCGTGTCCAGTGTGATGGCCTGGCGCATGGCGTCCACGTCGGCGCGAAAGTCGCTGCCCACCGGCACGCGCACTGCCTTGACCCCGAAATAGTGGGCGGCCTTGTCGAAGGCCGGGTGGGCCGTGTTGGGCAGCACCATCTCCGGCCGGCTGATCTTGGGGCGGCGGGCCCGGCTCCACTCGCGCGCGGTCAGCACAGCCAGCAGGATGCTCTCCGTGCCGCCCGTGGTCATATTGCCGGCTGTGTGTCCATCGCCGCCTAACAGCCCGCCCACCATCGCCACCACCTCGGTCTCGAAGCGGCGCAGGCTGGGGAAGGCGGTGGGGTGGAGTCCGTTTTCGGAGAAGAAGGTGGCATAGGCGGTCTTGGCCAGCTCGTTGACCTCATCCCCGGCATCGAAGACCAGGCTGAACACCTGGCCCTGCCGCCATTGCACGTCGTGGGTGCGCGCCGCCTCCATCCGGGCCAGGATGGAGGCACGGGAGAGACCGTGGTCGGGCAGTTGGTAGTGCTTGTCGGGCATGGGTGCGTCTCCGGTACAGGGGATAAGACGGACAGAGCGGTCTTGGGATGCACCTGATTGTATCCTGGAAGCGCGGAATCGAAAAAGGTGTGACGGCTGACAACGGGCTATCGAAGCTTTGTGGTACAATGCAGGGGCCCGGCGCTAGCCGGGCCTAATTCCCCCGAATTGGGACAAAACAACAAGGAGAACCACCCATGAAAATCAGTGCACGCAATGTCTTGCAGGGCGTCGTCAAGAGCGTCAACCACGGCGTAGTCAACAGTGAGGTCGTGATCGAGCTGCCCGGCGGCGCCGAGATCGTCTCCATCATCACCAAGACGTCGGCAGAGAGCCTCGGTCTGGCCGCGGGTCAGCAAGTTTATGCCGTGATCAAGGCGTCCAACGTCATGATTGCAGCGGGATGGTGGAAAGGATCCAGAAGCCGGCCGTGATCAGCATGGCCAGCCGCGCTGAGAACTCGCCCGGCATCAGCAGCACCACCGGCAGCACAATCAGCAGGGCGAT
>JAAEKA010000155.1 GCA_014155705.1 Anaerolineae bacterium clx_CAG2 | reverse complement strand
GGGTGCTCTGGCTCCTGCCTTCGATCTGCTTGGAGAGGATGAACATATCGATCAGCGTGGCGAGCGGCAGGTCTGCCTTCTGGCGGCGGGCTTGCGTGGACATGGGGGGCCTCCTTGACGATGGGCCGGCCGGGGGGCCGGTTTTTCGGAGTCAATGTGTCATGGAGGGAAAAAGTCAATGTGTCGCATAAAGCAAAAGCGACTAGTTGATTCACAATCAACTAGTCGCAATCGGGTGTTTTGGCTGGGGTGCAGGGACTCGAACCCCAACTTACTGATCCAGAGTCAGCTGTCCTGCCAATTAGACGACACCCCACCAACGCTGCGGATTTTACCACAAAGGCGGCAGCGCGCCAAATCTGCGGGGGCGAGTGGCGCCATGCAAAAAGGGGGGATCTCTCGATGAGCCCGCGGCGCACTGGGTCAGATGGCCTGTTGCAGGATGGCTGCCAGTTCGCCGGCGGTGAGCTGGATCGGGTTGGCTTTCATGCTGCTGGCCTGCCGGGC
>JAAEKA010000154.1 GCA_014155705.1 Anaerolineae bacterium clx_CAG2 | reverse complement strand
AAGCCAAGACTAGCCCGGCCATCAGCGACGAGAAGTAGATGCAGTTGAGGGTTGTGCTATTTGCTGCGTCAAGAAGGCCCGACAAGGTGGCTTCCTCCTTATTGTGGGGAATAGCCTGCGGCCGCTTTATGGACACGGTAACACGCTGGCGTCATTATACCTGTGAACGGTTGGGAGGTCAATCAGGGAAGGCGCATTGCTTTGTGCCGCCCGTGCGCTGTGGTATAATTGGCGACAAAATCAAACCCGGAGGCTCTCTCGTGGCAAAATCAACCAAAAGACGTCCGCGTCGTGATTGGCGTCGCACGATGTTTTTCATTATCAGTGTCTTGATCGTGCTGTCTATGCTGAATAGCTCGGTGATCGTCGCGCTTACGCCCGCCACACCCTGAGCCTTGAGCAGCCGACAGCCACTCTCAGGGCCAGCCTCGCCCAGCCCAACAGACAGCCCCACCAGCGACCGGCGGCGCGGCGCGTGGCTGGCTGCTCTGGCTGTGTTTTTTTTC
>JAAEKA010000153.1 GCA_014155705.1 Anaerolineae bacterium clx_CAG2 | reverse complement strand
CCTGGAGCTTATCGACGGGAGCGGAGCGCTGCGCTGTGGTCTCTGTAGGCATAGAAGTCTGCTCGAAGGCCGCCGGCTAACCGGCTGGCCCAACGACGCGGCATTATAACACGTCTTGACAGAGCGTGGCAATTCACCGGAAATGAGCGGAGATCGGAGCGTTGACGGAAGCTGGCAACCGTGGTATAAGTGATGCGTGCTGAATGAAACGTGAAACGTGACCGGAACAATGGCCACGTTTCACTCATCACGTTTCACGCATCACGTTTCACGCATCACGTTTCATGAAAGGTCCTCCATGCGACGAGCCAACCTTCAGGCCGGCATTTTCGGCGCAGCGCTGGCCGTGGTGCTAGGGATCATCACGCTCTTGCCTTACGTGGGGTTATGTTTGGCCATGCCCCTCTACCCCCTGGCATTCTTCCTGACCGGCCTGGTGGCAGTGCGCCTCGCCGACGTGCGGCCTGGCGTGGGCGAGGCGGCTGCGGGCGGGGCCGTTGCCGGC
>JAAEKA010000152.1 GCA_014155705.1 Anaerolineae bacterium clx_CAG2 | reverse complement strand
GGCCACTACCTGCTTCAATTCGGCGCTTCCACTGCGCGCCCACGCCTTCTCATGCTGGCTGACGCCCCCCTAAGCGTCAGATAAAAGCACTCATTAGCCGGACGCTCCGGGCATCTGCGCGCTCACAGGTGTTCCCTGATGGAAGCGCAGTTGCCAACGATCGTTGCGGTAGACCCACACCGCACTGCGCAGGGCCCTATGCGTCAAACCGTTGATGTTTCTGGTAGCGCTGCGGTACGTGACCAGCACGATCCCGCGGCCGAGCACGGTCGCCTCCAGATCCACCAGTGGTGTGACGACATCAGGCAAGGAACTTGCGGAATCGAGAACGTCCCGCTTGCTGAACACACGCCCCGACGAGCCAAATTCGATGAAGTCATCAGCGATGAGCGCATCCATCCGCTGCGCCGAAGCACGCACCGACGGATCGAGCAAGGACTCCTCGAGTGCACGGGCCGACTCATTATCGAGCATGAAATCCTCCGCAGGTCTCACACACGTCGCA
>JAAEKA010000151.1 GCA_014155705.1 Anaerolineae bacterium clx_CAG2 | reverse complement strand
CACCAGTCGCCCTTTGAAGCGGCCATCCTCGGTCAGAAAGACGACATCCTTGCCTTCCAGCAGCAACGCGCTGATCGCAGGCGTGGTCAGGCCCACGTTGCCGAAGAGCCCCCCTTCGCTGACCTGGCCCAGCGGCGCAGCCAGCCGGGTCTCCCCCTCCGGGTCCACCTGCCCCCGCTGGGTGGCGCTGCGCCTGCTGGACGGCGACGCGCGCATCGTTGAAGCTGTGCAGCGCGGCGAACTGGGTGAGTTGGGCGATCCCAGCGCCAGCCTGCTACGGACGGCCGAGGCGCAAACGGCGCTGGCTGCTGCGTGAGTATTAGCCACAGCGGCTGCACACCAACTGATCCGGGCAATACTCGGTGATTGAGGTTGATCGAATGACTATAGAACTCGCCCATCTGACGGGCATGCGAACGGGCGGCGACCCCGCAAAACCTGATGACCCGCCCAACGCCCTCGCTATTCTGGCCACTGCCCAGAAGCTGCGTTGGGAGATCGGCGGCGACTTTCATCAAACGCTGATGGAGGCCATCTACACCGACGCGGCGGCCATCGCCGATCGGGCCGTCACCCGACCCGGCGAACAGCCGCGCTTTGATCTCGACCGGACCATCGACCGCCTGGTCACCAGCCGTATCTGGGGGTTTCCTCTGATGCTGCTGCTGTTCACGGCGGTGTTTTGGATCACCATCACCGGCGCCAACGTTCCCTCGCAACTGCTTGCCGATCTGCTGATCGGCAAGGGGGTGCCCTTGCTGCACAGCCTGGCGGAGGCTCTCAACTTGCCTTGGTGGTTGAGCGGACTGCTGATCGACGGCATGTACCTGGCCACGGCCTGGGTCATCAGCGTCATGCTGCCGCCCATGGCCATCTTCTTCCCTCTCTTCACCTTGCTGGAAGACTTCGGCTACCTGCCACGCGTGGCCTTCAATCTGGACAATCTGTACAAAAAGGCCGGCGCGCATGGCAAGCAGTCGCTGAGCATGATGATGGGCTTTGGCTGCAACGCGGCCGGGGTGGTGGCCACGCGCGTCATCGACAGCCCGCGCGAGCGGCTGATCGCGATTATCACCAACAACTTCGCCCTGTGCAACGGCCGCTGGCCTACGCAGATCCTGATTGCTTCGCTGTTCATCGGCGGGCTGGTGTCGGCCCAGTGGGCGGGGTTGATCTCGGCGCTGGCCGTGGTCGGCGTAGCCGTGCTAGGCGTCGCGATCAGCTTCCTGGTCTCCTTTGGCTTGTCGCGCAGCGTACTCAAGGGGGAGGTCTCTACCTTTAGCCTGGAGTTGCCCCCCTACCGGCCGCCGCGCGTCCTGCAAACCATCTACACCTCGGTCATCGACCGCACGCTCAAGGTGCTGTGGCGCGCGGTCGTCTTCGCCCTGCCGGCCGGCGCAGCGATCTGGCTGATCTCCAACGTGCAGATCGGCGGCGTCAGCATCGCCGAGCACCTGGTGAACGGACTCAACCCGGTGGGCCTGCTGTTGGGGCTGAATGGTGTGATCCTGGTGGCCTATATCGTAGCCATCCCTGCCAACGAGATCGTCATTCCTACCATCCTGATGCTGACGGTACTCACGACCGGCGTGGCCAGCCTGGGCGCGGGCGCGGGTGTGATGTTCGAGACCGATAACAGCGCCGACCTGATGACCCTGTTCTCAGCCGGCGGCTGGACATTGCTGACAGCCATCAACCTGATGCTGTTCAGCCTGATCCACAACCCGTGCAGCACGACCATCTTCACCATCTTCAAGGAGACAGGCAGCCGTAAATGGACTGCCGTGGCCGCGCTGACCCCGCTGGTAATGGGCTTCATCGTAACCTTCTTTGTGGCGCAGATTTGGCGGTTGGTGGCGGGCGCGCTATGATCAAGCCACCCTCTGCTCGGGCCGGGCTCCTGACCG
>JAAEKA010000150.1 GCA_014155705.1 Anaerolineae bacterium clx_CAG2 | reverse complement strand
GGTAGAGGCGTTGGCGCCGGTGGAAGAGCCAGCGGCCGAGCAAAGCGAACCCGACCAGACCGAGACAGTTGCCGGGGAAGAAGCGGCCAGTTTCATGGTCCAGCCGCCCGAGCCAGAGGCGACGGCCGTGGTCGAGGCTCAGTTGGATGCGACTGCGACAGCAGCGCCAGACCTGGCGACGCCTACGCCTGAACCAGACGCCCTGCGAGCCATGACTGGCACTGTCGAGGTCGAGCCATCCCTGTTCGCTGCGCTGGCGCCTGTCACCGCCACGATCGCGCTGACAGAAACCGCAACGCTCACCCCCACCGAGGTGATCACCGCCACGCCGACCTTGACGGCCACGTTGACTGTCCGCGAGGCAGAAGCATCTGCCCTGGCTCAGGTCGCAGATGCCGCTGGCACCCCCACAGCCACAGAGACGCCCAGCCCGACACCCAGCCCGACGTCGACGTGGACGCCCGAGGCAACGCCTACACCGTCTCCGGAGCCGACGCCAACCAGTGAGCCGACAGCGACGCCGCTGCCGGAGCCGACTCCGACGCCACAGCCTGATGCGACGGCCACGCCGCTGCCGCAAGCAACTGCGACCCCGCCGCCAACGGCCACGGTCGCGCCGCCAGTCACCGATGCTCTGACAGCCCCCGCCGCTGCCAAGGCAGCCGCTGCGCCGGCTGAGATCCCGCTGGAGTCGCTGCCTATCATCCGTGAGCGCTTCCCGCAGACGTTGTACTGGAATCCTGAGGTAGTGACCGACGACACCGGCAGGCTGACCGTTTCAATCCCCACTGGGGACGCGATCACGACCTGGCGTATAACCGCGTTGGCCGTGGATCGCAGCGGCCGGCTGGGCAGCGCCGTTGCGCCGCTGGTGGTCTTCCAGCCCGTGTTCGTGACGTCGAACCTGCCGGCGCAGATGACCGTCGGCGAGCAGTTCGAGGCGCGGGTACAGATCTCCAAGTCAGGAGCAGGGAGCCTGTAGAAATCGGAAAGTGAAGTGCGCGGCAGCTTAGACGCACAGGTCAGTTGTACCACGTCAGACAGTACCGCTACGGGACCAAGGCAACAACCTGGAAATCAGGAAGAACTGCGATTGCCGAAACCGTGAAAGCACGGTAACTCCCGTGAAAACAGAGCTCGAAAGTTACTTGAGGCCCCTTCTCCGCCAACAGGCCCAAACCACCCGGTTTGGGCCTGTTGTTGTTTCTACGTGGGAGTACGCTCACATCAGGCCAGGCAGCTCCACAGCTTGTCAAAGCCCTGCTGCACCGGTACAATAATCATCGTTAAACTCAACTGTGTCCGCTGGAAACCGGGAGTTTGTACTGGCTGGGTCAAGCACAAATCGCTCACGAAAACTCCCGGTTTCCACGTGTACTCGGTTTCATTCCCCACAAGGAGTTGTCACTATGGCAGATTTGCGGCCCGTTCAGGGGCTGTACTACGAGGACTATAGCGTCGGCGACTCGATCACCAGCCAGGGACGCACCGTCACCGAGGGCGATATCGTTAGTTTCGCCATGCTCAGCGGCGATTGGAACCCTCTGCACACCGACGCCGAAGCGGCCAAAGAAACGCCCTTCGGCCAGCGCATCGCCCACGGCCTGTTGGTGCTCTCCATGGCGACCGGCCTGGCTGAGCGCCTGGGCTTCATGAACCAGACCGTCCTTGCCTTCATGGGGCTGGAGTGGCAGTTCCGCGCTGCGGTCACGATCGGCGACACCATTCGCGTCCAGGCCACGATCAGCGAGCTCAAGCCGATGGCGCGGCTGGGCGGCGGCTACGTCACGTTGAAGGTGCAGATCCTGAACCAGGAAGACAAGGTCGTCCAGCGCGGCACATGGACTGTGCTGATCAAGAGCAAAGCGGGCTAGCGGGCCTGCAAATTGCCGCACCATACTTACATCATGCAGACC
>JAAEKA010000015.1 GCA_014155705.1 Anaerolineae bacterium clx_CAG2 | reverse complement strand
CGTTCCCGGCCCGATGGCTGGCAGGTAATCAGAGTGTCAGGTTGCAGGTTGCAGCGCATTCCCGTCGTCTGAACAGGATTGCAGGCGCCACTTGCCACTTGCCACTTGCCACTTTGTCTAAGAGGTGTAAGGTGGAAGTAAACGATTTTGATGCCATCAGGATTTCCCTGGCTTCGCCACTGCATATCCGCGAGTGGAGCTATGGTGAAGTTCTTAAGCCAGAGACGATCAACTATCGCACGCTGCGACCTGAGCGGGACGGTCTGTTCTGCGAGCGAATCTTCGGTCCCACCAAGGACTGGGAGTGCTACTGCGGCAAGTACAAGCGTGTGCGTTACAAGGGTATTGTCTGCGACAAATGCGGCGTCGAGGTAGCCCCCAGTCGCGTGCGTCGCGAACGCATGGGCCATATCGAGCTGGCCAGCCCCGTCAGCCACATCTGGTACGTCAAGGGTGTGCCGAGCCGCCTGGGCCTGATGCTGGATATCTCGCCGCGCAACCTGGAACGGGTGCTCTACTTCGCTCAATATGTCATCACAGAAGTGGACGAAGATGCACGCAGCCGCACCATTCAACGCCATGAGCGCGATCTGACTGCGCGCCTGTCCAAGCTGGATGGCGAGTTCGACACGCGCATTCTGGAGCTTGAGGAGCGCCGCGATAAGGCTCTTCAGCGTCTGGATCATGAGATGGAAGATGGCCTGGCGCGCTTCGCTGCCCAGCTCGAACAGCAGTCCAATGCGCTGATCAACGAAGCGCAAAACCTGACCACGCGCCTGGAGAATCGGATCGGGAAAGCCACTGAAGAGGACATTCGTCTGTCCTGGTCCGAAGCGCCCCTGCTGGCCAAGGGCGAGATCGTCCAGCGCAGCCTGTTGGACAGGCTCAATGAGTTAGTGCAGGAGCAGTTGAGCGAGGTCGATTCACTGTTGGCCGATGAGCGCCGCCGCCTGACCGATCTGGTCAGCAGCAAGCGCGACCACGAGCGCCAGAACGCCGATCAGGAGATCATGGTGATCCAGGAGGAGCGGGATGGCAAGGCGGAGCGGCTGCGCCAGGAAATGGAAGATGAGCTCATCGAGCTCAAGTCGCTCCGCGAGCGGCAGTTGCTGTCTGAGAACCGCTACCGCGAGCTGTCGGAGCGTTGGGGGAACGTCTTTGAGGCCGACATGGGCGCCGAGGCGATCCGCAAGATCGTCTCAGGCATGGATCTCGACCAGATGGCTAAGGAGATGCGCCACGAGATCAAGAGCACACGTTCCAAGCAGCGCCGCAAGAAGGCAGCCAAGCAACTGCGCGTGGTCGAGTCTTTCCGTAAATCGGGCAACCGGCCGGAGTGGATGATCCTGACCGTGCTGCCCGTGATCCCGCCCGATCTGCGCCCGATGGTGCAGCTTGACGGCGGCCGCTTTGCCACATCAGACTTGAATGACCTGTATCGTCGCGTGATCAACCGCAACAACCGGCTCCGCCGTCTGCTGGAGTTGGGCGCGCCTGACGTGATCGTTCGCAACGAGAAGCGCATGTTGCAGGAGGCGGTGGACAGCCTGATCGACAATGGCAGGCGCGGCCGTGCGGTGAGCCGCAGCGGCAAGCGCAAGCTCAAGTCGCTGTCCGATATGCTCAAGGGTAAGCAAGGCCGCTTCCGCCGCAATCTCCTGGGCAAGCGTGTGGACTACCCCGGGCGTTCGGTGATCGTCATCGGCCCCACGCTCAAGCTGAGCCAGTGCGGGCTGCCCAAGAAGATGGCGCTGGAACTGTTCAAGCCCTTTGTCATGCGCCGTCTGGTTGAACACAACCACGCGCATAACATCAAGAGCGCCAAGCGCATGGTCGATCGCATCGACCCTGCCGTATGGGACGTGCTGGATGACATCATCCGCGAGCGGCCCGTGCTGCTGAACCGCGCGCCGACGCTGCACCGCCTGGGTATTCAGGCCTTTGAGGTC
>JAAEKA010000149.1 GCA_014155705.1 Anaerolineae bacterium clx_CAG2 | reverse complement strand
CATCGCTGTTGTATCCTTCGGCACGCGGCGCCCTGCGCGGCTGTGGCTGCCGGTCATCGAACTGGCCGCCGATATGCAGGGGCTGCAGGTGGACTTTACCTTGTCCAAAGGCGCCTACGCTACCGTGGTCCTGCGCGAGTTCATCAAGTCGGCGCAGGGTTAGGAACTGTTACAGGAAGAGAATGAGGAATGACCATGAGCCAGCAAAGCCAGAAGAACGACTTGGAGCAAGGCCAGGAGATTGTGACGTTGCCGTTGTTTCCGCTGCGATTAGTGCTGTTTCCGGGGCAGGTGCTGCCTTTGCATATCTTCGAGCCCCGTTACCGGCTGATGATCAACCAGTGCATCGAGAAGGAAGAGCCGTTCGGTGTAGTGCTGATGCGTGAGGACACGCCCGATTGGCGCGACTATGAAGGGGACGTGGAACTGCCTTACCAGGTCGGCACCACGGCCCACATCCGCCGCCTGGAGCGGCTGGCCGACGGCCGGCTGAACATTGTCACGCTGGGATTGCACCGCTTTCGCGTGCGCAAGTTGTACTTCGACATGCCCTTCCTGCAAGGTGAAGTGGAGGCGTTTCCTCTTGATGGCGCGCCGGCGCCCCAGGACGCCAGGGCGGTCAGCCGCCTGCTGCAGGGCTACATCAAGCAGTTGTCTGAGGTGCTGAATAGCGAGATCGATCTGGGCGAAGCGCCTGAAGACCCGCAGGCGCTGGCCTTCGTGACCGCCACCGCCCTACAGCTTCCCTGGGACGAAAAACAGAGCCTGCTGGAAACGCCAGACCTGCCAGAGTTGTTGAGCGTCGAGCGTTCGCTGCTGGGCAAAGAGACGATGATGTTAGGCTTCATGCACGCATCAGAAAGCCGCATCGAGGAGCAGGTTATGGGGCCGACGGGCTATCTCTATCCCAACTAAGCAGGCCCGGGCTGCGGATCACTTGCCAACGGCTATGCGCTGGTGTAAAATCAAGCCGTCAAGACTGAGCGACGAAAGCAGCACAGGAGCAATCTTCGATGCCCAACGGCGTGCTCTTTGTTGGTGTGAGATACCATCCTGCGGCCAGCATAGCACAGCCTGAAGCGGCGGCCAACAGACGCTGTCTGGCCCAGGCTCTCTGGCTGCGCGGGCTGAGGAGCGCGCTGTGATCAGGCCCTTTGGTCTGCAAGATGTGCTGGCTGTGCGCTCGCTGCAACGCAACGGCGCCTGGCTCGATCTCTTTCACCATCTGTTGCTGCGCCGCAGCGCGCTGGCGACAGCGCTGATTGCGCCCGTCCCCTGGGTGGGTACCGGTCTGGCCTCCTACGTCTGGTCGCCGATGCAACAAGTCCGGGGCTTCGTGCAGATGCTCAAACGGCCCGGCCGCCACGAAGCGGACCTGCTTTATCTGGCGCCGCGATTGGAACAGTTGCCCGATGGCCAGGCTGCCTGGGAGAATCTCTTGTCGGCCTGTATCGCCGAGGCCGGCTCGCAAGCGCTGCGTCGTCTGTTTGCCAGCGTTCCCGAAGGCAGGGCTGAGATCGACGTGCTGGCCAGCCTGGGCTTCATGGTTTACACCAGCGAAGAAGTGTTCGTGCTCTCCAGTCCGCCCAGCATGGCTTCGCTGCCATCCGACCCGCGGCTGCGGCCCCGACAGTCAGAGGATGTCTGGTGGCTGCGACGCCTGTACAGCATCTATACGCCGCAGCCAGTGCAGCATGCCGAAGGATACAACAGCGATGACGGCCAGGCGTCGCTGCCGCTGGCCTGGTGGGAACTGACCAACCAGAGTAGCTTTGTCGGGCAGGATCAGGGCGAGGTGCCCCAAGCTCTGTACGAGCCCGTAGAATCACTAACCTCCTTCAATATCTTCTCCTTGTCATGGTCGAACATGAAGATCATTGGTTTGGGCTGTGCACTCTGAGCGAAGGTTTTAAGCG
>JAAEKA010000148.1 GCA_014155705.1 Anaerolineae bacterium clx_CAG2 | reverse complement strand
TCCGAACAGGGGGGGACTGAGCGGGTGTATCCCACCCGATCAGATTGAGAGCCAGCAGCGCGCCCATCCCTCGTCGTCTCATTCTTTGCTGTGACATGATCCATCTCCTCGGCGGTCTGTCGCTCATCCATTAACGGTACCAAATAATCAACTGAGGCGTCTGCGCCGCAGTGCATGGCGACACGCCCCGTTCGCTGCAGAAGTCGTAGATCACGGAGCCCGCGGCCGACGCCTGGCGCAAGAGCAAGCCGTGGGGTTGCGTAGGAGTGTCCACCCAGGCCTGCGCCAGCTCCGTGACATCTACTTCGACCCAGCTTCCGCCATCGCCTGACACGGCGCTGGCGCCGCCGCCGGTAGCCGCGTAGTCCGATCCACTGCCCAGAACTTGCCCATCAGGTAGCAGCGCGGCCGTGTGCCCCTCGCGCGCCACATGGAGCCGGCCCGCGGATGACCAACTGCCTCGCAGGGGATCGTACAGCTCTGCGCCGGTCACAGCCCGGCCGGCGCAGAGCTGCCGCCGACCACCAACACCCTGCCGTCTGCCAGCAGCGTGGCTGTCGGCCAGCAGCGCCCTTCGGCCAGTTGCCCGGCCGCCTGCCAGCTATCAGCGCGGGGGTCGTAGACCTCGGCGATGGCCTGCACATCCCACGGCTGACCAGGAGAAGAGACTGCTCCCGAAGCCTATGAGCCAAAACAGCCTCCCACCACCAAGACCCTTCCGTCTGGCAAGGTGAGCGCTGCATGGCCTGCGCGCGCATTCTGAAGCGGAGCAGCCGGAAGCCAGGCCGCGTTGGCCGGGTCATAAATCTCGGCGCTGCTCAAGATGTCGCCGTTGTTGTCCCAGCCGCCCATGACCAAAACGCGGCCATCGGACAAGCGCGTCGCGGCGTGAAAAATGCGCGGGGTCAGCAGCGGCGCAGTGGGCGCCCAGGTTCTGGCGTCAGGATCCAACAGATCAGCGGTTGCAATGGCGGTGGTCCCACTCCAGCCCCCTGCCACGAGGACGCGTCCATCGGTCAACAACGTGGCGCTGTGAGAATTCTGGGCTCCATTCGCCGATGCCACAATGACATCCCCTTCGTCAGCTTCGGTCGATGCCAAGGCGAGAAACGCCAGTAGCGAAATGAGCAAAGCGGTCAACAACAGGACGTGAATGTCTCGTCGCCGATGGAGAGGAGCGTGCGACCGTTGCTTCGAGCGGGGGATGTCTCAGAAGAATCGTGGCTATTTGGGGTTGTCAGGGGTATCCTCCGGCCTTCTGCTATTCGACCTCTTTGCCCACCCTGTTCTTGGAAGACGAAGAAGTCGTTGATCCATCAAAGCCCGCTGTGGAATGAGGCGCGCGCTACATCGTATCAGCGCAACCAGTTCGCTTCAGACCGAGTAGTGAAATCCACCACTGGCCGGCAGTGTACAACTTTTTGCTAAGCTTGTCAAGAGAGCGAATTGCCTCTCAGCATGCAACAGCCAGTTACGAGTGATGCGTTACGTCAATCTGCGCATACAGACACTTCAGATATTCTCCCTCTGCAAACCTGACGGGGGGATCGACAGGGTGACCCGTGTGCGCTAACTCGCGCATGACGCGGTTGGAGCGGGCAGCGCCGCGACGGACGGCCGCGAAGAAGTCCCCGGCGCTGACCCGGCTGGAGCAGGAGGCCATCACCAGCGCGCCGCCGGGCCGCAGCACGCCCAGCGCCAGTCCGGCCAGCCGTTCATACGAACGCAGCGCCGCGGGGATCTCTGACTGCTGCTTGGCGAAGGCGGGCGGATCGACGACCACCAGATCGAAGCGCCGTCCGTCCTCGGCCAGCCGCGCCAGGGCGGTGAAGGCATCCTCCAGCAGCAGTTCATGGCGGGCAGCGGCGACCGCAGGCAGGTCGCA
>JAAEKA010000147.1 GCA_014155705.1 Anaerolineae bacterium clx_CAG2 | reverse complement strand
GTGCAACCGATCGTGATCGGCGGCATCATCACTGTGACGGTGATCGTGGACGTTTGGTACAAGTCCCTGGCCGAGAGAGTGATCAGCAGGGCGGCCCGCCAACGCCGCGCGCAGATCGCCGAAGCTGCAATCACCAAACAGACCAACACGACAAGCCACTTTGCCTTCAACATGGCACGAACCTCCTTGGGGGTAGTGTCTCACTGGACTGAACTGAAACGTTGGAACTGAGGGTCCCGGCGCCGAAAGGCGTGACCCTGGCCGGCAAGCCGGTGCTTGACATGGATCAGAAGGCTGTCAACTATCCCATCATCGGCCTGGCGCTGACCGCTTCGGTGCTGTTCGTGCTGGCCGGCTTTGGCTTGATTGCGTTCATCATCGAGTCTGCGCTGGATCTGTTCAGCGGACATGCGGAGGAATTGATCCCCATCATTCAGTTGGTGGAGTTCGTGCATCAGTTTTTGGTGGGCACCGTGCTCTACATCACCGCCATCGGCCTGTACCAGCTCTTCGTCAACCGGGTTCCCATGCCAGGCTGGCTGCAGATCGACAGCCCCGACGAGCTGGAGGGCAGCCTGATCAGCGTAACGGTGGTGGTATTGGCGGTGAACTTCCTGGGCGTGGTCGTCACGCCAAGCCAACAAATCAACATTCTGCAATATGGGGCCGGCATCGCGCTGCCGATTGCCGCTTTGGCGTTGTTCGTCGGCCTGCGCTCCTTCGCCAAGTGGATGTCGCACAAAGTTACAGAGCAAGAAGCTGGCGCTGTGACGGACAAGCCTGCCTCGTGACCAGATGCCGGAAGGCATAGGGAGTGAAGAAGTTCGACTTCTCCGAGAAGTCGAACTTCTGGGCCGGCCTACCAGGTCTGAGCACGCCCTGCCGGATCTGGCGCGGAGTCGAGGCTCACTTGCACCTGCGCTGCGCTTCGGCGCAAGTGCAAGTGAGCCTCGACTCCGCGTTGGCAGAGTACGTCGTTGGGACCGTTGATTCGCGTCGCCGGTGCGTTGACGCTCTGATAGGGAGATGATATAATTGGGCAAGCCCTCAGCCGCGCGCCGCGTCTGGCAGGACGGTAGCGCGGCGCACCAAAAGAAGCCCATCGTTTCAGGAGATCATCCATGACCACCCCCCATGCTTTCGCTGACTATTTGAACGCCCAAGCGGCCGGTTTCGAGACCATCGCCCACGCCTGCGCAGTCTACGTTGGGGTCCAGTCCGACGCCCTTACGCCAGAGGATATGTACAGCAGCTTGATCTATCATGCCCGCAACGCTGCCGACGTCGACCAGATGCTGTATCAACTGGAAGGCGACCGCGACTACACTGAACACGCCGCGCTGCTGGTGCTGTCCGCGGCCTGGAACGATCCGGCGCAAGACGAGGCGATTCAACAGGCGTTTGCCCGCGCCGCCTCTGTAGACGACATCGACCTGCACGACCTGGCGATTACGGTCCTCTACGGCATGTATCTGCTGGCGCGCAGCGGAGGCGCTGGCCTGCGCGAGGTGGTTCACCGCCAGGCCGATGGACAGATCGTCACTGCGTCGCTGGACACTCCTATCTCATCGGCGGCGCTGTTCGAGGCCATGCGCGATCAATACGCGGCCGCACTGTAATCAACCGATCAATTCGGTGACATCCTTATAGAGTAACTACCTAACGAAGCTTCGCCAAGTCAAACTTGTCGGTTTGAGGCGAAGCTTCGTTAGGTAGTTACCCTCAAGCAATATCAAGAAGGCCCGGCAGCACTGCCGGGCCTTTTTGCGCAAACTAGCTACCCGTCGCAGCCAGGTCCCATGCCCCTCGATCACCAGGCGCATCAATCGATCGACCCGGCGACGCCATTGTAGCAGAACCAAGACTTTCGTCAATCAGGATTTCTT
>JAAEKA010000146.1 GCA_014155705.1 Anaerolineae bacterium clx_CAG2 | reverse complement strand
CGAAGCCGGCCGTGAGCTGGCTGCCTGGTCGCTGACAGACGGCGCGCCTGCCCGCCGCCTCGACCCCGTGGCGCTCCCGCCGGACGTGCAGACGCTACAGATGTTGTTCGATGGGCCGGCTGCCGCGGCGGCAATCTACGAGCTGGCGATCACAGCGGCGCGCTAAAGCGGCGCCCGGAGAGGGCAGCCACAAAAACTCATGCCAAATATGATCTACATCATGGCGAATGGCGCGTGATGCTGCTACAATAAGTCCATTGCCGCCTTTCCTCCAACTTCACCACCCGCCGCCAGGACGGGGGTGTACAATCTCACCCGGAGGGGTGATGAGATGACGACCTCGTGATGAAGCGCAAACCAGGCAACGGACCGCTGCCAGCGGCCGGCTTGGTCTGCGCTTTTTGTTTGCTGGGCAAAAGAAAGCGATCACTCGGCAAGCAGATGCCCCACAGGATAGCGGCGGTCTTGCGAATGGACGACGACGTACCCACCCAGCGCAGGTTGATGCACAGCCAGCCAGGACGCTGCTGCATAGGTCTGCGCCAAGCTGGTAAACAGCCACAGCGGCAGCCGGCCGCTCAGAATCACGCCCACGCCTGCAGGCGCCAGCGGGGCTGCCACCTCTCCCAACTGGCTGATGTCAATGTAGTGATCAGGCAGTGTAGCGGTAAAGCGCATGACGCCGGCGAACTGCTGCACCTGCCAAGACACCGGCCCGGCGGGCGGCGTCTCCCCGGCGGCCAGCCGCTGCGCCTCAACCCAGCCCAGGCGAACGTCGAAACTGGCGTAGCGCGCCGGATGCGCCAACCTGGCCAGTGCAGCATGCACCCAGGAGCTTCCCCGGCCAAAGGCAGCCAACGGTGTGGCTGCTGGCAGGTAGTCCAACAACAATGGCAGATCAGACGGCTGCCACCCGGGGCGCGCACCCTGGAACGGCGCGCCCAGGGTGCGCGCCAGCCGATCCAGATCGACAGCAATCTCGAACGGCGCACTGGCCAGATGGCGGCGGCGCAATTCTGCTCCATCGGCGGCAAAGCGCTGAGCCAGACTCTCGACCAGGGCCTCGAAGGCTGGGCCCTTGGCCTGGCTGTTGCGCTCCAGGCCGGCGAGCACACCCTGCACGTGCGGCTCCTGCACATCCAGTCGATCCTGGCCCTGAAGCGACGAGTGCAGGTCGGCCAGCAACGGCAGCCCGTGTTGGCCGACCAGATCCCGCCACCTGGCCCGGGATGCATCGTCGGGCGTCAGCAGCACGGCATGGGTACAGCGGCCAAACATCTCAGCCTGCTCCGGCGTCGGCAGGCCGCCCACATCCACCAGGAGCGGCAGGTGACGGCGCTCGATGTCACGGCTGATGCGTTCGATCCACTGCGGCGTCCATTGACCCTTGATGCGGATCTGGCGCACCCATTTGGGCGGGGCTTCATTGCTCCAGTCCCCCTCGCCGTCCGGGCAGGCGCGCAGCGCATAATGCTCAACCCCGCGGACGCGCAGGGCCTGACTGAGACTGTAGATCAAGACCGATTTGCCGCTGTGCGGCGGCCCGCCCACCAGCGCGGCTGGCAGGGTGTTCGACCGGAGTAACTCGCTCATGCCTGATCCCTCTTCTGCGACGTTGATTGCTACCCTGGGCGGCCAGCCCCAGGTGTTGACCTTTGCCCTGGACGATCTGCTGGCACGCGGCGAAGCGGTCGACCAGGTGGCGGCAGTCCATGTGGCGCCCGAGACGCCGGCCATGCAGCAATCCCTGGCGCAGTTGGCCGCTGCCTTCGACGGCGGGCGCTACGCGGGCCAGCCCTGTCGCCTGCGCTCGGTGGTGATCGACAACGGAGCCGTTGCGCTGTCCGACATCAGCGACGAGGCCGCGGCCGAGGCCACGTGGCAGACTCTGCACCGCCT
>JAAEKA010000145.1 GCA_014155705.1 Anaerolineae bacterium clx_CAG2 | reverse complement strand
TTGCTTGCCACGATCACCGCCGTACAGCCAACGCAGCCAGCGCGGGCAGCGGTTGGCCCCCCGCGGGTCACAGACGCCGTCGGCCAACTCAGGGCAATCTTCGCAGGGCAGCCGCTCCACCATCACATGCGCGGCCTCACTGCGCCGCAGCGACAACCGGTAGCCCTTGACCATGTACTCGACCGGGTCGCCCAACGGCGCCACCCGCACCACGCTGATCTCGGCGCCAGGCACGAGCCCCATGTCCAACAGGCGTTTGCGCAAGGTTGCGCCGCCATGTACGGCGTGTACGGTGCCGCGCTGCATGGGAATAAGGGCTGTCAACTGTTCCATGTTTAGGCTGTCCTTTAGATTTACCTGTGAATTCTTTAGCCGTATCATAGCACAAGACAGACGCTGTGACTATGATCTAGATCAGGTTTTGCTGCCTTTTTTCGGCCAGCGCCGTCGAGAAACCGGGTTTTTCTTATGCGTTCAGGCCCATTGTCTGCGCACACACCTGGCTTGACGCCATGTTGGTTGCGTCCGGGACAAAAACCCGGTTTCTTCTGCCCACGCGGTCAGCGGTCGCCCAGCAGCCCGCGGATAGCGACCACGGCCTGATAAAACCGGGTTTTTCTTATGCGTTCATGCTCTTTGTCTGCGCACACACCTGGCATGGCGTCATGTTGGTTGCGTCGGAGACAAAAACCCGGTTTCTTCTGCCCACACGGTCAGCGGTCGCCCAGCAGCCCGCGGATAGCGGCCACGGCCTGGCGCTGGTCATGGAAATGAATGGCATGCAGGCCCAGCGCAGCCGCGGCCGCGACATTCTCTGCCATATCGTCCACGAAGATAGCCTGCCGCGCTGCCACGCCCAGCCGCTCCAGGGTCAGGCGGTAGATGGCCGGGTCGGGCTTCCTGACCCCCTCCCGCGCTGAGTTCACCACCAGGTCGAAGCTGTGCAGGATGTTCAGCTTCTCGTGCAGAATGCGTTGCTCCAGATCGGTGGCGGCGTTGCTCAGCACAGCCACCTGAAAGTCAGGCGGCCGGCGCAGGCTGGCGGCCAGGTCCAGCAGCTCATGGCTCAGGGTCTCATCGGCGAACCAGCGGAAGATCAGGCTGGGCTGGCTGGCGTCATAGGGCAAGTGATAACGCGCATGAACCCGCCGGTCGAATTCCTCCGCGCTGATCTCGCCTACCAGCGCCCGGCCCCAGTCGCTGCTGCCCAGCAGTTCGGCCATGAGCTGGCCGGACTCCACGCCCAACTGCGCAGCCAGCCGGCGCGCGCTGGGCGAGTCGTGCGGCATGGTGACCAACCCGCCGCCGAAGTCGCGGATCAAGGCTTTAATAGTGTGATTATGTAGACTTTGCATGGCATTCTCCGAAGCGGATTGTACCGCAACTGGCGGCCCTTGGAAAGCCCTGTCGTGGCACAGAACCCGCCTGGTGACTCGACTCCGGCATCGCCGATGATCGTGGTATAATCTCAGGCCGAATAACCTCAACATACGAAGAGTTCCAACCATGACCCACGCCCACCTGCTCACCATTCTTGGTCCCACAGAACCGCTCGACCTGGCCGCGTTGCGTTCCCATCTGGAGCCTGGCATCCAGGTCACAGCCGGTCTGGCGCTGCCTGACCCGGCCCGTTTCGACATCCTGGTAGCCGGCCGGCCAACCTTGGAGCAACTCCAGGCCAGCCCCAACCTGCGTCTGCTGGTCATCCCCTTCGCCGGCCTGCCGGACGAAACGCGTGCGCTGCTGGCTGACCCGGCCAACGGCCTGAGCCACGTGGCCGTCCACAACCTGCACCACAACACCGTCCAGACGGCCGAAATGGCGCTGGCCTTGCTGCTGGCCGCAGCCCGCCTGTTGGTGCCCAACGATCGGGCCTTGCGCCGCGGCGACTGGAGGCTAC
>JAAEKA010000144.1 GCA_014155705.1 Anaerolineae bacterium clx_CAG2 | reverse complement strand
CCACCACATGCCTGGCATGATCTCATCGCGATCAAGCCAGACGGTGACACCTTGCTGGCGAAGCTCATTGGCAAGATTGTCCACAATGGCGGCGTTTTCACGCACGTATGAGATAAAGACGAGGAAAAGGTGCTGCACCAGCTTCGTCGCCTCTGCGCCAAACAGGTCCAGTGCACGGCCCGCGAGATCGGCCAACGCATCGATGGCATGGACACCACAACAGCAGAGCGTCATCTTGCCAGTCTTGTACGCAACGGTTTGGCCACAAAAGAGACAGGCAATCGCACAACCTTATATCGATCCGCTGATATGGAACCGTAGATGTAGAAACTGTAGATGCGTAGAAACAACCCGAATTCTCTACACTTTACAATAACCACCAACCGTAGATGATTGTGCGCTAGTTCTACGCTTCTACACCTCTACACTTCTACACTTCGTAAGCGAGAAAAACACAGGACACGTGGATGGATACTGTTGAAATCAAAACAATCGTTGATTGTCGCTTGGTAGTCGAGTCCTTGCTAGGTCAGCCGCAGCAGCGTAGTGGTCGTGCCTGGCAGTGGAACTGCCCATTCCATGAAGACCATGCCACGCCCAGCTTCACGGTGTATCCCAACGGCTATTACTGCTTTGGCTGCGGTGCCAGTGGCGACCAGATCAGCCTGGTGATGGCGCTTGAGCAGATCGGGTTCGTTGATGCCGTGGAGTACCTGGCGGGGCAAACGCAGGTTGATCAGCCGCGCCAGCCCAATCGCCAACAACGCGCGGACGGCCAAGCCATGTGGCGTGAACCGGGGTGGCAGAAAGGTGCGCACAGGATTGTGGCTGGCGGTATCCAGCGCATGCCTGGCTCCCCTGGCGCTGAGTACCTGGCAGGGCGCGGTATCACTCTGGAAACTTGTCAGGCGTTCGCCCTTGGCTATACACCGCATGTGCAGATTTGGGTGAAACAGGGCCTGAAGTGGGTGCCTGCTGACGATCTTGGGGCGGCAATCATCATCCCTTGGCAAGCAAGAGGCGTTGTGCAGGCCGTACAGTACAGGTTGATCGAGCATTCAATGCGGCGGTTTCACCAAAAGTATGGCGGCGAGCGTGCCTTGTTCGGCGTCGATCAGCTTGCCCAGCGCGATGTACTGGTAGTAGTTGAAGGCGAGCTGAACGCAGTGTCCATTTGGCAGGCTGCTGGCAACCTGGTGGACGTGGTGAGTTTCGGTCCTGAAAGCAACATCGAGAAGGCAGCGCCAGCAATCCGG
>JAAEKA010000143.1 GCA_014155705.1 Anaerolineae bacterium clx_CAG2 | reverse complement strand
GGGCCGATCTGAGCGAAGCCGTCGAGCCCGCCGTTACGCCACCGGCGCTTTGACAGCCGTTCTTACAAGGTTTATAATGCTTCTAAACCTTGTAAGAACGGCTGTGGTGTTTGGAGGTCAGTGTCATGGAACAGGTAATTGGATCGACCGAGTTACGGCAGCAGTTGACCGACGTGCTGCAGGCGGTGCGCGAGCAGCGAGCGACGTATATTGTCGAGACCTTTGGTCGTTCACAGGCAGCCATTGTGAATCTGGAGGATTACAACGATTTTCGCAGGTATCGGCAGGAACGACAGGCTGTCTTCGAACGCCTGGATAGAGTTGCGGCCGCCAACGCAGAGCATGTGCGCAGCTTGGGTCTGAGTGAAGCGGATGTCTTGGCGCTTATCGAGCAGGCGCGTCACGAGCCAGGGTATGCGTCTGACCAGGTCAGGCGGCACGCCCAGGGCTATTTGACCGAGCACGTCGCTATGGCTCTGCGGCCAGGTGAACCGGTCCTGGTGTGGGGAGACAAGCCGGTCTGGCGCATTCCTGTCTGGCTGCACCTGCGCGGCCACGGCCAGGTCGCGGCTGTGGGCTCACTGGATGTAGATGCAGCAACGGGCGAGGTCATTCCTTTGTCGCCTGATCAGATCCGAGGGATGCAGGATAGGGCCGATGTCTTTGCTCGCCGTCTCACACCGCAGGCAACTGCAGCAGGCTGATTGCCTGGCCGCATGCGCCGCAATGCTGCTCGACTATCATCAGATGCTGGTCGACTATACGCGTCTGGTGCAACTGCTGGGCATTCGCTCTTATGGCGCTGCGTTCTCGAACCTACACCGGCTTGAAGAGTTAGCCGTAGCGGTCACGATCGAGAAGGGCAGCATCGCTCGATTGCGCTGGGCTCTCGACCACGGTTTGCCCATCATTGTTGCTGTTAACACTGGCCCATTGACCTATTGGATGGACGACACGGCGCATGCGCTGGTTGTGGTCGGCATCGAGCAAGAGACTATTCTGGTCAACGACCCTGAGTTCGAGCAGGCTCCGCAGGCCATTCCATTGGATGAGTTCTTATTGGCTTGGCTTGAGCAAGATTACCGCCAGGCGCTGATCCAACGATCCAGTCACCGCTAATTTCTTTCGAAAGCAAAAGCATCATGACAACTTCAACCTGCAAGGTAGCCCTTATCACCGGCGCCGGCCGCCACGGCGGCATCGGCGCCGCCATCGCCCATCGTCTGGCCCAGGCCGGCGTCGACGTGGCCA
>JAAEKA010000142.1 GCA_014155705.1 Anaerolineae bacterium clx_CAG2 | reverse complement strand
CTTCGGCCGCAATGAAGCTGAACTGCGCGCGAAGCTCCAGGACCGCGACCCAGCCGCCCTGCGCGAGCGCGGGGTTATCGTCGGCGCGCCCGGCGCGCTGCAGGAGCAACTGCACGAACTGGCCCAGGCCGGCGTGCAGCGGGTCATGCTGCAATGGCTGGCGCTGGATGACCTGGATGGGCTGGAGGCGCTGGCGAAGACGGCGCTGGTTTGATGCGGGTGGACAGGGAGGGTTTCGCGCCTTCGTCCCCTCCGTGTTTTCGTGTTCCCCGTTTTTGCACCTTTGCACGCAGTGTGTTACACTGCTGCTCACGGTCCCCTGTCGGGGATCGTTTTGTGACCCAAAACCGTGATTGGTGATGCCAGAGGTGCGCCCGGCCGCAATTGGTCGGGTGTTTTGTTGCAACAGGAGGCTCTTACTTTGGGATGAGCCGGCTGTTGGCAGACAACAGGGCCGCAGCCCGCAAGGGACTGCGTGACGCAGTGGACTCATCAAAACCAAAGTAGGGCGGGCTATCCCCGCCCCAAGTAGGAGCTTTCCGTGACAACAGAATGGACTTCGTTGCAACTGCACCCTGAGTTGGTGCAGGCCGTGACCGAGCTCGGCTATGCCGAGCCTACACCGATCCAGAGCGCAGTCATCCCGCTGCTGCTGGCCGGGCAGGATGTTATCGCCCAGGCCCAGACAGGCACCGGCAAGACGGCTGCCTTCGCCTTGCCGATTCTCCAGAACCTGCAAGGGGGCCAAAAACAGGTACAGAGCCTGATACTGGCGCCGACCCGCGAGCTGGCCATCCAGGTCGCCTCCGCGCTGCACGGCTATGGCCGCCATAGCGGCGTGCGCGTGCTGGCCGTCTACGGTGGACAACCCTACGAGCGCCAGATCCGCCGCCTGCAGCGCGGCATCGACGTGGTGGTGGGCACTCCCGGCCGCCTGTTGGATCTGATCCGCCAGGGCGCGCTGGATCTGAGCGCCGTGCGCACCGTCGTGCTGGACGAGGCCGACGAAATGCTGAGCCTGGGCTTCATCGAGGACATCGAGACGATCCTGAGCGAGACCCCCGAGCTTCGCCAGACCGCTCTCGTCTCTGCGACCCTGCCGGCTGAGATTCGCCGCCTGGCCGAGCGCTACATGTCCGACCCCCAGTCAGTGCGTGTCGGCTCCAGCCACGTGACCGTGGACGGCCTGGTCCAGCGCTACTACCTGGTTTACGAAGCAGACAAGCTGGCCGCGCTGAGCCGGATTTTC
>JAAEKA010000141.1 GCA_014155705.1 Anaerolineae bacterium clx_CAG2 | reverse complement strand
GGCGCCACGGTCGGCTCTTCCACCGGTGCAGCAGTCGGCTCAACAGGGGCGGGCGTGGCTGCTGACGGACACGCCGCCAACACCAGACTGGCAATCACTAGCATCGCCAACACCAGGAACAAGGTAGTACGTTTCATCGTCGATTCTCCTCCGTGAGAATAGGATTGGCGCGGCTCCAAGAAGCCGCCGCAAAGTCACCAAGACGGGCATGCGGTCATTGTAATCCGCATCCGAGATTTGCGCCAACAGGCAGACGGTTTTGTCAGTTGTGCGTTACGAGACTCGATCACCTCCTTTTCGCCGGATACCGTCATCGGTGTTCAGTCATCGGACTGCGGTCCCCGATCACTGCTTTCCGAAAACGCATCCATGTCCAGTTGGTAGTAGAGTTGGCGGCCGTTGGCTTGGATGGTTGGCATGATGAGCGGTGAACAGCCCATAGTTCGCAGTGAACAGTGGCCGGGTTACGAGTTACGAGTTGCGGCGTCTGCTCAAGCGCCTGCTAGAAACGCGTGGAACAGAGCGTCGAACTCCTCCGGCTTCTCCAGGAACGGGCTGTGGCCGGCGTCGGCGATGACTTCCTCGCGATAGCTGCCGCCGTTGGCGGCGTAGCGCTCCAGCACAGCACGGATTTGATCGATCATCGGCTGGGGCGGGCATTCCTCGGCGCCAGGCCAGCCGGGCACGAAGCCCATCGCGCCCAGCGCGGCGATGTCCCAGAAGGCGTTGTTGGCTACAATGGTGTCGTCGGCGCCGCGGATCCATAGCACCGGCGACTTGGGGGTAATGTCCACGATGCCGCTGGCGTCGAAATACTTGCGGCTAAAGGCATTGACGATGCCCTTCGTGCCTGGCGCCACGGTCGGCCAGTGCGGCGAAGGGGCAGCGTCGCCGGGGTACCAGTCCTCGCCCACGCGCAGCGAGAGCATGCTGCTAACCAGTTCCTCCTCGCGGGCAGGGAGGAAGGGCGGCTTGACGTAGAACTGGCGCAGGACGTTGCGCGGCGAGACGGGGTTGTCCAGGCCGCGGTCCTTGGCGCCCATGGCCTTGACGAACTCCGGGTTGACGCTGCCCGCGCCGGCCGGCGCGCCGTCGTCGTAGCAGGGCGTGCCGGCCAGGTCCTTGCTGCCGCTGTAGCCGTAGGGCGAGACCGTGTCTACCAGCGTCAGCGACAGCGCCGCGGCCGGCCGGGCCATGGTGAGCTTCATCGCCACGCCGCCGCCCATGCTGTGCCCGACCACGT
>JAAEKA010000140.1 GCA_014155705.1 Anaerolineae bacterium clx_CAG2 | reverse complement strand
CGCGTTGCGGTTGGTGCCCATACGCTGGGCCACCTCCTGCAACGGCATGCCGCCCTGCATCACGGCCATCATGGCCTGGCGCTGTTTATCGGTCAGTTCCTCGGCGATCATGGCCTGGATTCTTTCCATCATCAGAGTGCGCTGGGCGATCTGGCCCGGATCGGGTCCCTGGTCGGTCAAGACCGCCGGGGTGAAGTCAGAGTCCTCGTGCTCAGCCATCAGGTCTTGCAGCGACACGTCGCGCCAACGGCGCCGGCGCAACTCGCTCAGCGCCACGCGGGCGGCGACCTTCTGCGCCCAGGTGGTGAAGCGCGCCTCGCCGCGGAAGGATGCCAGCTCGCGCAGCACCCTGACCAGCGCATCCTGCACGAAGTCCTCCAGGTCGGCCTCGGTCACCCGGTAGCTGGCCATGCCGTAGCGCAGGCCGCGCAACAAAACGATGCGCAGATCGGCGATAGCAGCATCGGCCTGCGCGCTTTGCAGGGCAGCAATCCACTCCTGGTTGGTTCTCTCTGTCATCACGAGTCCTCAGAGTGCTTCAGCGCACGGTGCGCGCTTGTTGCGTAGGTAAGATGTCTCTTATCCAAGCGACACAAAGGATACCACAGAGTGACGCCAGGGACAAAGGTCTGCTGCATCCACGCACGAGCTTCGGGGCTGAACATCCTTCGCTGCCGGCTACCCCATTTGACACAGGAAACAGATGAAATCTTACTCCATCCGCTATTTGAACATCTCGACCGGGTCGTGCATAATAAAATGCTGCGCGCACCTGCCGACAAACTCCTACCGAACACGCACGAGAGGATCCGGGCTATGTCCGACACAGATTCGCACAACAAAGTCTTTCTAATCACCGGCGCGACCAACGGCATCGGCAAGGCGGCCGCACAGGCCATCGCGGCTCAGGGCGGTCGCGTGGTCATCGTCGGCCGCAATGGGCAGAAAACCGGGGCAACGGCTGCCGAACTACGCCAGGCCACAGGCAATCCCCGGATCGAGCCCCTGCTGGCTGACCTGTCTTCCATGGCCGAGGTGCGCCGGCTGGCGGCCGAGTTTCAAACCCGTTACAACCGGCTGGACGTGCTGGTCAACAACGCCGGCGCGTTCTTCATGCGCCGCCAGGAAACGGTGGACGGGCTGGAGATGACCTTCGCGCTCAATCACTTGTCCAGGTGCTTGGCGTAACCAACAAGAGGGCCTTGTCAAGGAAGCACTGTGCGCTCACTAGCTTTGTGTCG
>JAAEKA010000014.1 GCA_014155705.1 Anaerolineae bacterium clx_CAG2 | reverse complement strand
TCCACTGATCTCCTCCGTCCGGACTGCCATACAACTCCGAACCGATAATGGCCAACGCCAGATCTTCGTGAATCGCGACGCTGCGCACGAAGTCAGGCGCTGCAGGCAGCCCTTGACCCGCCGGATGCCACAACACGCCGCCGTTGTCGCTCAGATACATCTTGCCATCCCAGAAAAAGGCGGCAATATGGCGTGGGTTGGCGGCATCGATGCTCATGGCCTGAACGCCGCGCACTGTGCCGGGAAAGTCGCTGCTGGTCGAGTTAGCAGGATCGCCAGTGGGCAGGTTCTGCTGATAGATATTCCACGTCTGGCCCTCCTGTGTGCAACCGATGCCGATGTTGCTGGTGCCGGCGCAAAGCTTCATAGTGATAGGGGCGCCCGCCTCGTCTTTCCAGACAGCCGCTAACGCCGACACCGAGTCGCGCGGAAAGTTCTCCAGCGGTTGCCACGGCGACCCTTGCTGTCGCAAAGCGACGACGATCAGGAGTATCGGGATCAGGAGCAGCAGCCCAAGGGCAACCGCCAGACTGCGCAACCTGCGGACCTTCACGGTTTGAATCTGCGCATCGACCTGCGCCTGCTTCAATTCAACCTGTCTGGCCATCTCTTGCGCTTGTTGGGCGGCAATGGCTTGCTGGCTGGCCTGCAGAAATTCCAGATCAAGGCTGCTAAGTTCCATTCCGGTGGATGCGATAAAACGGTCTGCTATATGCACCAGGGTCGGCGGCAGCAGCGCTCCCGCATCGCGCCCCAGCGCTGCCCAGTGTTCTGCAGCATCGCTCAACCGTTGTCGCTGGCGGATTCTGTCACGTTCCTCCTCCAGCCAGGCAACCAGACTGGGCCAGTTGCGCACCAGCGCCTCGTGTGCAATCTCCACCTGGGTATCGCTGGCCACATCACCTTCGGTCACGCGCACCAGGTGGGCGCCGATCAGCTTTTCGAGCACCAGGCTGACGCGATCTGCCGCCTCTCCTGTCTGGTAAAGTGTATCCAGCCGTACCCGGTTGCTGGTGATCTCCAGGCCATCGCTGGCGCGCACCAGGCGTAGCAGGATGTTTCGGGCCGTCACTTGCTGTTCGGGAATCAGGCCGTTGAAGAAGGCATCCGCGCTGTTGGCCAACGCCAGCCGCCCACCTCCCAGCCGCCGATAGGCGTCCCAGGTGATGTAGTTATGCTCGCGATGTTCCCAGAGCTTCAGCAGCGTGAACTGCAACAGCGGCAGGGCCGCCGGCTCTCCCAGGATATCGTTCAGCAGGGTGTCCACCAGCCCTTGTTCGAATTTCAACCCGATCCCATCGGCTGGCGCCTCGATCGATGCGCGCAGTTCAGCAGCGTTAAGCGGAGTCACGCGAAAGACACAGCGCTCGAAATGGGTCTGAAAATCGGGCAGCCGTGACACCTGGCTCTCGAAGTCGGTGCGCAGGGTAAGGATCAGCGTATGCCTGCGTCCTGGCGCCTGAAACAGCGCCATCAGACAGGCCATGAAGGCGTTGCGGGCGGTGTCATTGACGCAAAGTGTAAACACCTCCTCGAACTGGTCTACCACCAGCAGCAGAGGCGCAGCATCATCATGGTCGATCAACTCTGTCAGGCGTTCTGGCTCCAGCGCAAGCAGGGCCGCGTGCTGCGCCGTCCATGCGTCCGCGTCTATGTCTGGATCGTTCTGTAAGGTGTAGAGCACACGAGCAAGGTTGGCCATAGGATCGGAGCCGGGAACCATGCGCGGCGCATAGCGCCACTGTTCGCTGCCTGGCGCGGCCCCTCCCCGGAGTGCAGGGAGCAGGCCAGCCAGAACCAAAGATGACTTGCCGCTGCCCGATGGGCCAACCACAGCCAACAGCCGGCTCCTGGCCAGCATATGCACCGACTCATCGCCCAGACGCTCACGTCCGAAAAATGCAGCCTGTTCAAATTCCGAGAACGCGTCAAGA
>JAAEKA010000139.1 GCA_014155705.1 Anaerolineae bacterium clx_CAG2 | reverse complement strand
GTGATCACGTTCGATACAATAGAACCTGTGTGTCTGCAGCAGGATATGTTGAGTGCATTTCTTAGTGGTTATTTGGCATTTGTTCTGGTCTCAGCAATAGAAGAAGCGGTGGATATTCTTGGGGTTGGAAGAGGAGAGCGGAATTCCCGGTGTAGTGGTGGAATGCGTAGATATCGGGAGGAACACCAGTGGCGAAAGCGGCTCTCTGGTCCACACCTGACGCTCAGGTGCGAAAGCGTGGGTAGCGAACGGGATTAGATACCCCGGTAGTCCACGCTGTAAACGATGCGAACTAGGTGTTGGTAGTATTAAACCTATCAGTGCCGAAGCTAACGCGATAAGTTCGCCGCCTGGGGACTACGGCCGCAAGGCTAAAACTCAAAGGAATTGACGGGGGCCCGCACAAGCAGCGGAGCGTGGGATGATATTCAGATCGCTGTAGGTAGTCATGGGTTGCTCCTTAGCATGTGGGCGGGTTCGTTGCTCTCAGTCTAGACGATTCGGGGATGGTTGTCAACCCGGCGCAACTGGGGGTTACAAACCACCCGGCTGAGCCCGAAAAGCGCCCTCAGGCGCCGGGACACAGCCGCTAAGGGGCGGCTTTTCGGGTTCAACCGGCAGATTGCATCTGCCGGGCTGCTCTGGTATACTGCCATCCACACACCTGGCGTCACAACCCAGCGCCCACCAACACGGAGATCACCCATGTCCACTCTCTTGCTCAAAAACGCTGATTTGCTGATCACCATGGACGGCGCGCGGCGGCGCATCGCCCATGGCGGCCTGTTCGTGCGCGACAACGTCATCGAACAGGTAGCGCAGACGGCTGAGCTGCCGGCCAGCGCCGATCGCGTCATCGATGCGCGCGGCATGGTGGTGCTGCCCGGCCTGGTCAACACCCACCACCACCTGTACCAGACCCTGACCCGCTGCCTGGCCCAGGACGACGGGCTGTTCGGTTGGCTGCGCACGCTCTATCCCATCTGGGCGCGCATGAACGGCGAGGCGGTCTACATCTCCGCCAAGGTCGGTCTGGCCGAGTTATTGCTCAGCGGATGCACCACCTCCAGCGATCACCTCTATCTTTATCCCAATGGCAGCCGCATCGACGATGAGATCCAGGCCGCCCAGGAGATCGGCATTCGCTTCCACGCCACGCGCGGATCGATGAGCCTGGGCGAGAGCAAGGGCGGGCTGCCGCCGGACAGCGTGGTCGAGGAGGAGGACGCTATTCTGGCTG
>JAAEKA010000138.1 GCA_014155705.1 Anaerolineae bacterium clx_CAG2 | reverse complement strand
GTCTTCTTCGTCACTGTTGGCCTGATCACCGATGTGCGCAGCGTGATGCTGGCCCCAGCCTTGACTCTGACGGTCATCGTCGTGGCCGTGGCGACCAAAGGGATCGGATCGGCCTTGGGCGCGCGCGCCGGCGGATGTAGCCCGCGCGAATCCCGGGCGATCGGTGCAGGCATGATCGCCCGCGGCGAGGTGGCGCTGGTGATGGCCACCCTGGGGATGAGCAACGGGCTGCTCAACGAGACCAGCTTTACCGTAGTCGTGCTGAGGACTGTCGTCACCACCCTGTTGACGCCGCTGTTGCTCAAACTCACTGCGCCGCAAAGCGCGGTCCACCCCTCGGCGGTTGAAGCCCTGGCTGTAACTCCAAAGGCCATACCCGTGGACAACGTTTGATGCAGCGCGTTAAAAAATGACCCATATGGGTACTAGAAAGCGCCCAGGCCTTTCTGGTATCATAGCTCTGTAGTTGTAGCCCGATCTGCGTGCGTCTGGACGCACACAGCCTCGGGACTGCACACCACACTGTTGATTGGAGGTAAGTGCTCATGTCTCGCAGACTTGTTCGACCGCTAGTCATCTCGCTTTTCGTCACCGTGCTCTTCGCAGCGGCCACCGGCATGGCTTCGGCTCAGGGCGGCGAGCCGCCCAGCAATGAATTCCTGGGCAATGCCATCAACATTCTATGGGTGTTGTTGGCAGGGTTCCTGGTCTTCTTTATGCAGGCCGGCTTTGCCATGGTCGAAGGCGGCATGTGCCGGGCCAAGAATGTCGGCAACCTGATGCTCAAGAACCTGATGGACTTCTCCGTCGGCAGCATCCTCTTCTTTGCCATCGGCTATGGCATCATGTTTGGCGCTGACCGCATGGGCTTGTTCGGCAGCGATAACTTCTTCCTTGGAAACTTCACGTATACGGATGAAAGCTCGTTCAACTGGACCTTCTTCATGTACCAGTTGATGTTTGCCGCCACGGCTGCCACCATCGTCTCGGGCGCAGTGGCGGAGCGGCTCAAGGTCTCCTCCTACCTGATCTACTCGCTGGTCATCAGCGGCTTGATCTATCCCATCGTCGGCCATTGGATCTGGGGCGGCGGCTGGCTGGCGCAAGCAGGCATGATCGACTTCGCCGGCTCCACGGTGGTGCATAGCGTCGGCGGCTGGGCCGCTCTGGCCGGCGCGATCGTGCTGGGGCCGCGCATCGGCAAGTTCAACAAGGATGGCAGCAGCAATGTCAT
>JAAEKA010000137.1 GCA_014155705.1 Anaerolineae bacterium clx_CAG2 | reverse complement strand
ACCACCCATCACCCTTAGGAGGTTAACCCTATGACCGAAAACTTGGATACTGTGATCGCAACCCTGCGATCGTGGCAAACGCCGTCTGTGGACACCGCAGGCGGCGTTTCTGTTTCTACGCCCGCCATCAGCACCAACGGCTCTACGCACAACGGGACTGGCTTCAGCACGAACGGTGGTGCATCCCTGGCCTTCCAGCACTCTGGCCGCCAGGGCGAGCAACGCACCGCCGACTACGGCTCAGCCGGCAAGTCCAAGCATCAGCAATACTTCACGCCGCAATGGGTCGCTGAATGCTTCCCCGAGATCGTGAAGCTGGTGACACAGCCCCACGGTCGCCCAGCCAGCGTGTTGGATCCCACGGGCGGTGTGGGCAGGCTGCTGGCTGTCTTCAAGGGCCATCCCGTGCTGGGCATCGAGTTGGACGAGAGCATGGCAACCATCGCCAAGCGGGTGCTGGGCAAGGAACAGGTGCGCAGCGGCGACATCCTTGCCTACGCTCCCTATTTGGAGAGCTTCGACGTGGCTGCGCTCAACCCGCCCTACGACCTTCGCTGGCAGCCGCTGCCGGGGCAATCCTTCGAGATGACGGCTGGCTCTGGCCTGATCGAAAGTCAGAAGGCCACACTGGAGATCGCCACCAAAGCGTTACAGGGCAACGGCATCCTGATCGGCCTGTTCAGCCGCCGCTTCTTCGAGGTCAACGCCGATGCGCGCGAGTACCTGTTCCGCAAGTACACGGTGCTGGCCTTGATCGATCTGCCGGACGCCTACAAGCCGGAATACGACATCGAGGCGGCCAGCGTGCTAGTGGTGGCGTTGCGCTCAGGCTATCCCATCCGCAACCAGGAGCCGGTGACTGGTGAGGCCCGCGACCGCATGACGCTCCTGTATCTGGTGGGGCAGGCTGCGGCCAAGCTGCCGCCGTGGCAGCGGGTCTACCCTTACGGCATCATGCCCATCGTGCCTCACCTGGAGATGGCGGTGGAGGTGGACACCACGCCCACCTTGCAGGTCAGCGCCCGAGGAGTACGCCCTGCTGGCCCTTGGGCAGCGTTGTGGGCCGGTGTGCTGGACTGCACCACGCCAGGTTACTCGCCGGCTGAGGGCAGCCAGACGGGGCTGTATGAAGGTGTTGCCAGCCTACCCAACCTGCTGCTGGGCGGCATTGATCCCAACCTGGAACGGCTCAAGACCCTGGGCTTCGACGTGGCCTGTGATGAGGCGGCGCGT
>JAAEKA010000136.1 GCA_014155705.1 Anaerolineae bacterium clx_CAG2 | reverse complement strand
GGATGAATGCCTGGCGCGTCTCCAGGCTCTTTACATCCAGCGGGCTGGCCATGAAGCCGTCAGCCCAGATGCGATCGCGCAGCCAGCGCATGGCTTCCAGCGTCTGGGGACTGGCGATCAGGCTGCGCGTAGAGTCTTCTGGATCGACGAAGTGGCCGCCCCAGCCGTTGACGTGCACCTGGATTCGCTCCCAACTGATGTCGAACATGCTGGCCCACCGGCGCAGGTCACGCAACCGGTCGCGGCCCATCGTGATCAGGCCCATCGCCTTCAGGTAGTCGGCGTGGTTCCAACTGCCATCGGGGCGATCCACGCCGTAGCGGTCGAACAGATCGATGTTGTAGTAGAGCGCCAGCGCGCCGTGATACTTGGGCAGGGCAAACTGAAGGCCGTCGGCAGTGAACAGCGCCCGGTATTGCGCAGCGTCCCAGTCGCTGATGGCCGCGCGGTCCAGGTCGGCTTCCACGTAAGGCCGCAGGTCCAGCAGGTACCCGCTCTGGGCCCAGGCAGGGAAAAAATCGCAGCAGCCTGACATCACATCCGGGGCTGTGCCATTCCTGAAGTCGCTCATCATCTCCTCGTCCAGGTTGTCCGGGTCCTGGGTGAAGAAGACGTGGATGTTAGGATGCGCGCTGTGGAATTGGTCCAGCATGCGCTGCGCCATGCCGGAGAACCAGTCCGTGCGCCAGTCCTGATAGACCAGTTGAACGGTGTTGCTGCCGTGCGGCCCGGGACCACTGCTGAGGCGCGGGGCGCAGGCAGCCAGCACAGCGCCAGCAGTGGCGCTTCCCGCCAGACTTAAAAAGGCACGGCGAGAGAGAGAGGGTCGTACGGCCGTCCCCGATTGCGAAGCGTCTCCCAGGGTTTTGATGGGGTCCGGTGCAGAGAATACTCTGTTTGGCATGAATTCGGAGTCCTCGCCAGGATTAGAGCTGATTGCAAATCACCAGGCAGCACAGACCGCAACAGGACGCGGCCGCACCAAAGCGCCTGATATACCTCAGTTGAACGGAAGGCAGACGCTATTCTCTACAAAATCTGGCAGGAAATTATACCAAAACAGGATTTTTGATTGTTCCGCGGTCGGTCAATTTTCCTCCGGCGCCCGGCCGATTGTCTGGCGGCAGCGCCTTGCTCACCCTCACGCCGCACACTTTGTAGTCGGGGATCTTAGCCCGCGCGTCCAGGCGGTTGTCGGTCAGTACGTTAGCCGCGGCCTCGGCGA
>JAAEKA010000135.1 GCA_014155705.1 Anaerolineae bacterium clx_CAG2 | reverse complement strand
ATAGCGGTAGGTCAGCGGGTTGAACTGGCCGAAGGGGCCGGTGGATGTGTCCCAGGGCGTGCCGGTGCCAGCCTGGCCGGCTGCGGTCATGCTGCTGAGGCCCAGATCGGCGTGGAAGGAGTGCTCCTCGATGAAGGCCGTGTCGTGACAGGCGCCGCAGGTCTGGCTAAGCGAGATGGCCGCGCCGCTGTCCACGACGTTCTGGCCGGTCGCGTCCAGCACGGCAAAGGCTGGATGGACCGGGGATGCCTGTTCAGCCGGGGCAGCTTTGCCGCCGGCCAGGGCCTGATCGACGGTCCACACGCCCAGCCCCACCACGGCCAGCATGGCCAGGGTGAGCAGTAGTTTGCGCCGGGGAGAAGTTGGACTTCTTCCGAAGAAGTCCAACTTCTGGAGCGCCAGCGGGTGTCGGTGAATGGTGTGTTTCATCGTGCAAAAACCCCTACGGTTGGGCCGGCGCGCCAGCGGCCGGCTGTGCATTCGTCTGCTTGATCACGTCGCGCACGCCCCAGTCCATGGGGTCGCCGTGATAGCCCAGCGCCTGCCAGTCCAGGCGGGCGGCGGCGTTGCCGTGACAATCGTTGCACTGCAAGGCCTTTTCCTTGGCCTGCACCATGTGCGTCGTGGGGTAGGCCATGGTGGTCTCGGCGAAGTCGAACTGGCCGGAAAAGTCCAGTCCCGCATCCTGCGCGCCCAGTTCCAGGGCCGTCAGCCAGTCGAAGGTCTCCCAGAAGCCGCCCTCGCCGGCCGTGCGCGGCGGAATCAGAATATTGTTGACCGTGTCATAGGGCTGTTGAGCGGTATGGATTTTGAAGGGGAAGATCTTGGCGGTGGGATCGTCAAAGCCGCCGGCCGGCGTCACCAGCGCTGTCGTCTGGGTCGGGTCCATGGGATCGCCCAACAAGTAGCGGTAGGCTACGTTGCCGTTGAACCATAGATAGGTGGGCGCCAGATCTTGCTCGTAGTTGAAGGAGCCTTTGATCTTCAGATAGGTGTAATGGTCTTCCGGCAAGTCCTGCCCAGCCGTGGACCAGTCCCAGAAGGACTTGGTGGGATTCTTCAGGGCCATGGCCGGAATGTGGCAGGTCTGGCAGGCCACGCTTTTGGTGTGCAGGGCGATGCGTTCGTCCTCGTGGAACGATCCCTTGTGGCAGTCTTCGCACGCCACCTGCTCGGCCGGGTCGATGGTGATGTTGTCGGCCAGCAGGCGCCCCTTCACCAC
>JAAEKA010000134.1 GCA_014155705.1 Anaerolineae bacterium clx_CAG2 | reverse complement strand
CGGCGATGAGGAAGGAGTGCCATATGGCTGATAATCGGACACCGGTGCTTCTGTTGATAGTCGCCGTTGGCATAGCCATGGGGTGTCTGGCGTGTTCGGTGCAGCGCTCCCCAGAAATGGTTGCAACTGAATTCACCCTGGCTTTGGTCGATAACCATCAGTCCGCGCTAACGGAAATAACGGTACCCGAGGCACGAGCGAAACTCGACGCCCTGGTGAGCTCACGCAAGCGATTCAAGTGTACTGCGCCCTTCTGGGACTTCGAGAAGGAGAAAGTTGGGATTTACGGTTTTGATCCCTACCAGGACGCCACTTCGGTGACGTTCGACGTTCTCTACGAGTGCTGGGGACGAACGGGTGTATTCACCATAAGGGTGAACAACATGAAGCTTGTTCGAGTGCCAAACGACTCGACGGAGATATGGTTGATCAAGGATTGGGGAGACATATGCGAGGCGCACGACTTCACAACCTGCGTCTATTAGCAACGTTGATTCTGTGCGACCTCGATGAACTGGGCATTTCCATGCAAGCTGTGGAGTGTTCACACGGTAGAATGGTCATGGCAAGACGATCATGAACGCTTTGAAAGAACCGGATATTGGCGTCTCGGCTGTCTTAGCCCGGCATGGCTCGTCACGCCTGACGGGCAATTTGATCGTAGTCATAGCTGTTCTGGTCACTACCTCAGTTCTGCTGAGCGCCTGTTTGTCCAATTTAGTCGCCACTTCGGAACCGTTCTCAGAAAGTGACCTTGTCGGTACGTGGCAAGGTGTGTATGATACATCCTTGCCGTTTGTGACGATCCCTAGCACGGAGACGCTGACGCTCAAAGCGGACGGAACGTACACTCAGGTGTTCGCTCGTGGCACAGCCGGCATGGTCGATGAGGTCGATGGCAAGCGCTGGTTTCTTGACGAAGCTAATATCATTCACCTTGCGGGTGGTATGTGGCCTCTGTTAGGCCCAGAGCGGTCAAGGATGTTCGTTCAGGGACTGATCGGTGGCGTGTACTCTATCAGGAACAAAGAGTTGCCCTTGAATGATGGCAAAGCCTACCTTGTGGTCAGCTCGATAGGCAACGGTCGATTCACGATGCATCATGTACCGACCGGTGATCCTGACAGCTCTGATGTAATCTGGTTCGAACGAATCGATAACAGCTCCCGGTAGTCCCGTGATTGGCGATCACGTGCTCGAAGAGTACCTGAAACGCGCACATCTGCTGAGGCAAGGAACGGCGTGTTGAGGATTAAGTTTGATCACTATCTCTATGGCGCGCGTCGCGGCGTGTCGTTCAACAGCATCACGGCCAAGCGTTTCACCGGGCAATACCACGAGGCCAGTCTGCCGGGTGGCGAGGGGTTGTCGTTCTACAACGCTCGCTGGTAGTGCGCAGCCTCCCGAAGCGGATGATCCCAAGCTGGGGTCGTTCCTCAGCGCGGATAGCATCGTGCCGGCGCCGTTAGACTCCCAATCGTTCAATCGCTACGCCTATGCCGGAGAAAACCCACTGCGCTTCAGCGATCCCAGCGGCCACACGAAGCTGTGCGGGGCCGCGTGCGAGAGCGAGATGCAGGGGGCGCAGCCAACTTGCCTGCATGGCCCCATGTGCGGTATAAACCGACTGAGGATACAACCATGCATTTCGACATCTTCACTCTCTTCCCCGCCATGTTCGCCGGGCCGCTGGACGACAGCATCGTCATGCGTGCGCGCGAGGCCGGCATCGTCTCCCTGGCGCTGCACAACATCCGCGACTACGCCGAAGGCAAGCATGCCATCACCGACGACTACCCCTACGGCGGCGGCGGCGGCATGGTCATGAAGCCGGAGCCGATCTTTCGCGCGGTGGAGAGCGTGCTGGGGCTGGCGCCGCGCGCGGCGACTGAGTCGCCCGATTCGTCGGATGGCGGCCCACCCGACCAGCCGAGCCCCATCATCTTGCTGACCCCCCAGGGCCGGCGCTTCGACCAGAGCGTGGCGCTGGAGCTGGCCGACCATCCCCGCGTCGCGCTGATCTGCGGCCGCTACGAGGGGGTGGACGAACGGGTCCGGCGTTATCTCTGCACGGACGAGATCAGCATCGGCGATTTTGTGCTCTCCGGCGGCGAGCTGGCGGCTATGGTGATCGTCGATGCAGTGACGCGGCTCTTGCCCGGCGCGCTGGGGGCAGAGCACGGCGCAGC
>JAAEKA010000133.1 GCA_014155705.1 Anaerolineae bacterium clx_CAG2 | reverse complement strand
GTCTGGTGGGAAGCATCATTCCCGTCGAGATTACCATTTTTCAGGATAGCTCCTTCACACTGGCGTTGAAGACGCCTCCGGCCACCGATCTGCTGAAGAAGGCCGCAGGCATCCCCAAGGGCGCTGCGCAGACCATCGAGCGGCCGGTGATCCAGGCCGATGGCAGCGTGATCACCGAAACCGTACCGGCTGCGGTCTATAGCCTACCCGAAACCGGCGCGGATGGCAATCCGACCGGCCGGCGCTATACCGTTTACGAGAATGGCTTTGGCTTCCTGGTTGGAGCCAGCGGCGCCTATACCGAAACCCATCTGATCCAGGTCAGGGCATTCGACCGGGCCGGCAACGAGACCGTCAGCGAGGCCGTGAGGGTCTTTGTAGCTAAGAAGATACAGGACGAAGATAAAGCAACTGGCAGGCTACCTGATCCACCGGTGGCCATTCCGCCTGTTGGCCGACCGACTTAAGCCCCTGTGCCTATTGGCCTTCATCCCGATGAAGCCATCTTCCTGCAATCAAAACGACCCCGCGTTGGCGGGGTCGTTTTGATTGCAGGAAGATGGCGGCTGTTGATCTGTTGTTAACATGCTTCACTAGACAGCGCTCACAACCTGTGCTAAACTCCACACCATGAGCGAAAACACCAATCTTGCTCAGCAAGAAGCTAGCAAGCGTTACCAAAGCGCCAGACGCAAACTTTTCATCCATGATCTGCTGAGTTTGGTGCGCGGACGGGCGCCAGAGCTGCTATCATTTGACTCGGTCCAGGCGGCTCTTCAGGCCTGGCAGCAAGTAGAAAAGCGTGACCTGGAGATGGTCCCTCTGAATCAAATTGTGGGCAGTGTCGGAAGATATCGCGATTTCACACGCGAGTTTTTGCCCAAGGGATCAATTAGCCAGGAGCGCTGGCGGGCTGTCGATGCCGCCATGCACAGCCAGGCTGGCCTGCCGCCCATCGAACTCTACCAGGTGGGCGACGCGTACTTTGTACGCGACGGCAACCACCGTGTGTCTGTGGCCCGAGCCAATGGCCTGGAGGATATCGAGGCCTATGTCACCCGGATAGAGACACCTGTCTCCATTGATGCGAACACGCGGCCTGAGGATTTGTTGTTGAAAACCGGACTCGCCGAGTTTTTGCGCAAAACCCATCTGGAAGATATCCGCCCCGATGCCGGAGTCGAGGTCACTGAGGTCGGCAGTTATCACGACCTCTTGCAGCACATCGAGGTTCACCGTTACTACCTCGGTATCGAGCAGCAACGAGAGATCCCCTGGCAAGAGGCCGTGGCAAGCTGGTACGACTACGTGTATCTGCCGGTGGCTGCTGCCATCTGGGCTTCTCCAATTCTCGATCGGTTTCCCGGTCGCACCGCAGCCGACCTGTACCTGTGGGTCTGCCAGCATCGAGAGGATCTGGTGCGAGAAGGGGGTGAGCTACCCTCTCCGGTGGCGGCTGTAACCGACCTCACGACTGAACAGAACGAGTCAGGCAGTCGCGTGGCGCAGTCCATGAAACGAGTGCTTGGCCCCAGACCGAAGACAGCCGACTTGGCCGCCCAGGCTGTTGAGCTAACCAAGCAAGAACAAGTGATAGCACCAATTGATCATCCGTTATTGTAATCAAGAGAGGAGTCACCCATGCAACGGACGAAAATCGTCTGTACCATCGGACCGGCCACCCAGTCGCCCGACATGATTGCCCGCTTGATCCAGGCTGGCATGGACGTGGCCCGCGTCAATATGTCCCACGGGACACACGAGGTTCATGCTCAGAACATCCATACCATCAGGGTCGCCTCCCAGGAAGCCGGCAAGGCCGTGGCTATCCTGGTAGACCTGCAAGGTCCCAAGTTGCGCGTGGGGCAGATGCCGCCCGAAGGCGTGCTCCTGCGCAATGGGGAAGATGTTGTGTTGACGATCGACGATGCGCCAGCTACGGCAGAGCGCGTCCCAGTGCAGTTCAAGCGGCTGCCTGCAGCCGTGGAGCCTGGCGATCGTATCATGTTGGACGATGGTCTGCTCGATTTGGTAGTCAAAAGCAAAGACGAAGCAAATGTGGTCTGCCGGATCGTCACCGGCGGCGTATTGACCTCCAACAAGGGGATCAACCTGCCCAAAGCCAGTTTCTCTATTGCTTCGATTTCTGAGAAGGACAAAGAAGATCTGAGCTTCGCCTTGAGCCAGCGAG
>JAAEKA010000132.1 GCA_014155705.1 Anaerolineae bacterium clx_CAG2 | reverse complement strand
ACGGCTCGATGAAGCCGACTTCTACACCTCGGTGATCGATTCGATTCGCTTTGCCGGCCAACTTTGGTGCATCCCGCAGAACATGTCCAGCCTGGTGGTCTACTACAATCAGGATTTGTTCGACGCAGCCGGACTGCCCTATCCCAGCGACGACTGGACCTGGGGCGAGTTCCTGGCCGTGGCGCAGCGTCTGACAGCGGACCTGGATGGCGACGGCCGGCCTGATCAATACGGTGCAGGCATCGAGCCGACTCTCAATCGGCTGGCTCCCTTCATCTGGCAGGCGGGCGGGCAGTTGGTGGACGACCTGCAGAATCCGACGCGGCTGGCGCTGGACAGTCCCGAGGCCCAGGCTGCTCTGCAATGGTTCGCCAACCTGCAGACGGAGCACGGTGTTGTGCCCGACGCGGTTGCGGAGAGCGCCGAGGGCAGCGAGAGTCGCTTCCTTAACGGGACCCTGGCCATGTATTTCAACAGCCGGCGCGGCGTCCCAACCTATCGGACGATCAAGGATTTTGTGTGGGACGTTGCGCCGTTGCCGCGCGGCGCCCGGCAGGCTGGCATTTTGCACAGCGACGGCTACTGCATGGCAGCCAGCAGCAAGGAAAAGGAGGCCGCCTGGAAGTTTATCGAATTTGCCAACGGATCCGCCGGCCAGGAGCTGGTGGCAAAAACCGGGC
>JAAEKA010000131.1 GCA_014155705.1 Anaerolineae bacterium clx_CAG2 | reverse complement strand
CCAGAGCGATCAGAGCAAAAATTCTTTGGAACTTCATGGGTACGATTCTCCTTTTGGGTTGCAGAACCTGGATGATCAGCGTCTGCTTGGGTTGCTTCGTGCTGCCAGCGAGCCTCTTCAATACTTGGCAACTACTTCTGAATACAGTCCTATCATAACAGAAGAGACTCGTTCTGTATGTCAGGAGAACCTGACAACGTATTGTCAAAACCACACATGTTTGTAGTGTTCCATCAGTCGTTTCTTTCATGGCTTCACAGTAGCCGGGAACTTACTGCAATCATGGACAATCTGCTCAGGCATGGCATTAGAAACCGGGTTTTTGTCTCGCAGACCAAAGTCATGGCGCCATGAAAGGTGGTTGCGAAGACTTGAACCATGCCCACACAAGAAAAACCCGGTTTCTGACCGACCGGCTGGGCAGTTACGACAATTCGCCCGTCACACGCCAGGATCTGCCGCCGCGCAGCCCGAAGCGAAAGAACGCGACGGCGGGCGCATCGAAGGTCGATGCGCCCGCCGTTTGTTATAGCTTTGTTTTTGTCTTACGTGCCCCCATAGGAGGGGCGGGATTGGGAGCGACGGCTACGCTGTCCGGCCAGCGCCCTGCCGGCGGGCCAGGACGAAGCCTGCCAGCACGAGGAGGGCGAGGGCGGCCAGTCCCAGCCCCAGCGGCGCC
>JAAEKA010000130.1 GCA_014155705.1 Anaerolineae bacterium clx_CAG2 | reverse complement strand
CTGCTTCTGAGACAGCTGTCGCATGGGAGGACTACCGCCTTCTGGATCAGTGAGACGGTCGGCCCGGTCGCCAAACCCCGTCAATTCGCTCAACGATAACGAAAAGCATTATACCCGCAAAGGCTAGGGGTGAAATCGAACAAGCTATCCACTGGCGTATTCTTGATGACCCAGCGAACAAGCTCAATGACTTCACTAGTGACAAGGACCGCGCCAGACGCCAACCACTTACCCATAACAGGATCAAGAAGACCATATTCAAGCACTTCCTTTCTCCAATTCCCAGCGATGCTGAGTTCGAAAGTCCGGAGGATCTGCGCACCCTAGAAGAGCGCAACTTGATTCGCCTTATGAGCATCATTGCTGAGGAGGGCTTGATTGATCGCTGGAACCCTGAACTTGCAAACGCCCTGCATCAACGAACGGAACGCATTTTCTCAGCTGGGTCTATCCGTGCTTGGGTCCGAATACTTCGTGATGTCCTTTTCGCTCATTTCCAGTTGTATCTCAAAGGTCAAGAAGAATCGCAACGCGTATTGTGTCGAGAGCTTACCGATGAGCAATTCAACTGGGTTAGGACAGATCGCGATCGGTCAGGTGACGGGCGAAGTTGCCCAGGCCACAGCCGATTTCCAGGATACGCTGGCCCAGGAATGGCGCGATCTCCTCGTAGAGCCACTGGTCGACGGCGTCAATCAGCA
>JAAEKA010000013.1 GCA_014155705.1 Anaerolineae bacterium clx_CAG2 | reverse complement strand
ATGGCCCGATAGCCAGACGTGGCGGCGCGCAGGCCGTCGCTCCCCTCGCCGGGAGCGTGGATTGAAACCAGCGCCTCCCGGCCCGTCACATACCCATCCAGGTCGCTCCCCTCGCCGGGAGACCTCGAACAAAGCTTGCGGGTTAGGGACCAATTCGGTGAATCGCACATCGATAGGGAAGAAACGATCCAAGGAGGGCTGCGTGGCAGTGCAGAATACTGTACTGCACCCGTAGTTGATCACCAGCTCCTGGACCGCCAACAAACAAGGCTTCAGGTAATGGCGCGGCAACATCTGGGCCTCATCGAAAATGATCACGCTCTTTGCAAGGCTGTGAAGCTTGCGCGCCTGAGATTTCTTGCTGGCAAACAGCGACTCGAAGAACTGTACGTTGGTCGTAACGATGATAGGCACATCCCAGTTCTCGGCAGCTAGCTTCAGCTTCTCCTGAACTTGGTTGGCTTCGTCATCCGAGGGCGCCTGCTCGGGTAGGGCAGCATCAGCGTGGCCAGCATCAAGACGAACAAGGTATCTTTGCCAGGCGCCCGCAAGCGGGCGAACCCATAGGCCACCACCGTGCAGGACAGCGTATAGCCCACAACCGAG
>JAAEKA010000129.1 GCA_014155705.1 Anaerolineae bacterium clx_CAG2 | reverse complement strand
CGCCAGCCGGCGCACCTCGGCCATGGAAGACAGGTCAGCCAGCAGGGGCTCGATCCGGGGATTGCCTGTGGCCTGGCGTAGTTCGGCAGCCGTTGCCCCGGTTTTCTGCCCATGGCGGCCGCCGATGCCCACGCGCGCATCGTCCAGCGTTTCGCCCTCGACAAGACCGCGCCTGCCCTCGTGGCGCTCTATCAAACGCTCTGCCAGGCCCCATGAAAGCGCAGCCACCGCCACCCAATTGCCAGACAGACGCTCCCACCGTGCGCAGCATCGCCGCGCTGCGTGCGCTGGTGCAGAGTCTCTTTGCCCTGTCGTTGGTGCTGACGCTGGCCACCCACGCCAACAACTGGCGCGTCGGTCCGCTCACCTGGCTGCCCATCGTGCAGCTTGCGCCGCTGCTGCCGACCCGCTTTTTGGACGCAGCCATGCAGCAGGCGCCCATGGCCATCGGCGTGTTGACTCTGCTGCCGCTGGCGTTGGGCGGGAGCTGGCTGCTGCTGCGCGCTTTGGAGGCTCGCACGCCCGTCTTGCGCCGGCCGTGGCGTTGGGGCTGGCCGGGCTTCACCTGGCCGCTGCTGGGGCTGACTGGTCTGGCGCTGTTCAGCTTCGCAACGCAGGCGCTACATGTCCGCCCGCCTGGCCTCGCTCCCAACCAGGTTCTGGCGGCCGGCTCATTGGCCCTGGCTTGGCTGGTG
>JAAEKA010000128.1 GCA_014155705.1 Anaerolineae bacterium clx_CAG2 | reverse complement strand
CCGGGATCCTATCTCAGAGCTTCGTGTGGCTGATTTGCCTCTTTCAAGCCCTATGCGCAGTCACTTGGCATCCTGTCAGTTCTGTCGCCGCAGTTTTGATGATGCTTTGGAGCGGCGCCTATATATGCGCGATCTGTTCTTTTATCCGCGGTTAACCTCCTATCACCAACCGGTGAGGACGGAGCCGTGGCTAACCGTACCCCTTCAGATAGGCGCTGTGCTCCACGAGACTCTAACTTCATACGCTAGTGATTATGGGCGAGCGATCCAAGATCGAGTCGAAACACTGCACGGATTGTTGGAGACAGTTCTGGTGAGTCTGTTCAGGGCAAATATGCTTCCTGCTGCTGCCCGCGCGCGCCGAGCAACGCCATCAGTTGCGCCCAGCGCAACCCGGCTGAACTCCGTGTTGGAGAATCTGTCGGGAGGTCAGGAGGTTATCTTGACGCGCCCACATCGCGATCTGGCGCTTTGGCTTGATACTGAAAGGCAATCCGTGCAAATTGGCGGACTACATGGCGACCGGCAGATGCTTGTTGTTGACTTCACGGTAACATTCAATAGGGCAGAAGAGATACTGTGGCAAACAGAGAGTCACGATGGCCGAGTCACGATCCCGCTGTCCGTGCTTGCAGATATCATTGCCGATGGCGCCGATGAGATGGAGATCGAAGCTCACGAGTAGTTCTATCAG
>JAAEKA010000127.1 GCA_014155705.1 Anaerolineae bacterium clx_CAG2 | reverse complement strand
ATTGAGCGGGTGACGTTGCACAGACAGGCAACGACGATAATCCCGTGGTAAGGGTGTGGCAGCCCACCAAAACCAGGCTGCCGGATTGTGATTTATCCGGTCACGGGTCTGCTTCGTAGGGGACCAGGCCAAACGTGGTTACCACGGCTGCGGGCTAATCTTGTAGAGGTTGCCGCCAGCGATGGAGAGGTCCCGGATACTGACGACCCCGTCGGCGTTGATGTCCGGGTTGCCAGTTGGTACCGGTGGTGGACCGCCGCAGACGGTGATCACTGGGCTCTGACCCAGGGCGCCGCCAATGCAGGAGAGGTCAGCGATCGAGATATTGCCGCTGTTGTTGGCATCGCCACCCCACAGTTGAGTGTTTTCGTTGGCCAAGTCGCCAACGACGTTGATGAGCTTCGCGTTGTCCAGATAGAGGCCGTGCCTGGCCCTGATCTGGTAGCTGGAACCACCCGCCATGTAGGGCACGATGAGGCTGTAGGCGCCATCGGTGTCGCTAGAGATCGCCGGACTGATCGGGCCGAAGTCGGTGGGAGCTTGCTCAACCATCTCCACCGTGCCTTCGTCGACGTTGCCGCTAAACCGGCCTTGCAGTGTAATAAAGCCGCTGATGTTGGCAAGGCCGCAGACGGTAATCGGCAGCGGCGCGCCCAGGTCATGGGCCAAGGCCGCACCATCGATGTCGCTCAAC
>JAAEKA010000126.1 GCA_014155705.1 Anaerolineae bacterium clx_CAG2 | reverse complement strand
CTGTTCCCCAGAGATGCCGCTATCGGCAGGTGGATAGGGTCCGTATTGGAGGAAACGTTCATCCCGAAGATGTCTGACCTCTCGATCCTTATCGCCTTCAAGACGCGGTTTATGCCTCTCTCCCAGTCTTTATGAAGCGGTTCCCACTGCAAATCCCTGAGAGTCTGTCCTCCGCCAAGTGGACGATCAGGAACTTCGCACTCCGACAGAAGCACCGGGATGAACCAGATGCGGTTGGTCGGTACCTGTTGGAGCATTTCGATTGCCAGGCCGATCTCGGTGTTCATGTAGGACAGAGGTCGCGCAACGTACTCCGCTGAAAAACAGGCGACAAAGTAATCTCCCTTCTGGATCGCCTGACGAATCGCGTCCTTCCACCACATGCCTGGCATGATCTCATCGCGATCAAGCCAGACGGTGACACCTTGCTGGCGAAGCTCATTGGCAAGCTTGTCCACAATGGCGGCGTTTTCACGCACGTATGAGATAAAGACGCTGGTCATCGAACGCGCCTAACCTTTCGTGTTCATGTCTGCTGTTACAATCATAACCGCTGACTCATCTGCACCGGTAGAGAGGCATAAACCGCGTCTTGAAGGCGATAAGGATCGAGAGGTCAGACATCTTCGGGATGAACGTTTCCTCCAATACGGACCCTATCCACCTGCCGATAGCGGCATCTCTGGGGAACAG
>JAAEKA010000125.1 GCA_014155705.1 Anaerolineae bacterium clx_CAG2 | reverse complement strand
ACCCACGATGGCCCCAGTGGCCGAGGCGCCGGCCGGCGAAGTGGCCCTGCGCTGGCGCACCCGCCCTGACAACCAGGAAGAGGCCAACGTCTATGCCGAAATCAGCGCTGAGCTGGACGCCCAACTGGAGGGCATCACCCTGACCTATGAGCCAGGCGGCAGCGAGTCCTCCAGCTACCAGGACGTGCTCAAGACCGAAATCGGCGCGGGTACGGCTCCCGACGTCTTCTGGATCCCCGGCACCGACGTGGGCGACTTCGCCAAGCGCGGCCTGATCCTCAACCTGGCCGAGCTAGCCGCTGCGACGGAAGGCTTCTCGATCGCTGAGTTCTACGCCGGCCCGATGGAGGCGCTGACCTTCAACCCTGAGACCAGCGCCAACGGCGCCGACAGCGGCGCGCTGTGGGGCCTGCCGCGCGACGTCTCGACCTTCGTCCTCTACCTCAACAACGATCTGCTGGCCGAGGCCGGCGCCGAGGACCCGATCGAGCTGGCCAAGGCTGGCCAGTGGGACTGGGATGCCTTCCTGACGGTAGCCCAGCAGGTGCGCGCCTTAGGCAGTGACATCTACGGCTATGGCGCCAACGCCTGGTGGGGACCCTACGGCACATGGTTGAACGCGGCCGGCGGCGGCTTCTTCACCGAGGACCGCACGGCCTGCAACCTGGACTCGCCTGAATCACTGGC
>JAAEKA010000124.1 GCA_014155705.1 Anaerolineae bacterium clx_CAG2 | reverse complement strand
GGCGCGCAGCATGTTGGCTGTGTCCGTGGCAGCGTAGCACACTGCCTCACTGATCGAGTGCTTGGCGTCCCCTAAGTTTGGCGGCCCGAAGTGAATGTGGGGCTCGGTCTCGGCGGCGATGCGCACCATCGTCTCGACGGTCTCGATGGGATACTTGCCCACGGCCGTCTCGCCCGACAGCATGATGGCATCGGTTCCGTCGAGGATAGCGTTGGCCACGTCGCTGGCTTCGGCGCGCGTCGGTCGCGGGTTGCGGATCATCGAGTCCAACATTTGGGTGGCGGTAATGACGGGCTTTCCGGCCCGATTGGACATTTGGATGATCAACTTTTGCATCATCGGCACCCCCTCCGGCGACACCTCAATACCCAGATCGCCGCGGGCTACCATGATACCATCGGCTGCATTGACGATCTCTGCAATATTCTCTACCGCCTCGGGCTTCTCGATTTTGGCAATGATCGGGGTCAGCCGACCAAACTCCGCCTGTTGCCGGATCAGATTGCGCAACTCATGCACGTCGTCAGCTCGCCGCACGAAGGACAGGGCGATCCAGTCGACTCGCTGGCTCAAGGCGAAGCTCAGATCTTCTTTGTCCTTCTCAGAAATCGAAGCAATAGAGAAACTGGCTTTGGGCAGGTTGATCCCCTTGTTGGAGGTCAATACGCCGCCGGTGACGAT
>JAAEKA010000123.1 GCA_014155705.1 Anaerolineae bacterium clx_CAG2 | reverse complement strand
GTTCGTAGGCCTCATCGGGCGGCAGATTGGGCTGGCGGGCAGCGGCCACAGAGAGCTGGTCGCAGCGTTCGTTCTCGGCGTTGCCAGCATGGCCTTTGACCCATAGCACGCGTACCTTGTGCTGCTCCAACAGATTCAGCAGCCGTTCCCACAGGTCGGGGTTCAGGGCAGGCTCGGTCTTGTTTTTTCGCCAGCCGTTGGCCCGCCAGCGTTTGGCCCAGCCGAGGTTGATGCTGTCTGCCACGTAGCGCGAGTCAGTGTAGAGCGTCACGTCACATGGCGTCTTGAGCTTCTCCAGCGCGCTGATGGCGGCCATCAGCTCCATGCGATTGTTGGTAGTCAGCCGGTAGCCGCCCGACAGTTCCTTGCGATGCTGGTTGTAGAGCATGACCACGCCGTAGCCGCCAGGGCCGGGGTTGCCCTGCGCGCCGCCGTCGGTGTAGATCGTCACCTGGGGCTGCTCGCTCACGCGTTCGCCTGCTCGTCACAGGGCAACTGCTGGCGTGACAACACGTCATCTGAAGGACGGACCGTGATGATTTCGGATGGCGTGGCGTCTGATGGCAACATGGAAGCTCTCCTGGTTGGGCAAAACACTGGGGGAAAGTCTACCACAGTTGCGCTATCTCGACCAATGGTGTAAAGTAGCGCAGTGAACCGCAGCGTTTCTCACGTCGTGTA
>JAAEKA010000122.1 GCA_014155705.1 Anaerolineae bacterium clx_CAG2 | reverse complement strand
CGTTGGCCACATGGCTGCCAAAGACGCCGCGGTAGGGATGCAGTTCGTCCAGCACCACGTAGCGCAGACCGCCCAGCAGCTCCGCCCACTGGGTATGGTGAGGCAGCAGGCCGGTGTGCAGCATATCCGGGTTGCTAAGCACGATGCGCGCTTCGCGGCGAATGCGACTCCGCTCGCGCTGCGGGGTGTCGCCGTCATAGGCGGCGGGGCGCAATGCATTGCCAACACCTACACTGCGCGCAGGCGCAGTTGTTGGCAACTGACAATCATCAATCGCCGCTTGCAACGCGGCCAGTTCGGCCAGTTGATCCTGGGCCAGCGCCTTGGTGGGAAACAGGTAAAGCGCTCGGGCTGAGTTGTCAGCTAACAGCGCCTGGGCTACGGGCAGGTTGTAGCACAAGGTCTTACCGCTGGCCGTCGAGGTGGCCACTACCAGGTTGTGGCCGGACTGCGCGGCCTGCCAGGCCGCAGCCTGGTGGCTGTAGAGTGCGTTGATGCCGCGGCTGTGCAAGGCCGCGACCAGCCCTGGATGCAGGTCGGTCGGCAGCGGCATC
>JAAEKA010000121.1 GCA_014155705.1 Anaerolineae bacterium clx_CAG2 | reverse complement strand
GAGAAGGCTATATTTCTGGCGCGGGAGGAGGGCAATATGACTGCGGAAGACGAATACTTCAGGTATAAGGAGCTAATCGAAGGCCGCAGTACCTTCTACTCTCGCAATTCCTTTCTAGATCTTGCCTGACATGACGTCACCTGGTTTCTGTCAGCTTCACCACCCGGCAGCTCGCCCACATCAGATCGAACTGCCGACGGAAGAACTGGTACCACTCGCCATCTCTGGCCGCGCTCAGCTCGAAGGTGGGATTGTCCTCGGTACTGCGGTGATGATACAGCTCGACCACGATGATCCCGTCGGGCGTGTCGGGATCGACCATGGAGAAGCCATAGGCAGGCAGGTAGGGCAGATAGCCCAGCTCCAGACTGCCGGTAATGTCGGGCGAGCTGGCGATTACCTCAACCAGGGAGGCGGTGCTGTCCAGCCGCTTGCGCCAGTGCTCTGCGCTGCTGACGCCGCTGCTGCGCACGACGCATTCCTCCAGCAGCTCTTGTATGGTCGCGGAGTATCTTTTTCTGTGCCTCGGTCAACTCACTGTGGGTGGTCTTGTATCGTTTGAATAGGCTGGCCCTGAGCCGTTTCGAGTCAACGAGATTCAGACCTTCAAG
>JAAEKA010000120.1 GCA_014155705.1 Anaerolineae bacterium clx_CAG2 | reverse complement strand
CGATGTGCTCGACCACCTGGTCATCTGTCGCCAGCGCTTTGTCTCCCTCAAAGAGCGCGGCCTTGGATTCCGCTAGCAACGAAAGGAGTACACCATGTTCGACTACGACGAGAGCTTCATCTGTCGATCGACGAAGGCAAGCGACCATATCAGACGTTCCAAAATATGCTGCAGCTGAGGAACTCGTTGGCACACGGCAAGACCCTCGAAACCAATAGCAAGGTAATTGTGGCGAATTCCGAAGACGAATCAGCGAACAATCCTGAACCGAAGTGGAAGCAGTTATGCACCCTTTCATCTGTGACACGGATGGTGGAAGATGCTGAGGCCATCGTGCGGGACCTAAGCACGCAAACAGGCCACAAGGGTGATCCACTAGTCAGCCCAATGAGCGGCCGAAGCGGTTTCTCAGAAGTTGGGAACCAATAAGCTCCGACACCGTTGGAAGCGAGTGGTTTCTGCTGGCTCCAAAGCACCTGCTTGTGTTTATGAGCACAACCCTAAGTCCCGCAGCAGGCTGACAGCAGGTGTGGATTTTTGGGGCGGATTATGATGTAGGTCATGGTGTGGGTGGGGAAGGTGTGGTAGGATAGCGACAAGAGCACGGTTTGCTAGTTGTGGTGAGCGGTGCTAGAGTTCTGCATCATCAAGATTGTGACGCAGCAATCTTCCCGAACAACCACCCATCCGTCATGGTGACTGGCTTTGCCAACCTGGTTGTATCTTTGCCGCCAGCGCGCCATATGAATCTCTTAATCCTATGCACTGCGGAAGCAAAATGCAAGTCGTCGGTATTGGTAACGAGACGTACATCCTTCTAAGCGGCATCACCGTCTCAGAAGACATTGCGTTGAGCGATGACGTCCAACTTCAGCCTGCCGACACATCGCACCTTGATCTCGAAACAACGCTCGCAGCGTGTACTAACCCAGATGCCATTGCCGTCGCGGCGGCATTCATTCCTCGCATTAGTGCCCAGTTACAGATCAAAGCACCGACGCCAGAAGAGCTGGCGATATTCGCATGGAATTCATCTTGGGACGTATTGCTGCTCAGCGCATTGTTTCGGACCGAGATCGGATTCAATCTCCAGAGTGATGTGACGGCCGATTCCATCTCGGCCGACAGCACACTGCGTGCGACTAATCTCCACATGCGTGGATTGACGACTGGTGCCCCGTACCAACTCACTAGCGACGATTCGCAATGGATAGCCCGTCATTTTGCAGACGCGCGAGACCTATTGGGAAACGAGCGATTCAAAACTGCGGTGCATTGCCTCGCAACTTACCGTTGGCATTCCATGCCCCGCGTTCAATTGGCAATCCTGTGGGCCGGGATCGAAGGGATGTTTGGGGTTAGTTCCGAAATCAGGTTCAGAATCAGCTTGTACATTGCGCGCTTTCTGCATTCCGAAAACAACGATCAACGACGAACCGTTTTCGATGCCGTAAAGAAACTTTATGATTCACGCTCTGCTGCGGTCCATGGATCAAAAAGGGCCGCACCCTCTCCGGCGTGGAGAAGATGCGGCCCAGGCGAAAGACGATCAGCTTGCCAGACTGTCAGTGTGTGTGGTGCGTGTTACCTCCGGTGGCAGACGCGAAAAAAGGCGGTGCGTCTCGTGGGAGACACACCGCCCTGTGGATGGAGTGAGCCAATGCCCTATGGGGGGGG
>JAAEKA010000012.1 GCA_014155705.1 Anaerolineae bacterium clx_CAG2 | reverse complement strand
GCGGGCACGCCGCGGCGACTGGTGGTCTATGTCGAAAAGCTGGCTGGCCGCCAGGCTGATGAGGAGTTGGTCTTCCGCGGGCCGCCTGCCAACCGTGCGCAGGACGCCGACGGCCAGTGGACCCAGGCTGCTATTGGCTTTGCGCGTAGCCGTGGAGTTGCAGTTGAGAGTTTACAACTGCGCGAGGCTGATGGGGGTCGTTACGTCTTCGCAGTGCAACAGGTAGCCGGTAAATCGGCAGCCGAAATCCTGCCTGACTTGCTGGTCAAGCTGGTCGCCGGCATCCGCTTCGATAAGTCCATGCGTTGGGACTCGGACGGTATCGCCTTCAGCCGGCCGATCCGCTGGTTTACAGCTTTGTTCGGCGATCACATCATCCCCTTCAGCTACGCGAAAGCACCTAGTGGGCGTGTCAGCCGCGGCCTGCGGTCCCTCAATTCGCCGGAAATTGACATCCCCAGTGCGGCCAGCTACTTCAACCTGATGGCGGTTCGATCCCCAAGAATTCTCGATATATCCGTATCTTGTATTCCCTTCCAATCTCGTTCACCGCTGCTATGAATGCCTGATAAGTGCCAACCCCACCAATCTTCTCCCAGAACTCAT
>JAAEKA010000119.1 GCA_014155705.1 Anaerolineae bacterium clx_CAG2 | reverse complement strand
TTCCTGTTACGTGGGTTGCGGTCTACGACCTTTTCCGTGAGCCTCCACCGGCCACCACCTCCGTGGCGTTGAGGCAGTTCTACTCACGCGGTTTAAGGGTATTGGCGTCGCATGCTAGTGCAGGACAACGATCATGAGCTGCCAGCCAATCACCGCGCCAATGCTGACCGATTTGTTGCTTACTCTCAGCGAGATTTCATTAAAGTATCAGGATCATGTGAGCGCAGTGCAACGTATGACGGAGATAGGGCGACAGATTATGGGATCGGCCGTTTGCACGTTCACATTGGTGAATCCGAAGCGACGCACTTTGACGACAATTGCCTGCTCTGGGTGTGCACCTGAGTACACTCAACATGTCTTGCACCAGGAATTTCACCTTGGATCTTCAGAGAGAGGGGACTGGCTAGACTACGAACGCTTGATCAATGGCTCGCTTCTCGAGTTGTATCACCTTCAAGAGGATGGTCAGGGCGTTGCCAATCCGTTTGTTGCTCGACGTTACTGTCTCAACTCCGCTCTATGTTGTCCTGTGACCTGGGAAACTGAGTTGCTAGGCTACTTCAATCACTTTTGCTCGGACAACACTCCCTTCTCATCTGATGACAAG
>JAAEKA010000118.1 GCA_014155705.1 Anaerolineae bacterium clx_CAG2 | reverse complement strand
CCGGCCATGGGCGGTTTGTGGATCAGCGAGAGCCTGGGTCGTGAGCAACTGGAGCGGCGTTTCTTTGGCGGAGGCCAGGTAACAGCCGGTAATCAGTGCCCCGGGCTGGAACCGTGGGCGACCGTACCTTGGCTGCAGACCGACCTGCGCAACAGTGATCTACGGCCCTGGCTAGGCAGCAACGGCAGCCGCCTGCAAGGCAACGACAGCCTGACGGTCAGTGGCGATGGCTACGAGTATACCATCACCTCCGACTGGAACTTCACGGCGTTGAGCAGCGCGCCGTGAGCCCTGGTCTGCCACCCAGGCGCCCCGGTTCGGCTCCAGCAATCGAGGCTACCGCCGTGGCATAACAAAAGAGTTGCCAACTTTTCGGTAAAGTTGGCAACTCTGCGCGCCAATAAATGATCTCCAAATGATCGGCTGTTACAATCCTGCTTGTTTGAAAGCGTATTTCAGCCCATCGTTCAAGGAGAAAGCTATGTTCAGCAGTTCAACCCCGTCCATTTCCGCCTTAGCGCGTTTTCTGGGATCCGATCGGTGGGCTCGCGTCCACCGCTTCACAGGCTTGCGCCTTGTGTGCGCCATCCTGCTGGCAGGAGCGCTCCT
>JAAEKA010000117.1 GCA_014155705.1 Anaerolineae bacterium clx_CAG2 | reverse complement strand
CCCCCACCGCCGGCGCATCCGCCTGACTGTGCCGGCCCAAGGCCCTGACGACAAGCCCACGGTGCCCAGCCTCTACCCGCTGTGGAAGGCAGCCTTCTGCATGGAGCGTGAGGCTTACGATCTGGTGGGCGTTCACTACGAGGGCCATCCTGATCTGCGGCGCATTATGATGCCCTGGGACTGGGTTGGGCATCCGCTGCGCAAGGATCAGCCGCTGGGGGGCGAAGAAGTACCCTTCAGCATGACCTGGAACGACCCTGACTTTGCCACGCTGGGCCAGCAGATCATGGACCCGGCGCCGGTGCAGGCACCGCTGCCCAAGGGGGTCGATACCAGCAAGCACATGATGCTCAACATGGGACCGCACCATCCGGCCACCCATGGTGTGCTGCGCATTGCCCTGGAACTGGACGGCGAGCGGGTGATCAGCGCCCATCCCGACACTGGCTATTTGCACAGCGGCTTCGAGAAGCAGGGCGAGCATGTGCGCTACAAGGATTTTGTGCCTTACACCGACCGCATGGATTACACCTCAGCCATGGCCAACAACCTGGGCTACTGCCTGGCGGTCGAGAAGTTGCTGGACGTGGAGATTCCCTTCCGGGCCC
>JAAEKA010000116.1 GCA_014155705.1 Anaerolineae bacterium clx_CAG2 | reverse complement strand
CCGTTGCGTCTCCCAGGTTGAGCGCAATGCCGCCCACCTCCGACTTGTGAAAGATGTCGGGCGAGACGATCTTCAACGCGATGGGGAAGCCGATCTCCGACGCCAGCAGGCCAGCCTCCTCGGCTGACCTGGCGAGCGCCGCCCGTGGCTGCGCCACGCCGTAGGCCGTCAAAATCGGTCGCGCCTCGGCTTCGCCCAGTTGTGCGGGACCCGCGGGCAGGGCGATAGCTGACCCCTGATCGGAGTTGAGCACCAAGCCACCAATTTTCCAATCTACCAGTTTCCCCCTTATCTCGGCATAGCGCCACAGCGCCCCCAGCGCCCGCGCCGCCTGTTCAGGGAAGATGTAGCTGGCGATCTGTTGTTTGTGCAGCATGGCCATCGGCTGGCGCACCACCTCGTCACCCATGAAGCAGGCGACGAGGGGTTTGTCTCCTTGAGACCCCGCCGCCCGCCCGATCGCCTTCGCTACAGCCAGCGGATCGACCAGCGCCTGCGGCACCAGGATCGGTAGCACGGCATCGCAGGCGTCGCTGGC
>JAAEKA010000115.1 GCA_014155705.1 Anaerolineae bacterium clx_CAG2 | reverse complement strand
GCCCTGGCTGCGCTGGACTATGCGCGCGATCGCATACAGATCCAACTGCTCGACGATTCCACCGACGAGACCACGGCCCTGGCTGCGGCCTGCATCGAACGCTATCGCTCCCAGGGTCTGGACATCGAGCTGGTGCATCGCCAGCAGCGTCCCGGTTTTAAGGCGGGTGCGCTGGCCGCGGCCATGCCTCAGGTCAGCGGCGAGATCATTGCCATCTTCGACGCCGATTTCACGCCTGCGCCCGATTTTTTGCGCCGCACCGTGCCCTATCTGCTGGCCCAGCCGCAGGCTGGTTTCATCCAGACGCGCTGGTCGCACCTCAACGCCCCGTACTCGCTGTTGACTCAGGCTCAGGCGCTGGCCCTGGACGGCCACTTTGTGGTCGAGCAAACGGTGCGGCAACGCAGCGGCTGGCTGTTCGGCTTCAACGGCACGGCCGGCCTGTGGCGCAGGCAGTGCATCGACGACGCAGGCGGCTGGCAGACCGATACGCTGTGTGAGGACCTGGACCTGAGCTATCGCGCCCAACTGCGCGGCTGGCAGGGGCTGTACCTGCCCGATGTGGACGCGCCGGCTGAGATTCCGCCGCAGTTGGCGGCCTTCAAGCGCCAGCAAGGGCGCTGGGCCACCGGATCGATCCAGACCTTCCGCAAGCTGGCCAGCCAGGTGGCGCGCAGCCCGCGGCCGTTGACGCATAAGGTCCAGGGCCTGATCCACCTTGGCGCTTATTTCTGTCACCCGCTGATGGTGCTGTTGCTGTTGCTGACCCTGCCGCTGTTATGGTTGGGCGACACGGCGGCCAATCCGCTGCGCTGGCTGATGGCCTACCTGGGCCTGGCCAGCGCCGGTCCGCCGCTATTGTATGCTGTTTCGCAGTGGGAACTGTACCGCGGGCGGGGCTGGCTGCGGCGCCTGGCCGCGCTGCCGCTGTTGGTGCTGATGGGCACCGGCC
>JAAEKA010000114.1 GCA_014155705.1 Anaerolineae bacterium clx_CAG2 | reverse complement strand
CCGGCCCGCGATCACTGCGCCGGGCTCGGCTGAGTACGCGCCGCCGCCCAGGTGCAGGTCGCCGTCGATGCGCGCTGCCGGCCCCAGGCGCAGACGCCCGTTGAGGAAAGCGACGTCCCCGCGTATCTCGCCCAGCACCAGCAAATCGCCCAACAGCATATGCACATTTCCGGCCACGGTCGCGTCCTCAGCGAGCGTCACCGCGCCGCCCAGCACCAGCAGATCGCCCGGCACGTCGCGAGCCAGCTCATGCTGGCCATCGCTGACCACGGTGAGGCTGTACAGCCCTTCCGCGCCGCAGCCGGCCAGCAGCGGAAGCAACAGGATGAGTAAGAGGACAGGCTTAAAAGATCGCATCACATTGTCACCGTCGCAGCAGCGCCTGGCGTCAGGGCAGGGCGCTGCGTTTTGTGGCCCGCGCGGGGCTGAAGAAGATCACCAGCAGCAGCGCCAGGAAGCAAAGCATGGCCAGCGCATCCACGATCTGGATGTGCCGCGCCAGCGACAGTTGCTCGCCCCAGTGGATGGCCAGAGCCGTGCTCAGAAAAGTGGCGGTCCAACCCGAGAGCGCCACACCCAGCGCGCTGTTGAGCGGGATGGTGTCGGGCGTCGAGATGTCGGCCCAAAGCGCGAAGTTGACCACCGTGTACAGGCTGACCGCCAGCGCATAGAGCATGGGCATCGACAGCACGGCGTTGATCGACTCCAGGCGGATGTGGAAGCCGTATTGCAGGTGCGCCAGCGCGAAGACGCCGAAAATCCACAGGAATAGGCCGCGCAGCCGCAGCGCCGGGTAGAGCACGCCCGCAAGGAGCGCGCCGATTACGTGCACCCCCGCGATGAACAGCCGGACGTCGAAATCAGCCGACTGCCAGGCGCTGTCCATGTAGATCGGGGTCTTGAGCAGGCGCAGGAAGCCCAGGCTGTCCACGAAATAGATGCCGAACATGACCGTGATCATGCCGGCCATGCGGCCGCGCAGGCGGGGCGCGCCTGCGCCGGCTGTGCGTAGGAAACGGCCGATGCCATACTCCGGCCGCCGGTGCTGACCTGCCAGTTGCTCCAGCCAGGGATGGCGCACAAAGGCCAGCACCCCCAGGCCCACACCGCCCGCCAGCAGCATCAGCAGCGCCTGGCTGCGAAAGACTTCGAAGGTCCAGGCAGAAGGCAAGAGGTTGGCCGCGCAGTAAGCGCTGGCCGTGATCAGGGCCGCGGCCTCGCCGCGCGCCCGCGCCGGGATCAGGTCGACGGGGAGGGAGAACATTGCCGGCACCCCAACTCCCAATGCCAGCGAAACCGCAGCCAGCCAAGCCAGAAAGGCCGCCTCCGTCTGCACCAGCGGGCAGACCAGGGTCAGCACCGCCTGCGCCAGCACCACCGCCAGGGCCAGGCGCAGCTTGAGCCGGAAGCGCCGGCCCCAGCCTCGCCGCTGCATCCACCAGCCGAAGGCAATAGACACGACGCAGGTCAGCAGCGCCAACAGGGCCATGTCCCGCGCGACCGCGGCTGCGCTGAGTCCCAGCACGCGCGTGCCGAAGTCCTCCAGGCCCAGTTGCACAAAGGTCAGGTTGTAGTAATAGCCGGCGGCCATCATGCCAATGAACAGGCCGTAGCCGCACAGCGCCGCCCAATCGCGCGACCGGGCCAGCCTAAGCATGGCAGAGTCCTTCGTCCTCGGACGCTTGCAGCAGCGCCAACAGATGGGCGTAGTGGTCGATGTGCAGGTCGGCCGGATGCGCCAGGCAGGCCCGCCCAAACAGGCACGTGCGCAGCCCTGCGGCCCGTCCAGCCTCCACGTCCAGCTCACGGTCGCCAACCATCCAGGTCGCGGCCGGGTCCAGGGCATAGATCTCCAGCGCAGCCAACATCATGGCCGGGTCCGGCTTGCGCGGGTAGCCCTGCTCGACGCTGACGATGCCGGCGAACAGCCGCGCGAGTCCATGCGCGTCCAGCAGGGCTTGTGTCGAGACGGCGCCGCGCTGGGTGACGGCCACGTTCAGCCCGCCGTGCGTCTGAATCCAGGCGCACACTTCGACCACGCCGGGAAAGGGCGGCTGCTTGGCCAGGGGGACAACGGCATACGCCGCCAGGTAGCGGCCGCGCAGCAAGTCCGGGTCCAGCCGAAAGCGCTGGGCCAGGGCCGCGATACAGCGCTCGATCGACTGGCGCGCCAGCCCGTCGATCACGTTCAGCGCCGCCGGCTGCCCCAGCTCATTCAGCGCCCGGCTGATGGCATAGGTGATGGCGGGGTAGGTGTCGAGCAGCGTGCCGTCCACGTCCCACAGAATGTTGCCAATCACAGGCATCTCCATCGTAGGTCCGGCTGGCAGCCGGACAATGCTCCTGCTGACAAAGCTGTCACGCTGCTGGCGTGACCTGCTGCTCAACTACTCAACTGCTTGCGCCAACAGATCATCCAGCCAGACACCCTCATCAAAGGCGCGCGTTTTCCAGCCCGGCGCCAGGCGGTCCAGCAGGAAAGCCTGGGCCATGCCGGTGTAGTAGAAGCGGCCGTCGCCCTGGTCGCCCGCGCGCTTGCTCAGAGTGTCCAGCTCGTTCTGCCAGCGACGAGCGAAACCTGCATAGCCGCTGAAGTCAGCATCGTCCAGCATGGCGGCGCTGGGCTGGTAGGTAGGCGTCGTAGCGCCGGCCCGCCAGATGGCCAACTCGGCATATTTGGCCAGCCCCTCGGCCCACTCCCGCCAACGCTCGTACTCGACCAGGGGCGCGCTCAAGCCGGCCGCCTGGCGGCGGGACACGCGCTGCTGCACGAACTGGCGGGCCAGCTCAGCCGACTCTGCCTCCGACTCGGCGCGCAGCGCTTGCTGCAGCAGGTCCAACTCAGTCTGCCAACTGGCCCGCAGCGCTTCGTCCTCCCAGGGATAGGCCTGCTCCTGGTTGCGGCCAGCGGTCTCGGCCGCGACCAGGCGATCCCTGGCCGTTGCCCCCGCATAGGCGTGGAAGGCCTCGTGCAACAGCCCGGCAATGTAGCCGTCGCTGCCTCCGACGGCCTGACGGGCAAACCACCAATGGGGGAAGAGCGGGCTGAAGTCGTCGCGCACCTGCCGGCTGAGCGAACTCAGCATCCAGTCTCGCGTCATGAAACTGCTGGCCCACACATCGCCCACCAGCACGGTGTAGCTCTGCGGGGTGGCGCCGCCGGCCTGTAGCGGCTGGCGGTAATAGGGCTGTCCCAGAAAGTCGTCGTCCGGCACGCGCTCCCAGGGGCCGCCTTCCTGCATGCGGCGCGGGACCGTCAGCCAGCCGTCGGCCGGGTCTGGCAGGCCCACCAGAAAGGCGTAGGCCTCGTTGTAGATGATGGCCGGAATGCTGGCCGCGCCCCAGCCGGGCCACACCTGGTCCCCCAGGTTGCCGCGCAGGTGCAGCGCCTCGGCGATGCGCGCCTTGTCCAGATCCTCCAGCCGATCAGCCGTCTGCGGCCCGGACGGCGCAGCGAGATTGCTCAGCCAGGACACCGCCAGCAGCAGCAGGCAGAGCGCCGGCAGGGCCAGCAACGCGACGACAAGCACACGGCGTTTTCGGGTCTTCATATCGACATCCTTTACGGGCAGACTTCGGAAGTCGTCGGGTGTCAACACCAGCGACTTCTGAAGTCCTCTACAGGTCATCAGAACTCGGTCTTCTCAAAGGCTGCCAGCGCCGCCAGCACAAAGATCAGGCACCACAGCGCGCTGGCGACCAGCGGCGGCCAGAGCAACTCCGGCGGCGCGGGCTGGCCCGACGCAACTAATGCCGCAGTCTTCGACATGATCCACGGCGTGATATAGATGGATGGCTTGAAAAAGCTGACCAGTAAACTGCCCCCCAGCAGCACGCCCAGGCTGATGCCCAGAATGGGCGGCCGGGAATTGAACAGCGTGCCCAGCATCAGCGTCAGGGTCAGGTAGAACAGGGTATGCACCACCATGATGCCCAGTCCGGCCAGGAAGGGTGCGGGCGGGTAGAGCGCGCCGCCTCGCAATGAGAGCAGGCCATAGGCGATCAGGGCCGGCAAAGCGATCAACAGGGCGAGCACGGCCAGCAGCGCGGCCGCCAGCTTGGCCAGGATGTAGGCGCGCCGCGCAACCGGCTTAGACAGCAGCCACTCGGCAACTCCCGACTGCTTCTCGTCCACGATCGCATCCTGCCACAGCACGATCACGCCGATGGCCAGCGCCAACGTCCCCAACTCAAAGAAAAGGGAGCGGCCCATCTCCAGCCCAAAGGCCAGCGGGCCGCCCGCAGCCGCCACGCTGGGATCGCCGGCCAGTTCGGCCATACTGGGCAGGACCCACAACACCAGGGCCACCAAGCCACCCAACATGCCAGCCCAGAGCAGGGCGTTGGCCCACCAGCGACGGGTGCCCCACCAGGCGCTGTTTTCCTTGTGCAGCAGAGCAGCAAAACCGCGCAGCGGGCGCCATTCCTGCACACGCAGCAATCCCGTGCTGGGCGCAGTCGAAGCATCGATGTTAACGGCCATGATCGTCTCCTTTGACCAGGTCCACGAAGACCTCCTCCAACTCGTAACGCTTGCGGCTGAACTCGACCACAGTCGTGTTCGGGTCCTCCAGCACATGGCGCAACAGGGCAGCCTCGGCCTCTGTCTCATCCCTGACGGCCACATGCCAGGCGCTTACGCCGTTGCGTAGCCCGGGCGCGGCCGTGGCCTGCGTCACCCAGGGCAGCGCGGCCAGCCGCTCACCCAACCCATCGACCGCGCCCTTGACCGTCACCGTGTAGACCACACCGTCCTGGCCGCTGAGCAGTTGCCCGATGGGCCCGCTGGCCGCCACCTGACCGTGGTTGAGAATGGCCACGGTGTCGCTGACCCGTTGCACGTCGTCCAGGATGTGGGTGGAGTAGAAGATAGTGGTGTACTTGCGCAGCCGGATCATCACATCCAGCACGGCTTGGCGGCCCAGCGGGTCCAACGCTGAGGCCGGTTCATCCAGGATTAACAGATCGGGATAGTTGACCTGGGCCAGGGCGATGCCCAGCCGCTGTTTCTCGCCACCGGAAAAGCCTTTGATCGGGCGCTCGGCCCTGTCGGCCAGCCCCACCAGCGCCAGCATCTCGTCGCAACGGTCTTCGATGGCGGCCGGCGGGCCGCTGAAGAAGAAGCGCGCCGCCAGCCTGAGGTTCTCGCGCGCAGTCATGTGCTCCACGAAGCGTGGCTGCTGTGGCAGGTAGCCGATGCGCTCGCGGATGGCCACGCTGTCGGCGACGATGTCGTGGCCGAAGATCGAGGCGCTGCCCCCCGTGGGACGGCTCAGGCCCAGCAGCAGCTTCATCAGCGTGGTCTTGCCCGCGCCGTTGGGCCCGAGAAAGCCGAAGATCGAGTGGCGAGGCACGCTCAGGTCCACGCCCCGCAGCGCCTGCACGTCGCCGAAAGACTTGCTCAGGCCGTGGGTTTCGATCACGTAGTCACTAGTCTGGATCATGGCGCGTCTCCTTGCTCCTGTTTCAATCGCTTCTACCCACAGCATAACGATCTGCTTGTGGCGCTTTCAGTATAAAGCAAAACTCTCCGGGCCGCATCGGCAGCCCGGAGAGTCTTGGTCTTGGTCGAATCGGTCAAGCACGACCTGGTCAGGTGACCAGGTCGTGCTCGAAAGCCAATGCTACCGCCTCGGTGCGCGTGGCCGCGCCCAGCTTGGACAGCACGCTGCTGACGTGGTACTTCGCCGTGGAGATGCTGATCACCAACTGTTCCGCGATCTGGCTGTTGTTCATCCCCTGCGCCATCAGCGCCAGCACCTCCCGCTCACGCTCGGTCAGGTCGAAGCCCAGCCGGTCGGCGGGGTGACGGGTGGCGTCGATCAGCACCTGGGCGGCCTCGCTGGCCAGGGTAGGCTTGCCCGCGTAGGCCGCGCGGATGGCGCCGGCCAGCTCGTCAGCCGAGATGTCCTTCAGCAGGTAGCCGATGGCGCCGGCCTGCAACGCGCCCTGCACCAGTTCCCGCTCCTTGAAGCTGGTCAGCGCCACCACTTGAATCTCGGGACACTGCTCACGAATCAGTCGGGTGGCGGTCGCGCCGTCCATGCCAGGCATCACCAGGTCCATCAACACCACGTCGGGACGGGCCTGCGAACAGAGCCTGAGCGCTTGCTCGCCGCTGCCCGCCTCGCCCACCAGTTCCATATCGTCGCAGGTCAACAGAAACGTGGACAACCCGCTGCGCACCACAGCATGGTCATCGACAATCATCACCCGGATAGTATTGGCCATAGGGTTTTCTCCTTTCACGCGCTTCCGTCTGCACGCTCCGCGCGCCACACCAGTTGGACCTGCGTACCCATGCCCGGCTGGCTGTCGATGCTCAGCCGGGCGCCGATGCTCTCGGCCCGCTCGCGCATGATCGTCAATCCCAGGTTTTCGGGCGCCAACCGGGCAGAGTCGAACCCGTCGCCGTTGTCGCGGATGGTGACCTCGACCCAGCCCGGCTGCGCGTTCAGGTGTAGCTGCACATCGCTGGCGTTGGCGTGCTTGGCGATGTTGTTCAGCGCCTCCTGAGTCACGCGATAGCAAACCTCTTTGACTGGCGGCGGCAGCGGCGCCTGGCCCTCCTGCGTGAAGGCCACAGGAACGCGCGTGCGGCCGCTGAAGGCGTTGGCCAGGTGGCGGCAGAGGTCGCCCAGTTCCACATCGGCCAGGGTGTCAGGGCGCAACTCCAGCAACAAGGTGCGCATCTCCGACAGCGCGCCGCGGGTCAGCGTGCGCAGTTCGGCCAGCTTCTGCCGCCCGATGTCAGGGTTGCGCTCCCACAGAGCCGGCAGCACGTCGGCGATCAGACTGGCCGAGAACAAGGTCTGGGTGACGGCATCGTGCAAATCACGGGCAAGGCGACTGCGCTCGGCCAGCCGGGCCATCTCGGCCGCCTGACCGCGCAGCAGGGCGTTCTCGATAGCCAGGGCCATCTGCTCGGCAAAAGTCAGTCCTAACTGGATCTGTTCCTCAAAAAAATCCTGCGTCTCGCTGTAATAAAACACCATCCCCCCGTATACCTTGTCCTGGATGAACAGCGGCACAGAAAAGGATGCAGCATAGCGCTCCCGCAGTCTGATCCTCTCGGCTTTGATGACATCAGGGATCGTCGGGTCGCGCCAGATCTCATCCAGGCGCTCCGGCAAAGGCGGATAATTGGTATAGGTGGGCTGCTTGTGCAGGGTGGCCCTCAGATAGGCTTCCCCACCCGACGGTCTGAGCGCAGCAAACGGACGGCTGCCGCTCCGTGTAAAAATGCCCTCCATGCCATAGCTCGCCGCCTGTGAAACGACCTCGTTTTCCAGGTCGAAATGGTGCAGCACACAGGCCGCGGCGTTCAGACGCTGGGCGGCCAGTTCTACCGACTGCTGGAGCAACTCGCTCAACGGAATGTTGGCATTGATCATGCGGATGATGTCACGCAAGCTCTCAGCCACCAGGCGGCGCCGTTCGGCCTCCAGCCGGCGCTGCTGCTCCTCCTGGCGCAGACGGGCATTCTCGATGGCCAGTGCTGCGTGCCCGGCCAGGGTCTGCGCCAGTTGAATATCCTCCGCGCCGAAGGCGCGCCTGACCGTGAAATAGAACACCAGGCCGCCGAAGACCTGATCGTTGACGATCAGCGGAATCCCCAGATAGGCTTGGAAGCTGGCAAGCAGGCCCTCATACCAGCGACGCTGGAAGGGCGACAGGTCAGTCTGCCCCAGCAAGCCATGCAGGTGAGCCACCGCGTCGCTAATCGCCACCGGGTGACGATTCAACAGCGTCAAGTTATGTTGCGAGCGGTAGAGATCGCCCGACTTCATCGCCGCCAGGTTCTCAGGCAGGTTATAGTGCGCCTCATGTACAATCACGTTTTCGCTGATGCTGTACAGCAGGCAAGCGTCGGCCCGTAACAGCTCACATGAGCGCTGGGTAACGTAGGCGAAGATCTCCCGCGAACTGCGCGTGGAATTTAAGATCGACAGAATTTCGGCCAGGCTCTCCGCAATCTCCCGCCGCCGCTCCAGCTCGCGTGTGCGTTCCTCTACGCGCTGCTCCAGGTTACGCTGCGCCTGCACCCGCTCCGTGGCGTCGACCGTCACGCTCAGGATACCGATAACCTCGCCATCTTCCACCAACGGCGTCAGCGTCACATCCCAATACGTTACGACTCCGGCAAGTTCCAGCCGCACATCCTCCTGCCGGACGACCTCCCCGGCCAGCACACGCGCGAACAGAGGGATGACGGTGGATTCAACGCCGGGCAGATGATCGAAGTAGCCGATGCCAGGCCGCAATGGGGCGCCCTCTGGGGGGGCATAGCGCGTCGAGTAGTCGTGCCAGGTGGGGTTGAAACGCTGGATGCGGTACGCCCGGTCGATAACTGCGATGCCCATAGGCATGCGGTCGAAGAGCATCTCCAACAGGAAAGAAGGGGCGATCATGGAGGAAAGCATTGCATCGTTGGCTGTTGGCATAAGGTTCTTTGTGGCCGGCCAGCCGTCCAGCACACATAGCCTGTGCGGGCGGTTTTCAACCTGTTCCTATGATGCCATCAAATGCGATTTGCGGCAACTCCGGGCAGTCAGACCGTCTTGCCGCCTGCACCCACCCGCGGCCTTGCATTGAGCGCGACGCTCCGGCCAACCTCGGCCCCTGGGGCATTCTGGGCAGCGAATACAGCAATGCAAGCAGTGCAAGCAACCTTACAATTTCTTCTCTTCTGGCGGATCGACGCGCAACCGGTTCTTTCGCTATCCTTGACAAACGCCGCTCCGGAGTGTACCATGCTGCACCATACGCGCCGAAGGACGGCGCGTTTGACCAGGAACATTAAGGAGAAGCGTATCCCATGAAACGTATTTTATCACTGCTGATTTTGCTGGCGCTGCTGCTGGCCGTTGCAGCCTGCGGCGGCGGCGAAGAAGCGCCGGCCGCCCCTGCTGCTGAAGCCCCTGTCGCTGAAGCGCCGGCCGCCGCCACAGAGGCCAGCGCCCAACAACCGGCCGCGCCGGCTGCGGCGACCAACACCCCCGTTCCGCCCACAGCCACCCCTGAGCCGCCGACTGCCACGCCTGAGATGGCTGAGGAAGAAGTGGTCCTGAGCGAAGATCAACTGGCCGCGCTGGAGAAGCTGGAAAGCTATCGCCTGGTCGTATCTTTTAGCAGCAAGGGAGTCGACGCCGAGGGCGAGCCCATCGACGACACGGCTGAGATCATCACCGAGTACACGCGCGATCCTGAAGCCCGCCGCATGGTCATGAACTTCGTCGACAACACAGACCCGAGCGCCGAGCAGGGCGCCATGGAGTCTTTCCAGATCGGCAACGACATGTACATGTTTGCCGGCGAAGATGTAGGCTGGATGCGGGTCTCCACCGAAGAATCTCCCTTCGCCGACCCAGAGCTCTCCATGATCACCAGCGGCAACATCTTCAGCGATCTGGAAGAGATGCGGCGGGTGCGGCCTGACGAGGAGATCGGAGGTATCGACAGCCGCCATTTTGAGTTCGACGAGCAGGTGTTGGGCAAGATCTTCGGCGAGGATGTAGGTGATGTCACCGCCACAGGTGACGTATGGATTGCCAAAGACGGCGGCTTCGTCACCAAGTACGTGCTGACCATCGAAGTGGCCAGCGGCAACGGCGGCATCTTTGACCCTAGCCTGGTTACCGGCGTCATCGAGATGAACTTCGAGCTACAGGACGTCAACAGCGCTATCACCATCGAACTGCCGGAGGAAGCCACGGCGGGCGCCAACCTGGCCGGCTTCGAAGGCGCCTTCCCCATGCCCGACGATGGCCGCTTCCAGGCCGCCAGCGCCAACTTCGCCATGATCGAGAGCGATACGCCGGTTGCAGAGGTCATCGCTTTTTATGAGGAGGTCCTGGTTGGTCTCGGCTGGACCAAGGATGAACAGGGGTCCGTCGCCATGGGCGACATGGCCTCTTTCACCTTCACCAAAGAGGGCGTTCAGCTTTCCCTCCTGGTCAGCCAGGACAGCAGCACCGGCAAGACCCAAATCATGGCCAGCGCGCAGTAGCCGCTATCGCGTGATCGGTAAACAGCAAACGGTGGGCAGCTGGAGCTGCCCACCGTTTTTTTGTTCCACCACCATCGAACGCAACCGATCACAGATCGCCGCCTACCGGGCGCTGGCCACCGCCTCATACACATCCAGCGTCGCGCCTGCGATCACCGGCCAGGCCAGGCAAGAGTCGACATACTCCTGGGCCAGCTTCGCGCGCGCGCTGGCAGCCTGGGGATCGTTCAGCACGCGCACAATCGCCCAGGCCAACGAGTGTACATTCTCCGCGTAGGCCGTAAGTCCGGTCTGGTTGTGCTGCACCACGGCGCCCAACCCCCCCACATCGCTGACCACCACGGGCGTGCCGGCCGCCATGGACTCCAGCGCTACGATGCCAAAGGGCTCATACCGGCTGGGGAACACACACAAATCCGCCACCACATAGAGCTGATCGCGCTCCTCGTCGCTGAGAAAACCGGTCAGCAGCACTTTGTCGTGCAGATTCATCGCGTCGATGCGTTGGCTGAGTGAGGAGAACAGCGGTCCGCGGCCGCCGATCACGAACTTGGCGTCGGGCGCCTGCTGCAGCACCTGAGGGGCAGTCTCCACCAGCAAATCGGCGCCCTTCTCGTAGACCATCCGCCCTACGTTGAAAATGATGCGTTCGTCAGGCCGGGCATAGCGTCTGCGAAAATCACTCAGATCCTTGCTGCTCAACCGGCGCAAATGGCTGCCGTCGATACCATTGGGAATCACGTTGATGCGCTCGGCCGGCACGTCGAAAAAGTCGCTCACCTCGTGCTGCATGGCCACGCTGCACGCGATTACCTGCTGCGCCTGACGCGCCAGCCGCTGTTCGGCCGCATCGATCGCCCGCGACATGTCGCTGTACAACACGCCGCGGTAGCGTCCCCGCTCAGTGGCGTGAATCGTGGCCACCAGCGGCAGACCGAAGGCTTCCTGCAGCTCAATGCTGGCAAAGCTGGGCAGCCAATCATGCACGTGGATCAAATCGAAGGGGCCGCTGGCCTCGATCACCTGCTCGGCCACCTCCACAAAGGCTGGATTAGCCGCAAGCACATCGTCGTAGACGCGGTCGTCAGATGGCAGCGGTGTTGCAACCCGATGGACGTGCAAGCGCCCCCGGCTCTCGTGGCTGGTTTCCCCGCCAAAGGCTGGCGTGATGATGTGCAACTCCAACCCCGCATCGCACTCCAGCAAGGCAGGCACCAGCTCTTTGACGTGCTGGCCCAGACCGCCGCTCAGGTGGGGAGGATATTCCCACGACAACAACAGGTTTTTCATCGCATATCACCCACGATGCACAGACACAGCGGAACCAAACCGCGGTCGGCCGGCTGCGCCCAGTTCGCTTAATGCCTGGAGCACCGCTGACCGGGTCAGGTCATCGCTCTGCTGACCGGCGCGCTCCATGGCGTCCAGCAACAGATTAGCCGCGTCGTAGGCATCTGCGGCCAAATCGCCGGGCTGTCCAGCGGGCGCCAGGTTGGACAGCGGGATCCAGGACAGCCCCTGCGCGGCCAGCACCGGCCCGGCTGCAGCGGCAGTTTCGCTGTGCAAAGGACCAAGCACGCCCAGCACATCGCGATCGATGGCCAGATTGGCGGCGCGCTGGCGCGCCTCGTCGGGACGGCCATTGTCGTTGAGCGCCACCAGCGCCACCTGACGGCCG
>JAAEKA010000113.1 GCA_014155705.1 Anaerolineae bacterium clx_CAG2 | reverse complement strand
CCAACTCGACCAACCAATAGTAGTACACTTGCCCCGGCGTCAAGCCGCCGTCTGTGTATTCATATTCATATCCTGTGGTAGCAGACCCACGCGCCGGCTCGGTATGAATCACCGCGGCCTGGGCCGAATTGGCATTAGCGCCGCGCAGGATGCGAAAACCGGCCGTGTTGGTCTCTGTCTCAGTGGTCCATTTGACAACCAGTTGACTGGGGCTTGGCCCTTGTTCGATAGCGAAAAAACTCAGTCTGACATTGGCGCGCGCGGGCGCGGCTTCCAACAAGGAAGCTAACAGAATGATAACAAGCGGGATAGTGCGCAGTGCAAAGCGGCTCATGATTGGTGTTTGTTCTCCTTCGGCCAAGTGACTACGGTCAGCGGCAGCGAGCGATGGTAGCATAGGGCCAGAGGCGTGTCAAGCCTGAGACTCTCAGTGGTTAGGCAGTCCTTCTCGTCGGCCGGCAGAAATCTGCCGGCCGTACACGGAGAAACCGGGAGTTTTCGTGAGCGCTTCGGGTTGATCCAGCCAGTACAAACTCCCGGTTTCTAGAGGGCGCTCGTTTAGTTGGCGGTTGGCTGTAAGTTGATACGCAAGGCCGGATCGCCCAGCAAATCGAATGTGTCCATCAGGTCCAAGCTGCGCCCCGACGCCCACAGCGCCTGCTTGCCTGCGGTCGTAGCCACCCCCAGCGTGCGGACGCCACCGTTGAAGACAGCCTGGTAGAAGCCGCGGTGCAGGTGGTCATGGCCAGTGGCCACACCAAAGCCGGTAGCGCCCCAGCCGGCTACCGATCCACCGGTCGTCCAGCCCAGCATCATCACCTCAATGCCGGTGAATGTTGGATCGGCGAAGTTACCGCTGACGCAAGCCATGTCCAGGACAATGGGTTGGCGCGGGCCGTTAGTGAAGCGAGTCACGTCGTTGCGGCCATCGTCGCGCGCCCGCAAAATCGCCTCATGGGACCAGGTGGTAACGCTGGCGTGGCCAATGTAGTTCAGGAAAACCGCGCCGCCGTTGACTGCGGCCACGATGGCGTCAGTCGTGTCACTGGGCGTTCGATAGCGGTAGGGCTCGTTGTTGTCGTCGTTGGGATAGGGATCATAGAAAACCCGATTGGCCGTGTATTGAGAGGGCACCAGCGTCATGATCCCATTAGTGAGCGCCTCGAAATTGCCCGCCGGGTCGGGCGCGCCGCTGGCATCCCGGGCATTGTCGGCCACAAAAGTTAGCGTGCCTGTCCAGGCGCCTGCCGGCGGATTGTTCTCGTAGCTAATGATCTTGTTGACCATCACCGTTGCCTCGGCCAGCGTTCTGGCCGGCAGGCGCCCCAGCGCCAGGTCAGGCACGCGGTCGCTGCCGCTGACGGTCACGAACTCATTGTCGACGGCCACCTCACAGACCCAAGGGTCGACGCAGGCGAAGTACGTGGGCACCAGCACAGGCTGCATCGTCAGGCCGGTGCGCATGCGATAATCGAAATGGCCGCCGCCCAACAGCATCAAGTAGGAAGGAGCCGGCGATTGCCAGTTGCCATAGGCAAAAGCGACAAAATCGCGAATCGCTCCAGGGTCCAACCGACCGTTGCTCCACTCGTCATAGACATCCTGAATATCGACCAGAGCCACCGACAGGCCACGGGTGCGCCGATAGTTGGCCAGCGCCTCAGCCGCGGACCAAAGGTCGCGGTGCGCGATCATCAGGTAGTCGGCTCGATTAGCAGGGTTGCGCAGTGCAGAGCCAGCGTCGCGGCTGAGCGGCGCCACGCGGCTGACGGCGGCAACACGTACGACCTCGTAGCTGCGCGAATCAGCGCTCGTCCGGCTGAAGCGCACGTTGTAGGCTGTGCTGCTGGCTGGTCCTGGCGATCCGGCGATGGGCAGGTAGACCTGATGCTGACTGTCAACAGCAACAGCCGTCGCTTCGCCGCTGTCGGGTTGAGCAGCCATCGGCGTCACCTGCAAGCCGGTCAAACGCACAGGAGCAATCGGATCGGTCACGTCAAAGCCCAGCACATCCTGGCCGCTAAAGCCTTGCACCTGAAACTCGCGGCGGCCGCCGCCGTCGGCAGCAAAGGCGGCCTGATCATTCAACGCAAGCAGTGACTGACGATAGTCTATTTCGATCCAGTCGAGGAAGGATCGGTCGATGACCACGGTTGGCAAGGCGTCAACGACCACTGTGACGGTGTTGAGTCCGCGCCGCAACCACGTGGCTGGCGCCTGGAACTCCTGCTCCACGGCAGCCAAGCCATCCCACGTGATCGTACCCACAGCCTGGCCGTTTAACTCGATCCGCACACGGTGATCAGGATTGACTGACAGGTTATTGAGACCTCCCTGCATGCGCACCCGCAGCCTGGCGATGTATCCGCTGGTAAGCGCCGCTGGCAGTGTCGCATAGACCGTGTATGTGGGATCCAACAGGTTGTTCAATTCTGCCCAATACCAGCGCGGGTAGGACGGATTGACCGGATAGGGCGGCAGATCATTGCGGAAGATATAGTCTTCCTCCAGATGCGCCATCGTCCAGGCGCTGATGTCGGTAGCTGCGCTGGTCGGGACTGCATCACTGGTGGCCATTCGTTGGCCGGGCGTGTCGCCCACGCTGATCCAGTAGACATCGGTCTCGCTGTAGATGGTCGGCTCGATGCCGGCGTAGAAGAGCAGCGCCTCACCCATCTCAAATTGAGCATCGTTGTCGCCGACAAAGTAGGCAGCTACCTGTTGGCCGTGGGTCCAGACCTGCAAATAGGCTGGGTTAGCCGCAGCCAGCGGGGCCAGTTCGGCGCCTTGCAGGTCAGCCAGTGTCACTTTGTACAGTCCGTTGGTACGTAGGTAGGTCTTGAACCACGTCCTCGATGTATCGCCGGGATAGACGCTGGCAGGCGCGTGGCCGCTACTCAGCGGCTGGCCTCGTTCGCTGCGCCAGGCGCGGGCCTGATCGAAGTTGAGCAACTGGTCCTGCAAGAGGGGGTCGAACAGATCGGGTAGTGCGCTAGTCTGAGCGATGTTGTCCGCCGCGCCAGTGAAGGTCGCTTCGATCCGCAGGGTGCGATAGACTCGCAGCGCGCCCTGGACCGGGTTATACTGCACCGGATGTATCAGCACCCTGGCCATCCGCTGGCCGCGCACGAAGGCGGTTTCGTCCACCGAGACCACCGCAGCCGGCTGGAACTGGTCCAGCGAGTACGCCGCAGCGTCCCAGATGAACTGCTCCTGCACGCCTGCCAGAGGGTCGGCTGCGCCGCTGTCCGGGTCGCGCTGCACCACATGCTCCGGGCTGGGATAGACGATGTGGAATCCGGGCAAATCCTCAACCTTGGCATCGAGAATGCGCAACTCGACCCCACCCTCGGCCGGGATGCCGAGCATGACGCTGGTTTGGGGCAGTTCAGGCTGGCCGGCCGCGCCCGCAGCCACGTAACCCGGCAGGCTCAGACGCTGAAAAATCTGGCCATCGACCTGAACTTCCTCCATGGCGGGCAGGGGAACATCAATCTCGAAAATCAGTCCGTCAGCGTGCGTCTCTGTCACGCGCGGCGCGGCTTCCTCGACAGGCGCCTCCTGGCCGGAGACTCCCGCAGGCAGCAACATCCCTAACAACATGATCAACACCAGCCCAATCCTGCTCAAACGATCCATTCCGCGCTCCTCATAAGATTCAATGTAGCTGCAACAGCCGTCGTGACGTTTATATCAGGTTTCTCGCATCCCGTGAACACTGACGGGGGCATGTTTTGAGACGCCCGCCTCTGTGGAATGGTTCCGCCTCCAGAGCCGGCCAGCGCCCAGACAAACAGGCGCAGATCACCCAAAGCCGGCCGCGAAACTCGCGGTTGTCTTGTTCCGCCATGCGTGCTACAATAAGCGAAACTATTTCCGGTGGACTGGCCATGACTACAGCAAAAATCGATCCCCAACTTAAGCACACCCTGCAAGCCCAGCCCAATGCTGAATTCTTGCTGCTGCTGCGCGTCGACCAGATCGATGCCAGCTACAAACAGGCTCTGGTTGCGCGCGGCGTGACCATTCGGCGCAGCTTGACGCTGGCGCCCACCTTTGCAGTCACATGCAGCGGCGCCGCGGGACTGAGCCTGCTGGATCTGCCGTGGATTCGCTACGTGGAAGAGGATCGACCGGTCTACGCGCTGTAAAGCGGCACGTAGACCCGTTTATGGTAATACAACATTCAACCGTTCTTTCAGCTCGTCAGGAGGTACGCATGAGCGAGACCTTTTTAACCCGCATGGTCGACAGCGGGACCGATCAGCCAGTGCAGGCCATCGTCCAGTATTCCAGCGCCGAGACGATGCACGCGTTCAACGACACGGCCGCGGCGGCAGAGGTGGGGATTGCCATGGGCCAGCAGTTCAGCCTGATCCCAGCACAGCCCGTCAGCGGCCCCCCTCAGGCGTTGATGGAGCTGGAGAAACAGCCCTTCGTGGAACGCATCTGGGAGGACCTGCCGGTCTACGCTCTGCTGGACGTGTCGGCGCCCAAGGTCCGCGCGCCGCATCTGTGGAATTTGGGCTTCGACGGCACCGGGGTCAAGGTGGCCGTGATCGACACCGGCATCGACCCTGATCATCCCGACTTCGGCGACCGCATTCTGGAGTCCAGGGACTTCACCGGCAGCAAGCCGGGCGGCGTCGACGGCAATGGCCACGGCACCCATGTGGCCGGCATCATCGCCGGCAGCGGCGAGGCTTCCGGCGGCCGCTACATCGGCCTGGCCCCCCAGGCTCAGCTTCTGGTGGCCAAGGTGCTGCGCGACAACGGCAGCGGCATGACCAGCGACGTGATGGCTGGCGTGGACTGGGCCGTGCAGCAGGGCGCGCATGTGTTGAACCTTTCGCTGGGCTCCAACGGCCCCTACGACGGGAGCGACGCCCTCTCGACCATGTGCGATGAGGCGGTCAACCAGGGTGTGGTGGTATGCGTAGCCGCTGGCAACTCGGGGCCAGGGGCCAGAACAGTCGGCTCGCCCGGCTGCGCGCGCAACGTCATCACCATCGGCGCCACCAACGACAGCGACCAGATTACCAGCTTCTCGTCGCGCGGGCCAACCAGCGATGGCCGCATCAAGCCCGACCTGTGCTTCCCCGGCTTCAATATCATCGCCGCGCGCGCCCAGGGCACGTCCATGGGGTCGGTGATCGACGCCCGCTACACGTCGGCCTCTGGCACCAGCATGGCTACGCCTCATGCCGCCGGCGCAGCGGCTCAGTTGCTGGAGGCCCTGCCAGGCATCACGCCGGCTGAGGTCAAGCAGCGCTTGATGGCCACGGCTGTCAACCTGGGGCTGGACGCCAACACGCAAGGTACGGGGCGTGGGGATGTCAGGGCGGCTTATGAGTACACGCCTGGGACTCCGCCGCCCCCACCGCCGCCGCCCCCGCCACCGCCACCGCCACCACCGCCTCCTCCTCCTCCCCCGCCACCACCTGGCGGCTGTTCGCCCTTTGGCGGTGGAACATCGGCGCAAAGCAGCGGCGCGCGCGCCTTCTGGTGGATCCTGGGCATCTTACTGGTGCTGTGTCTGTGTGTCGTGTGCGTCTCGGCCGCGTTGCTCGCTGTAGGTCTGTCTCTCTGGTAACAGCCTGTCCGGCTGCTCACTGAACCTGCAAGTCACGAAGACTCAAAAACGGCGTCTGGCTTCTGGCCAGGCGCCGTTTGCGTGTGCTGTTGTCGACTGCTCAACGCAATCGCTCGAAAAGATCGCTCTCCACGCCATCGGGCCAGCCCACGGTTGAACGAGCCAGGCGGAAAGTCTCCTGACGGAACCAACGATCGGCAAGCACCTCGTCGGGGGCGGTTGCGTAGCGGCTGGCATCGCCCACCTGAGTGGCGTGGCAGAGGATCCCCTGGCGCTTCGACTCGACAAAGGCGCCCACGTCGACGATGGCGGTGATCTCGCTGGTGGGATAACCCACGAAGGGGAAGGGCACGCCGTCCATCATCACTGCCCCCGGCCGGCCTTCGGGGCTCCAGGCATCCAACACCTCCTGCGGCATGACCCGGTAGTAGAGCTTGCTGATCTGATGCGGTTGGCAGGCATCGCGGTCAGGATAGCAATCGGGATCGGCCGCCAGCTCACAGGCCGCCGTAGCCCAGCGATGTACGGCCAGATGGTCGTAGTGGCCATAAATGCCGTCGGGGCCGAAAGTGATGAGCACCTGCGGTCGCAGATCGCGGATGATCCTGACCAGCTTGCCCACGGCCTGGCCCTGGTGGACGATAGGCAGTTGGCCGTCCAGATAATCGAGGAAGATGGGCGGGTGGATGCCGTAGGTCTGACAGGCGCAGCGCAGCTCGCGCTCGCGTACGGCCGGCAGATTGGCAGGCGTCGCCAACTCGGGCAGGGCGATCTGCCCCGCTTCGCCGCGCGTGGCTGTGACCAGGTAAACGTCGCAACCCTCGGCCGCATATCTGGCCAGTGCGCCGCCGGTACCGAAGGCCTCGTCGTCGGGATGAGCAAAGACGGCCAACAATGTGAAGTCTTTCATGATCGTTAAGTCCACAACCTGGATTTCTCGGCGCAGGCCATCGAGCAACAGCCTGACAAGTAAGATTGCCACATCACGCCTGCTCGGCCATGATCTCCTCAGCCGCCTGCAATAGGTGCTCTTTGCGCTCCTGCGCCACGCCCTTGACCTCGAAGAAGCGCGTCAACAACTCCAGCGGCGCCAGCGATTCCACCGAGACAGCGCCCAACCGCTGCCGCTCGGACCGCTCCACGTCTTTGCTGACGCCGGCCACGTAGTACGCGGCCTGGTCCAGCGCGCGCAGCACCTCCCGCTCCTGCAACAGCGTCTCCTGCTCGGCCCGCAGGCGCAGCGTCACCCGCACCACGGCATCGGTCAGGTCGCGTTGCTCGATGGCCGCCAGCACGGCCGGCGTGGGATCGCCCGTCTCCTCCCGTACATCCACGGCGATGGTGACGAAGGGCCGCGCGGGCCGCTTGTAGTGGGTCACGTACTGCCAGCCAGCCCGGCCGCGCTCGATGACCGCCACGACCCACCCCTTAGGCTCCCGCTCCTCGCCAAAGTCGATGCGCTCGATGCTGCCGCTGTAGATCACGGGCGGGTGCATGTCGCCGTTGAGGCTTTGATGCTTGTGGATATGGCCCAGCGCGACGTAGTCCCAGGCCGGATCGGCCAGCACGCTGCGCGCCACAGACACGTCGCGGCCGATCATGATGTTGCGTTCACTGCCCTGGCTGGCCTCTTGCACGCTGAAGTGGCCGGTGAGCACAGCCGGCACTTCGGGGCGCTGCCTGGCCTCGACCGCCAGCCCGCGAATGTTCTCGGCCAGCGCCTGCTGCATCATGCCGTCCACCTCGGCGATGGACTTGCCGCGTGTGGCCTCGTCGGTCAGCAGGCCGCTTTTCAGCGGATAGGGCGCCGTCGCTACCTGCAACGGCTGGCCGCGGCGGCATGTGATCTGCCACAACTTCTCGCGATCGCCCACGATAGTGTTGGGCACGTCCAGGGTGCTGAAGATGCTGATGCTGGTGGCGCGTTGGGCCACGGCCGGCAGGTCATGGTTGCCCACCAGCATCACCACCGGGATACCGGCGTCGGCCAGTCGCTTCATGCGCCGGGCAAACTCGCGCTGGAAGGTAGGATTGGGGTCGCGCGTCTTGTAGGCGTCGCCGGCGAAGATCACCACGTCGATCTCGTGATCCAGCGCGTAGTCCACCGCGTCGCTCAGCCGGCGCAGAAAGTCCATCACGCGCTGGTTCAGCCCGGTCTGCGGGTCGGTACGGCCGTAGTTTTCCATGCCGATGTGGATGTCGGCGATGTGGAGGAGGCGGACAGGGAGTGAGTCCATAGTTGAAAGTTGCGGATGGCAGGCGGCAAGCGCAGATTCGGGCGCCGGCGACGATCTGGAGCAAAGATCTTGTTACTGGCCTGCATGCTCCAGTTCATCCACGCGCTGGCCAAAGATCAGGTCGCGGCGCACAAAGTCGTTCCAGAAGGTGTGCGGATAGCCGGGTTCCAGGGGATGGACGGCCGACAGCCGCGCCAGGTGGTCTGCGCTCAACGAGAAGTCCAGGACACCCAGGTTGTCCTCGATCTGGGCCAGGCGCCGCGCGCCCAGGATGGGAATGATGTTGGGCGACTGCTGGCGCGCCCAGTTGATGGCGACCTGTGATGGCGTGCGACCCAGCTCCTCGGCCAGCTTGACTACCTCGGCCGCGACGGCCTGCTGCAGCTCGCTGGCACGGCGGGCACGCGTTGGCTCACCAGGTCCGGCCGGCTGGTTGAACTTGCCGGTCAGCGCGCCGCCGCCCAGCAGGCTGAAGGCCAGCACAGCCATGTCCAGGCTGCGGGTCATGGGCAGCACATCGCGCTCGATGCCCCGCTCCAGCAGGTTGTACTCGCCCTGGTAGGCCACGAAACGGCTCCAGCCGCGCAGATCAGCGATGGCCTGGGCCTGAGAGGCGATCCAGGCCGGGGTGTCGGAGATGCCCACGTGCAGCACCTTGCCTGCCCGCACCAGATCATCCAACCCGCGCAGGATCTCCTCGATCGGGGTGGTGAAATCCCAGACGTGCAAATAGAACAGGTCGATGAAGTCCGTGTTGAGGCGCTGGAGCGACTGTTCCACGGTGCGCACCATGTTCTTGCGATGGTTGCCGCCCGCGTTGAGGTCTTTGGCATCTGCGCCCGGCCGGCGCAGGGTGTACTTGGTCGCAACGACGAAGGTGTCGCGCTGGCTGGCGATGAACTCGCCAACGAAGCGCTCAGCCGTACCGTTGGTGTAGTTGGAGGCCGTGTCGACGAAGTTGCCGCCGGCCTCGACAAAGGCGTCAAAAATCTGGCGACTGACCTCCTTGGACGCGCCCCAGCCCCAGTCCTCGCCAAAGGTCATCGTGCCCAGGCACAATTCCGACACTCGCAAACCCGATCTGCCCAATAATCTATAGCGCATCGTATCATCCTTTATTGCAACAAACCGTTGCTGTAGACTAGCGCGCCGTCGAAGATGGTCAGCACGGGCTGCGTGCTGGCGATCTCTTTGGGCGGCACGGTGAAGATATCACGGTCCAGTACCACCAGATCGGCCAGCTTGCCGGGCGTGATACTGCCTAACCGGTCGAGCTGCCCGCTGGCATAGGCAGAACCCAGGGTGTAGCCGGCCACGGCCTCGGCCACGGTCAACCGTTCCTCAGGATACCAGCCCTCAGCCGGCGTGCCATCACGGCGCTGGCGGGTAACGGCGGCATGGATGCCCCAGAAGGGGTTGGGCGAGGCCACCGGGCAGTCGGAGCCCAGCGCCAGTACTGCGCCGCTGTCCAGCAAGGTGCGGAAGGCGTAGGCCCATCGCCCCCGCTCCCCCACGGTCCGCTCCACCAGCGCCATGTCATCCACCAGGTGGATGGGCTGCACCGAGGCAACCAGGCCCAATGCCCCCAGCCGCAGTAAGTCCTGGCGTGTGCTGTGCTGGACGTGTTCGATGCGGTGGGGAATGGGGGAAGGGTAGATTGGTAGATTGGTAGATTGGGGGAGCGCACTGCCGCTGTGGCCGGTCTCCGACCGAGCCACCCTCGGTAGCACTTCACTGAAGACGTCCAGCAGCTCGCGGATAGCGCGGTCGCCGATGGCGTGGATGCCGACTGGCAGGCCGGCGGCCGCGCCGCGCTCGATGGCGTTGGCCAGATCAGCCATCGGGACGACGGGCAGGCCGCTGCCGCCGTCGTTGTACGACTCCAGCATCCAGGCCGTGCGCGCGCCCAGCGAGCCGTCGGCGAAATACTTGGCGCCGCCGATGCGCAGCCGATCGTCGCCAAAGCCAGTGCGCAACCCCAACGCGATGGCCTCGTCCAACAGCGTGCCGTCGAACATCATCCACACCCGCAGACTCAGCTCACCGGCCGCGTGCAGCCGCTGCCAGGCGTGGAACGCGCCTCGACTTTCGGCCGCGTCGCCAATGCGGAAGTCGTGTACGCCGGTCAGCCCCAGTCGGTGGGCCTCGGCGATGGCGTCACGCATGGCCGCGTCGATCTCGGCCTCGGTCGGCTGGGGCAGCACCGCGTCTACGCGCTCCATGGCCTGATAGCGCAGCACGCCGGTGGGCTGGCCGGCCGCGTCGCGGTCAATGACGCCGGCCGGCGGGTCGGGGGTCTCGGCCGTGATGCCGGCCAGGCGCAGCGCCAGCGTGTTGGCCGTGGCCAGGTGCAGGTCGCTGCGCCAAAGAATCACCGGGTGGTCAGGGGCCACTGTGTCCAGGTCGTGGCGGGTCAGCAGCCGCGGCTCCGGCCAGTCGGTCTCGTTCCAGCCCTGGCCTTTAATCCATTGGGAACCACCGGGCGGCGTGGTTTGGACAGCTTTGCTCAGCGCCTCCTGCACGGCCTGGCGCGAGGACAGGCCAGCTAGCGGCAGCTCGCGCCGGCTCAGCGCCCAGCCCTGGAAGTGAAAATGCGCATCGGTCAGCCCCGGCAGCACCCGCCGGCCGCCCAGGTCGATCACCTGCGCGCCCGGCCCGACCAGCGCCTTGATCTCGGCGTCGCCGCCCACGGCCTGGATGCGCCCGGCCTGCACGGCCACGGCTGTTGCTTCGGGAAAACGAGGGTCTTGCGTCCAAAACTTGCCGTTGAAAAGAATGAGATCAGCCATAGCATGACATTATAGGGCAGGGACGCCGGTTGGTCAAACGATCTGGCTTAGAAACGCCTGAACAAGTTCAGGAGTCCTCGCCAAGTCGAGGCGTTTTCATTGCCGGTTGTGCGGCCAAACGCATGGATGGCTCTCTTGATGTAGCGCCTGGACCGTGCTATAATTTCGCAGGCGCCCCTGCGCCCGATCCTGCCGACATTCGGAGCATCATGAATCCGTTTCATTGGGTATTCGACCAACTCTATCCCGCCATTCGCTTCTACCACGAAAAGGTCAGCGACAACCTGTGGTTCACGCAGATTGCGCCGCACGACAGTATCAGTGAGACGCTATGGCTGGGCGGCGCGCCGACCTACCAGCGCGACTACCAGTTCCTGATCGACCACGGCATCGACGCGGTCGTCGACATCCGTGAGGAGCGCAGCAGCGACCTGGCCTTCTACGGGCAGCACGGCATCGCGCACACCAAGCTCAAGGTGCTGGACGTGACGGTGCCGCAGCCGGAGGTGTTGGACGCCGGCGTGCAGTGGATGCAGGAACAGGCCAGCCAGGGGCGCAGCATCCTGGTGCACTGCGCCAAGGGCCGCGGTCGCTCGGCCACGCTGGTCGCTGGCTACCTTATGAAAGTCCATGGGCTGAGCTTCGAGCAGGCCGAGGCGCTGCTGGCCGGCAAGCGGCGCCTGGTCAAGCTGGAGGCGCGGCATCAGAAGGTGTTGGAGGCGTGGGTGGAGCGAAAGGGAGAAGGGACTGGCTCGGCGTCGGCTTAGGTCGCAACCTCTACAAAGTGCACAATGGCCAGACATGTATTGGAGCACCGTGGTAGTCAACAAATCTAAACTCTACTCCTCTTTCTGGTAAAGCCACTATGAGTTGCGCGGCAGTATGTTTACCGCCAGTATTAAGGTCCAATTCTCGCCCTTCTCTTTTTCAAATACGTCAGCGACAAGTATGTCGGCGTGCGCTACACCGCCATCACCGTCTCCGA
>JAAEKA010000112.1 GCA_014155705.1 Anaerolineae bacterium clx_CAG2 | reverse complement strand
TGCGGCAACTGCCCAAAAAGAGCTGTCTGTGGCACCCATAAGCATTCTTCACGACCCAGCCTTAAGGCCAAGCTAAGAAAGATCGAGCATCACAATGTCTCGAATACGCGCCGTGTTTCTCGGTAATCCAGGAGGAAGGCATATGTGGATTAGAACTCGCGGGCCATGGCTCAGCCTGATGCTGGTTCTGGCTTTTGTTGTCCTGTTTTTGCCGAGCTGTGATTCCATCCCTGAATCGGCCAAGCCGGACGTTCACCTGACCCTCGATATCTACGATGACGGCAGCAACGCGGCCATGGTGGAGATCGCAGTCCATCCGTTGGTAGATCCGCTGCTAGGGCCAGCGCTTGTCGAGGCTCAACGCACGATTGCCGAGGAATCCAGCGCGTCGGTGCATCTGACTGAGACAAAGCGCGCAGGGCGCGTGTATAACGCGTTGGTTGTGGACTTCAACAGCGTCGGCGATCTTAACGCGTTTGTCAACACACCGCAGTTGCTGACCGGCATCATCAGCCTGGTCGCTCCGGATGTGACCATCCCCTCGCCGTTCGCCGAATTTGAGGCATGGCACGATCCAGACAACAGGTCCGATCCCTTCGGCCTGCGGGCGCGGCTGGACCCGGCGACCACATCCGCTCTGACAGGCATCAAACTGACCACGCATGTGATCCTGCCAGGCAAGCCTACAGAGTACAATGCGTCAAGCATCTCCAATCGGATGCTCAACTGGGAGATGGTTTCTGGAGAGGCGCTGCAGATCAACGCAACCGCTGGTCGGGCAGCAGTCATCGATCTGCAGCTCGCCCTGATTGTTGCGGGCGGTACCCTTGTTCTGTTCCTCCTGGTCGGGTTCGCTGTTTGGGTCCTGCAGCGTCGTCGCATCCGTAAAGAGACCGACATGGAGTTCGGAGCGATCGACGGCTGGTAGCGATCCGCTGCGATGTGCCGAATCACTCGATCTATCTTAGCTTGGCCTTAATGCTGGGTCGTGAAGAGTGCTTATGGGTGCCACAGACAGCTCTTTTTGGGCAGTTGCCGCAAACAATAGCTTTGCCAGTGACGTCTTGGCTGGCGCCCTCAAGCAGTCGCGCGTTATTTATCTGATTGACGACCCCCAGCTTGTGGCCGGAGCATGACACGTGTCCTATCATGGATTGGAACTCATCTGAACTAGCTGACAGCGACTGGCCCGAACACCGACCCCGTCGAACGCCGTTTTTGCTGATCGGTGCTGTGGCGCTGCTGTTTCTGTGCCTGGGCGCCGGCCTGGGCTGGTTGCTGTTCAGATGCGATCAAGAGCAGCAAGCGCGCGAATCTGTCTCTGCGCCTACAGCGACGATCGCCGTAGCTGTGGAATTGCCGCCTGTCCAGCCCCTTTCGCCAGGGTCTGATGCCACACCGGCCGAGTCTACAGGCCAACCCTCGCCGACTCCGACCTCGGCCCGACCGACACCCACGCCTTCGGCATCCTTAGATCTCGCAGCGCCAGATTCGGCGCGCTATCAAGCCCAAGCCCTCAACCTCATCAACCAAAGCCGCGCGGCCGAAGGCCTCTCCCCCGTTGCCTGGGACGACGCCGCAGCCCAAGTGGCCCAAGCCCATGCCGAGGACATGCTGACCGGCCCGTTCTTCAGCCATTGGAATCGCGACGGCTACGGCCCTGACCACCGCGCTGCGCTAGATGCCGGTATGACCGATGCGGTCTTCGAGAATATCCACGCCTTCTGGCGCACCAGCAACGACCAGCCCGCACCAATCGAAGATTGGCCGCAGCGAGTGCTGGATGCCCACCTGAGCCTGATGGACAGTCCTGGCCATCGCCGCAACATCATGGATCCCTCCCACACCTACGTCGGCATCGGCATTGCCTACCGTGCCGATATCGGTGAGATGCGCCTGGTGCAGGAGTTCGTCAACCGCTACGTGGAGCTGGACCCGCTGCCGGCTGAGCTTCCCGTCGGCGCGGAGGTGGAGATCGGCGGCCGGCTGCTGGACGGCGCCAGCGACCCGCTGATCAACCTGGCCTGTGAGCCTTTCCCGCAGCCCATGTCTCTGGAGCAGTTGAACGAAACCAGTAGCTACCAATCGGCTGCTCAGTTCTTCCGCGTACCGCGCACGACCGTCGACGGCGACCGATTCCGTTCACGCGCTATTCTCGACTTCGACGGCCAGCCTGGTCTCTACCACGTCTGGGTCTTCGTCACAGTTCAGGGTGAGCGTGTCATGGCTGCTTCGCCTATCGTGGTTGTTCGCTAGCGAATTGTCGATCCCCTCCACTCAGGTATAATCACTCCAGCACATCCTGTCTCAAGGCGTATTCTGTATTCCCGCAGGTTGTGTGAGTTCTCTTGAGTTCCCTCAGTTCCACTTCCCAAGGAGACCTCCCATGCCCCTCCGCCTCGGCCTCAACATCGGCTACTCTGGCGCGCGGATTCAACTGCCCATCGACCTGATCCAGGAAGCGGACCGCCTGGGCTTCTACGCGGTGTGGACGGCCGAGTCGTATGGCTCCGACGCGGTGACGCCGCTGGCCTGGATCGGCGCGCTGACGGAGCGCATCCACTTGGGCACGGCTATCATGCAGATGCCGGGCCGTACGCCGGCCAACACGGCCATGACCGCCATCACGCTGGACCAACTCTCATCCGGCCGCATGCTGCTGGGGCTAGGCCTCTCCGGCCCCCAGGTGGTCGAGGGCTGGCACGGCGCGGCCTACGGCAAACCGCTGGGCAAGACGCGCGAGTACATCGGCATTGTGCGCACTATCGTGCAGCGCGAGCAGGCGCTGGTCCACCAGGGCGAGCATTACCAGGTGCCTTACGCCGGCCCTGACGCCACCGGTCTGGGCAAGCCGCTGAAGAGCATCATCCACGGCCGGCCTGACCTGCCCATCTACCTGGCGGCCATCGGCCCCAAGAACGTGGAGCTGGCGGCCGAGATCGCCGACGGCTGGCTGCCGGTCTTCTTCTCGCCGGAGCACTACGACGCGGTCTACGGGCCGCAGATCGAGGCCGGCTTCGCCAAGGCCGGCGGCGGCAAGGACCTGACCCGCTTCGACATCGCCGCGACTGTGCCGGTGGTGGTGGGCGATGACGTGGACGCGTGCCGCGCGGCGGTCAAGCCCTTCCTGGCTCTCTACGTGGGCGGCATGGGCGCCAAGGGCAAGAACTTTTACCACGACCTGGCCTGCCGCTACGGCTTCGCGGGGGCGGCCGACGCGATCCAGGAGGCCTATCTGGCCGGTCGCAAGGGGGAGGCGGTGATGGCCGTGCCCGACGAGCTGGTGGACGCGGTGGCGTTGTGCGGTCCGAAGGAGCGCATCGCCGAGCGACTGGCGCTGTGGCGCAACAGTCCCGTGACCACTCTCAACATCGCCGATCCCAACCCGCTCAATGTGCGCGTGATGGCGGAGTTAGTGCTTTAGTTCGACCGCTGGGTCGCGCCCTCGGCAGGACTGACAGTGCTGGTCGACCGCTCGACAAACTCACAGCGTTGAGACCCGCTCTCGCCAGAATCAGCACTGTCAGTCCTCTAAGCGCGCCCTCGGCAGGACTGACAGTGCTGGTCAACCGCTCGACAAACTCGCAGCGTTGAGAGCTGCTCTCGCCAGGATCAGCACTGTCAGTCCTCTAAGTGCTGGTCGACCACTCAACAAGCCCGCTGCGTTGAGAGCTGCTCTCGCCAGGATCAGCACTGTCAGTCCTCTAGCCGCGCCATCTGTTCTCCCACCAACGTCATCAGCTCGCCCACGGTCTGGCGGTCGAAGGCGAAGCGGGCGCCAGCGGCAGCGAACAACTCGGGCAGGGACTTGGTGTAGCCCAGGGCCAGGGCGGCGCGGTAGTCGGCCACGGCCTTGGCCTGGTTGGCCAGCGCGTTACGCCAGACCTGTAAAGCGCCCAACTGGGCCAAGCCGTACTCGATGTAGTAGAACGGGGCTTCGAAGATATGCCCTTTGCGATGCCAGCCGGTCTCTTTTTCGGTTGCCAGACCGCTGTAGTCGATGCCTGGCATGAAGCGATCCCACAAAGCGGCCCAGGTGCGGTCCAGATCGGCCGGCGTCACATCGGCCGGCGCTTCGGCGTAGATCCAGTGTTGGAAGCCATCGACCACGGCCATGTAGGGCAGGAAGAGTACAATCTTGCGCAAATGGCCGGCGTGGGCGCGGCGGGCCTCGGCTTGGCTGTAGAAGCCGCCCTTGTCCCGCGTCAGGTAGGGCGCGCTGAGCAGTTCCATGGACATGGACGCGACCTCGCAGAACTCCATGGGCGCGTGGTGGTTCCACACCAACGGCTGGCGCTGCGACTCCATAAAGTGGAAGGCGTGGCCGCCCTCGTGGAGCAGGGTCGTTACGTCGTTATGGGCGCCGACACTGTTCATAAAGATATAGGGGACGCCGCTGAGGGGAAAGCCGTTGCAATAGGCGCCCGGCGCCTTGTTGGGCCGTGAGGCCAGGTCCAGATAGCCGCCGCGCATGGCGGTGAAGTGTTGAGCTAGCTCAGGATCTACCTGATCGAAGATGCGTTGCCCGCCTGCCTCCAGTTCAGTCGCGTCGCTGAAGGGGCGCAGCGGCTGGCCATAGGGATCGGCCTCGCTATCCCAGGGACGTAGCCGGTCGATGCCCAGCTTGCCGGCCAGCTTCTGGTAAAGCTGCGTTGCCAGCGGCACGACCTCATGTTCGATGGCGTCGTGGAAGATGAAGGCGTCGTTGGGCGTATAGTCGAAGCGAGCCAGTTGCTGCCAGCGGTAGGCCCGGTAGTCGCTGAAGCCGGCGTTCTGGGCGCTCTGGCGGCGCAGCGGCAGCATCTTCATGTAGAGGTCGTTGAGCGCGCCGCGGTCGGTCAGGTAGCGCTGCATGATGCGCCGCCAGAGCGCCTCGCGCGAAAGGCGGTCCGGCTCCTGTAATCGACTCGATGCCTGGGGCAGGGTTTCCTGCTGGCCTTGCCACTCGATAGTCATGCCGCCCACGATCTTGTTATACTGGTTGCCCAGCAGGGCAAGTTTGCTCTCCAGCGCCACGTTTTCGGCGCGGAAGATCTGGGCCTCGTTGGCGAAGCGGCGCAACAGCAAGGCCGTGCTGTCGTCCGGCTCGAAGCCTGGCACGGCCAGCAGCTTCTGCTTCAGCGCCTGCTCTGCGACCCGGGCTTTGGGCATGACGGCGCCCATGAAGTGCTCGAAACGCTGTTCGGCTGCCGCGTCGGCTGTGTTTTCGGTAACTTCGCGATAGATCTGAGCGCCGGCCTCCTCCAACACGGCGTTCAGCGCGCTCCACTGACGTAGCCAGCCGGCGACGTCGTCCGCGCCCAGCGGGACCGCCAGCAGGGCATCGACGTGGGGCTGAATCGTGTTCCAGTCGCTGGCGTCGGCTTGAGGATAGGAAAAGTGTGGCATGCTGCCTCCTTGCAGGATGGTCATGTGTCTGTGACGATGATTGTACTGTAAGCCTTCGGCGGCTGGCAAATTCGGGGTGGGGAGCGGGTTTGACTGATCCCGCTCCTTTTGGTACAAGCCGAAGTTCAAGTATAATCCATGCCAGGCTGCGTCCCGGTTCCGCTCCGGGCAGCACAACCCGTCTTTCTCTCCCAGCCATTGGCAGAAGACCCAACCCCACCGTCGCCGCGCTGGATCCTCTGGCCGGGCGCCGGCTAAAGCAAACTCTGGAAACCCACCATGGACTCCATTTCGTCCCCTGCCGCACTTCAACAACCCGACGCTAAGATTTGGCACAGCGTTAGCAGCGAGGAAGCGCTCGATCACCTGCAATCAGGCTTCAACCAGGGGCTTGCCAGCGATGAAGCCCAGCGTCGCCTGGCCCAGTATGGTCCCAACGAGTTGACCGAAGCGCCCCGACCCGGTTTCTGGTCGCGCCTGCTGGATCAACTCAAGAATTTCCTGGTGATGATCCTGATCGTGGCCAGCGTAGTCTCACTGCTGCTGGGCGATTACATTGAGGCCGTGGCGATCATGGCTATCGTCGTGCTCAACGCGATCCTGGGGGTGATCCAGGAGGCGCGCGCAGAGGAGGCGTTGGCTGCGCTCAAGAAGATGGCCGCACCCGAAGCCCACGTCTTGCGCGACGGCCATCAGGTCACTGTCCCGGCGCGTGAGCTGGTGCAGGGCGACATCGTCATGCTGGAGACGGGCAATTACATACCGGCCGACGTGCGCCTGCTGGAGGCGGTCAACCTCAAGATTGAGGAGGCCAGCCTGACCGGCGAGTCGGAGCCGGTGCAGAAGCGCGCCGACGTGGTGCTGGACCGTGAGATTCCCCTGGGCGACCGCCGCAACACAGCCTACATGGGGACGCTGGTAACCTACGGCCGCGGTCGCGGAGTGGTCACCGGCACCGGCATGAATACGCAAATCGGTCTGATCGCCCAGATGATCCAGAGCTTTGAGACGGAGCAGACCCCCTTGCAGCGCAAGCTGGAGCAACTCGGTCGCACGCTGGGCATCGCTGCGCTGGCCATCTGCGGCCTGGTCTTTCTGGTTGGTGTGGGTCGCTACATGCTCGATCCCATCCCCGGCATCACCCTCAGCGAGCAGGTGCTGGAAATGTTTATCGTGGCGGTCAGCCTGGCCATTGCGGCGGTGCCCGAGGGCCTGCCCGCCGTAGTGACCATCTGCCTGGCCCTGGGCATGCAGCGCATGGTGCGCCGTAACGCTCTGCTGCGCCGTCTGCCGGCCGTGGAGTCGCTTGGTTCTGCCACGGTGATCTGCTCCGACAAGACTGGCACTCTGACTCAGAACGCCATGACCGTGACAGAGGTCTGGACGCCCGACGCGCAGCTCTCGGTCAGCGGCGATGGCTACACACCGGAGGGAGAATGGAGCGACGGCGATCACGTCTTCCGGCCCGGCGAGTTGCCCGGCAGTGTTAACCTGCTCTTGCAAACCGTGCTGCTGTGTAACGACGCTTATATTGAGACCAGCGGCGCTGAGGAGGATCGGCGCAGTTGGCGGGTGGTGGGCGATCCCACCGAGGGCGCGCTGGTGGTGGCGGCCGCCAAGGCTGGCTTCTGGAACGACGATCAGCACGGCGGCAACCTCCAGCGTGTCGCCGAGATTCCCTTTGACTCCGAACGCAAGCGCATGACGGTGATCCATGATGTACAGGGCACGGCGTTGGCGCTGGACCGTGTTGGGCTGACTGTGAGCGGTGAGAGGGAAAATTGGGCAATGGGGGAAAGTGGGGAATCAGACGGCACTGAGGGGTATCTGGCCCTGGTCAAGGGCGCGCCCGATCTGGTGCTGGAGCTATGTACTCACATCTATCGCGATGGCCGGGCGCGGCAGATCACGGACGCCGACCGGAAGCAAGTGCTGGACACGAACAGTGAGCTGGCATCCAACGCCCTGCGCGTGTTGGGGGCAGCCATCAGACCGCTGGCCGCCTTGCCCGCCGATGAGTATCTGACGGCCGAACGCGTGGAGCGAGACCTGGTCTTCGTCGGCCTGACCGGCATGATCGATCCGCCGCGGCCGGAGGTCAAGCCGGCCATCGCTACCGCCCGGCACGCGGGCATCAAGACCGTGATGATTACCGGCGACTACCGCAACACAGCCATCGCCATCGCGGAGCAGATCGATCTGCTGCGGCCGGGCGGCAAGGCATTGACAGGCGCTGAACTGGATGCTATGGACGACGCCAGCTTCGCCCAGGTGGTGGAGGATGTGAACGTCTATGCGCGCACGTCGCCGCAGCATAAGGTGCGCATCGTCGAGGCGCTGCGCCAGCGCGGTCACATCGTGGCTATGACCGGCGACGGGGTCAACGACGCGCCGGCGTTGAAGCGGGCTGACATCGGTGTGGCTATGGGCATCACCGGCACCGACGTCAGCAAGGAGACGGCCGCCATGGTGCTGACCGACGACAACTACGCGTCCATCGTGTCAGCCGTGGAGGAAGGGCGCGTCATCTACTCCAACATCCGCAAGTTCGTCTTCTTTCTGCTCTCCTGCAACGTGGGTGAGATCCTGATCATCTTCCTGGCTACGCTTGCCGGCTGGTCGCTGCCGCTGACTGCCATCCAACTGTTGGTGCTGAACCTGCTCACTGACGGCGCGCCGGCGCTGGCCCTGGGTTTGGAGACGGGCGACCCCGACATCATGGACCGGCCGCCGCGTCGCCCCGACGAGCCGGTGATCAACCGCGAGATGACCTGGCGCATCGGCATCCAGGCCATCGTGGATACGGCTGTGGTGCTGACCGTCTTTCGCATCGGTCTGGCCTGGTACCCCGAGAACGTGCATCACGCTCAGACCATGGCCTTCGCCACCCTGGCTTTCTCGGAGCTGTTGCGAGCCTACACGGCCCGTTCCGAGCGCTACAGCGTCTTCCTCATTGGCCTGTGGAGCAACCGCTACATGCAGTACGCCGTAGCTGCTTCGGTGGCCATCCTGCTGGCCATCATCTACGTGCCAGCGTTGGACCCCATCTTCGACACAACCTTCCTGGGCGCGCGCGAGTGGCTGGTGATGCTACCTTTCCTCTTAATCCCCGCGATCGCCGCTGAGTTGACGAAAATTCCCTTCCGCCGGCGTCAGGAGCGAGAGTTGGCGGCGCAGGCGGTATGACAACCGCAGGGGAACGGCCCAGCGAAGCGGTCCTACAGGTTGAGTAAGTTTTGAAGCAACTCCTGCAGCAGCCACAGGGCGATGGGCAGCAGGATGGCCGTGGCCAGCCCGCGCACGGTGGACGGCTGCCACGGCCAGGTGGGGCGACCGTCCACGATGTCACGCGTGGTCTTCAGGCTGGTGATGGCCTTCTCGACCTGTTCCATCTCCACGAGTTCGCCTGAGTCGATGCGCTGGTAGAGGGTGGCCACAGCGGCCTTCAACCGCTGTTCGACCGCCGTCATCTGCTCGCCTTTCTCCGTCTCCAGCAGGCGGTGGACCCCCAGCAGCGGCCACACGAACACCGCCACAGCGATCAGCGTCAGGATGGCCGAGGGCACGATCAGCGTGAGCTTAGATTCGCCTGGCAGGATCGCCAGGATGGCATATTGTAGCAGCACCAGACCAATCGCAGCGCGCGCTGTCAGACCGGAGAAGGCGATCAGCGGCTGGGTGTCGTGCAGGTCGACGTGATCGATGCGGGCGTAGATGCGCCGGACCGTCCGCATCTGGTGGATTACGTGCTGGATGAACGTGCCGCCGACGAAGAAGGTCAGCACACTGATCACGATCTCCCAGGGGGGAAAGTAGGGGCGTGACAAGCGGTAGGTCATGGTCACAAGCACGGCCGACACCGCTACCCAGATCAAGCCGCCGATGGCGGCAGCGCGTGCTGGCGTGATGGTCAGCTCGTATTCCAGCCGATCGTACTCGACCTGGTCGCCCTGCAGCAGTGGGCGAAACTGCGCCAATGCCTGCCGCGCGTAGCGATCCAGATAGTGATGCAGCGCCGGCACACCCACCGCCCACAGCAGGAACGGCGGCGGCAGGGGGTCGAATGCGCCCAGAGGCTGGCGGCCGTCCAGCCACCGCAGCACGCTCGCGGCCAGATAGCCGACGGCGCCCAGCGCCGTGTAGAAGGCCCACGGAGGGCCAGGCAGTCGCTCGACCGCTGCGGTGAACCGGTCCAACCAACTGGGTGGATAGGGTGGCGTCATGACTTTTACGCCTCCAAAGGGGCAAGCGGCTTTCTCACCGACGCCGTTTCGAGCCAAAGCTCGCAGTCTGCAGAAGCGGCTATCAGCGGGGCGAGAGTAAGCTAAACCGAGCACACGTAGAAACCGGGAGTTTTCGTGAGCGCTTCTTGCGTGATCCAGCCAGTACAAACTCCCGATTTCTAGAGGACACCAGTTTAAGTGAAAGAATTGGCAGGACGGACGCCAGTGACGAACATTCCGACCCATGCATCTGGTTCATTGCTCCTAACGTAAACTGCTGTGAAAGGATGGCCTTCTCGCATCGTTTCACGCGCTCACGGTAGCCGCACCGTTGGCCAGTTGAGCTGGATGCCCTTGGGCAGCAAGCCGTGGCGGGCTGCGCCGTGCAGCAGAATACTGTTGATCAGTTCGGCATAGGTGGCGCCCTCGGCGCGAGCTTCGATCACCAGGTCGCTGATGCGCGGATTCAGGCCGGGCAGGGGGTTGATCTCCAGAATGTAGGGCGCGTTGTTGTTGTGGCGATCCAAGCGGAAGTCGACGCGGGCCACATCGCGGCAGCCCAACACGCGGAAGGCAGCGGCTGTGTACCAGTTCAGATCGATGCGCAGTTCCTCGTCCAGTGGCGCCGGACAGAGGAAATGAAAGTCATCGGCTAACTCTGTCTTGACGCGGCCGGTGTAGATGCCGCCCTCCTCGACCGGGTAGCGCGCGAAATCTACTTCCAGTGGAGGCAGAAAATGCAGGCCGGCCGTGATGCGCGGGGCATCCTCATCGCCAGGCACGCGCCGCGCCACCGGCCCGCGCAGATTGCCCACCACGCCTACGGTGATCTCGCGGCCATCGACATAATGTTCTACCAGAGCCGGTTGGCGGTAACGGATGAGTATCTCTCTGATTTGCTCGCGCAGCTCAGCCTCATCGCGCACGACCGATCGGGCGCTGACGCCCATGCCTGTGCCCTCGCTGGTGGGCTTGACGAACATGGGGAAAGTCAGGTCATCGTCCAACGGTTCGTCGACCCGCTCGAAGGTCTGGAAGGCGGGTGTGGGCAGTCCATGAAAGTGCAGCACGCGTTTGGTCATGGCCTTGTCCAGCGCCAACGCCAGCGACATGACGCGCGAGCCTGTGTAGGGGATGCGCAGCATCTCCAGAATGGCCGGCACCTGCGACTCGCGACTGTCACCCCAGTGGCTCTCCGCGATATTGAAACAGATGTCAGGCTGATAGGTGGGCAGCGCCTCGATCAGCGATAGATTGGCTTCGAAGAACTCTGCCTCGTGGCCGCCCACGCGCAGCGCTTCGACGATAGCCTCGACGGTCTCCTCGGAATCCAGGTCATCCCATTGGTCAGGCGACATGCCCGGCCAGGAAGGGGCGTTCTTCTTCAAGTTAGCTAATACGGCGACGCGCCCCTACTACCTCTACCAGTGCGACCTGGTGGAAGGGGCCGGCCATTTCCGCACCAGCGTCTCCAAGGGCATTGAAATCATCGAAGGGCTGCGCGGCCACACCAGCGGCTATGCCGTG
>JAAEKA010000111.1 GCA_014155705.1 Anaerolineae bacterium clx_CAG2 | reverse complement strand
GCATTCATCATTCCCGCAGCCTGCGCCTTGCGCAGCACCTGTTCGGCCATGCGCACCACCGGCATGTCGACCATACGGCCATCGAGTGCGAACGCTCCCAGGCCGGCCGCTTGCGCTTCGGCGTGAGCCTGGATGATGCGCAGCGCCCGCTCGGCCTCCTCGGGCGAGGGGGCGAAGACCCGCTGGGCGATCTCCACCTGGCGTGGGTGGATCACCATCTTGCCGTCGTAGGCCATCTGCCGGCCAGCGCGGCACTCCGCCTCGAAGCCCTCCAGGTCGTTCAGATCGAAGTAAACCAAGTCGATGGCCTGCAAGCGGTAGGCCTTGGCAGCCGTCACCACCGCGCTGCGCGCGTAGAAGACCTCCCAGCCGGCTGGCGTGCGCAGCGCGCCCATGTCGCCGGCCAGGTCCTCGGCGCCGCACAGCAGCGCGTCGCCGCGTGGATCGGCCAGGGCGATCTCGCCGACGTTCATCACCCCCAGCGCGGTCTCGACGATAGGGAGCAGCCTGATCTGGCCGGACGGCCAGCCGCGCGCCTGTTCTTCCAGGCTCAGGAACTCGGCCACGGCTTCCACCTGTTCGGCGAACTCAGCCTTGGGCAGCACGTAGCCGTCGGGCTGGCCGGTGATGGTGCTGCGCAAATCGGCCTCGGCCAGATCGCTGCCCATGGGATTCATGCGCACCAGTCGCTCGCTGCGCCCGAAGTCTAAGGCCTGCAGCGCCTGCACGATAGTGCGCCGCGCCTCGGCCTTCTGGCTGAAGGCCACGCCGTCCTCCAGGTCCATCACGATGCTGTCTATGTCCAGGCCAATGGCCTTCTCGATCTTGCGCAGCGAGTCGCCGGGCATGAAGAGCATAGCGCGGCGCAGTTGGGTGGTTTCGCTCATAAGCCCCTGGCCTTCAAGTCCTCGATGTAACGGAACATCAACATGTTGATCTCCTCGATGGGTAGGTCGGGGTAGCGCCGCCGAAAGGCCCCGCGCAGCAGCCCGCGTTGGAAGGCCGACACCTCGGCCATGGCCAGCATGCGCTGCCCCGGCGTCAACGCCGCCATGCGCCGCAGATGATCCGGGTCCACCGGTTCGAGTGCGTCGAAATCGAATTGGCTGGCGGGTTTGGCTTCGCTCATGATTCGCGCGTTCCGTAACACGTAACAAGTAATGCGTAACCCGGAAACGCTGTCCACCATTCCGGGTTACGCATTACTCGTTACGCTTTAGCATCAACGCCGTGCGCTCGAACTCGATTACCACCACGCCGTGCTGGTTGCGACCGGTGTGCTTGAAGCGCACCAGCCCCTGGCCCGGCCGCGATTTCGACTCGCGTTTGTCCATGACCTCCGTTTCGACGTAGAGCGTGTCGCCGTGGAACATCGGCTGGGGATGCTTGACGCTTTCGTAGCCCAGGTTGGCCACCAGCGTGCCCTGGGTCAGATCGGCCACAGTCAGCCCCACGGCCAGGCCCAGGGTGAAGATGCCGTTGACGATGCGCTGGCCGAAGGGGGTCTGGCTGGCGTAGTGCTCGTCGATGTGCAGCGGCTGCGGGTTCATGGTCAACGCGCTGAAGAGCACGTTGTCCATTTCGGTGATGGTGCGGCCCAGGCTGTGTTGGATGGTCTGGCCAATTTGGAGGTCGTCGTAGTGTTTGCCGGGCATGGGCATTCCCTATTCATTGGCGTTTGTCGCCTGCGCACTTGTGGCTTGACAGACTGCGGGAGCGGTTTTGTCATCGAACTGCCAGGGCATTTTACCACGAGTTACCCTTCTGCAAAAGAGCCTCGGATCGATGACTCACAGAACGAAATGGGTGTGTTTGAAACCAGTTTAGACCCTTCGGGTTTCTACGCGTTAACGGCGACTCATGATTGACAACGCGGCTGTGTTTGCAACGGTTCGCACTTGACCACGGAAACCCGAAGGGTCTGGCGCTCAACCAGATTCAAATACACCCGAACGAAATCCTGGCCGCGCGAGATGCTGGATTTGTGGCCTTGCGAGCCATCCTTCCGTGACTGAGCGTGCGCGGCCAACCGCCGCCGTCGCCAACTCTGCCAGCAGCATAAGCTGCGCATTCCAAACCCTGTCGCTGAGTGCGATCCTCTTTTGGTTGCCAAAAGCGGTTCTTTCTGCTACAATAGCGCCATCTGAGTTCTTTGGTTCAAGGCACGCTATCCCACAGGAGGGGAGCGTATGCTGGCAAAAGTCATCAGTTGTTCGGTTGTTGGACTGGAAGGAACGGCTGTCGAGGTGGAGGTGGACATCTACACCAACTCGCTGCCGTCGATCACGCTGGTTGGCCTGCCCGATGCGGCGGTCAAGGAGTCTACCGAGCGGGTGCGCGCGGCGCTGTTCAACTCAGCGCTATACTACCCCCGTGGCCGGGTGACGGTCAACCTGGCGCCGGCCGACCTGCGCAAGGTGGGGCCAGTCTATGACCTGCCCATCGCCGTGGGATTGCTGGCGGCCAGCGAGCAGGTGCCGTTGGAACGGCTGGAGAACACGCTCTTTATCGGTGAGTTGAGCCTGGACGGCAGCTTGCGCCACATCGACGGCGTGCTGCCCATGGCCTACATGGCCCAGCAGCAGGGCATCCAGACCGTCTACCTGCCCGAGATCGACGCTCCCGAGGCTGCATTGATCCGCGGCCTGGAGGTCATCCCCGTGCCTTCTATGTCGGCGCTGGTCTCGCACCTGCGCGACTTCGACCCCATCCCTCCCTTCGAGCATAGCGAGCGCTTTGATCAGGTGGAGGAGGCGATCTACGTTGTAGACTTCGCCGACATCAAGGGTCAGGAACATATCAAAAGGGCTCTGGAGGTGGCAGCGGCTGGCGCTCACAACTGTTTGATGACGGGCTCACCTGGCGCGGGCAAGACACTGATGGCCCGCTCGCTGCCGTCGGTCCTGCCCAGGCTAAGCCTGGATGAGGCGCTGGACATCACCCGCATCTACTCGGTGACGGGGCAGTTGCCGCCGGGCACGCCGCTGGTCAACCAGCGCCCCTTCCGGTCGCCGCATCACACCATCAGCAACGCGGGCCTGGTGGGCGGCGGCCGGCTGCCGCGGCCGGGCGAGATCAGCCTGGCCCACCGCGGCGTGCTCTTTCTGGACGAGTTACCCGAGTTTGGGCCCAAGAACCTGGAAACGCTGCGCCAGCCGCTGGAGGATAAGGTGGTTACCATCAGCCGTGCGCAGGGCTCGCTCAGTTTTCCCGCTAATTTCATGTTGGTGGGCGCGATGAACCCCTGTCCCTGCGGCTGGTACGGCGATACCCTGCATGAATGCACCTGCTCGCCGTCCGTGGTCAGCCGCTACCAGAAGCGCCTCTCCGGCCCGTTGTTGGACCGCATCGACATCCATGTGGAGGTGCCACGCGTGGATTTCGAGAAGCTGAGCGACGCACGACGGGGCGAGACCTCACACGCCATCCGCGAGCGGGTGGAGGCAGCGCGCGAGCGGCAGCGCGGGCGTTTCGCCAGCTACGCCGACGGCCACGGCGCCCTGCTAACCAACGCCGACATGGGGCCGGGGGAGATCCGCGAGTTCTGCGCCGTGGACGAGGCCGGCCACAGCCTGCTGCGCGCGGCCATGCGCCAACTGCACATGAGCGCCCGCGCCTACCACCGCACCCTCAAGCTGGCCCGCACCATCGCCGACCTGATCGGCGCTGAGCGCATCGAGACCGCGCACCTGGCCGAGGCAATTCAGTACAGGCCGCGGTGGCAGGTGTGAAGGCAACCCCAGACGCGCAAGTCAGGAGGTTGCTTGCAGTTCTGCCTTTCATAGGGTAACATACGACCGCACCAAGCTGCTTCGATGTCGTGCAGGACGGCGCCAAAATGGGACTGTGCATCGACTAGAACCGCCATGAGGATTCCACCATGCGCTTACAACCGTCGGACTTCAAGAAATTCGCTCGTCGTTTCCTGATAGAACCGGGCAGCCAGGTCAAAATAGCGAAGGACTTCGACCCTGGCGACACCTGCGGCTATGACAAGCCGGAGAACGCCAAGGAGATCCTGCAGGATGGCGTCGAGCTGCTGGCTGAGTACCAGGAGAAGCTCTACGCCGAGAACTCGCGCGCGCTGTTGGTGGTTTTGCAGGCGCTGGACGCCGCCGGCAAGGACAGCACCATCGAGCACGTCATGAGCGGCGTCAATCCCACCGGCTGCCAGGTGACCAGCTTCAAGGCGCCGTCGGCCCAGGAACTGGAGCACGACTACCTGTGGCGCTGTGTCACGGCGCTGCCGGCGCGCGGCAACATCGGCATCTTCAATCGCTCGCACTACGAGGAGGTGCTGGTGGTGCGGGTCCATCCCCAGTTTTTGAACGCCCAGCGCCTGCCGCCCGCCAGCCTGGGCGAGGGACTGTGGGCGCAGCGCTTCCGCCAGATCAACGACTTCGAGCGCCACCTGATGGAAAACGGCACCGAGATCGTCAAGATCTACCTGCACATCTCCAAGGAGGAGCAGCGCCAGCGCCAACTGAAGCGCATCGACCGGCCGGAAAAGAACTGGAAGTTCAACCCGGACGACATCGAGGAGCGCCGCTACTGGGATGACTATTTGGCCGCCTACGAGGAGGTCTTCGAGCATACCAGCACCCGCTGGGCGCCGTGGTACGTGGTGCCAGGCGACCACAAGTGGTTCGCCCGCATCGCCGTGGCCGCGATCATCGCCCAGAAGCTGATCGAGATGGACCCGCAGTTTCCCACGCTCGACGAGGCCCAACGCCAGGAGATGCTGGCCTGCCGCGCGGTGTTGCTGGCCGAGGCAGACGCCGATCTTAGCCGTTGACAAATGCCCGAAAAGTATGCGATAATGCACACAGAAGTCAACTGAGCAGGCGTCCAGCGCCTGAAGCGCCCACTCTATTCGTCCCGCTTGCGGGTCTCTGTTCTCGACGAGGAGGACAACGTGTCCAAAGAGAAGAAGAAAGACAAGGAGAAGAAGGCCAAGCCGGCCGCCTCTGAGAGCGCCGCTCCTCAGATCACTGAGCCGCCTTCACCTGAAATCCCCGCAGAAGCCGCCGTAGGCAAGAAGAAGATCTCCAACAAGGAGTATCTGGAGGAGCTGGCCCACCTGCAGATCGAGCTGGTCAAGCTGCAAGAGTGGATCAAGCACGAAAAGCTCAAGGTCGTGGTGATCTTCGAGGGCCGCGACGCAGCCGGCAAGGGCGGCACCATCAAACGCATCACCGAAACCCTCAATCCCCGCGTGGCGCGCGTCGTGGCGTTGCCGGCCCCGACGGAACGTCAGAAGACCCAATGGTACTTCCAGCGCTACGTGGATAACCTGCCGGCCGGCGGAGAGATGGTGCTGATGGACCGCAGTTGGTACAACCGGGCCGGCGTCGAGCGGGTGATGGGCTTCTGCACCGAGGAGGAATACTGGGAGTTCCTGCGCTCCTGCCCCTCGTTCGAGCGCATGCTGGTACGCTCAGGCTTGATCATCATCAAATACTGGTTCTCTGTCAGCGATGAAGAGCAGGAGAGACGCTTCCAGTCGCGCATCGACGACCCCACCCGGCGCTGGAAGCTCAGCCCCATGGACCTGACGGCCCGCTCGCGCTGGATCGACTACTCCCGGGCCAAGGATGAGATGTTCGCCTACACCGACATCAAGGAAGCGCCCTGGTGGGTGGTGGACGCCGATGTCAAGAAGCTGGCGCGGCTGAACTGCATCAGCCACCTGCTCAGCCAGATTCCATACAGGGACCTGACCCCGGATCCGATCGTGCTGCCGACGCGCCAGAGCGACGTAGGTTACGTGCGCCCACCCATCACCTCGCAGACCTTCGTACCAGCAGTGTACCCGAAGTCCAAGGACACGTAGGGAGAAGGTTGTCCGCGCGCTTTTTCGCAATTTGCCCACAAGACTGATTTGTGCTATACTTTTTACGTCAATGCCTATCCTGGACCTCCTCCCCCAACCCAGGATGGGCATTGCCGCGTGTTGGGATGGTGTGAGGAGATTGTAGCCATCTCACGCCCAGGCGCAAAGAATGTCAAGATGACGGCGTGAGCCCCGAATTCACCCAAACAAGAAGCCCGCCAGACCAGTATCGGTCTGGCAGGCTTTGAATTCGCTGGAACCGGGTGTGCTATGGCTGAATGATGCGGTAGCTGCTGGTAATGGTCGCAGCAGGACGTAACATGGCCTGGGCGGGACAGTAGATGTTCTCGGAGAGATCGATGGCGCGCTGCACGGCCTTTTCGCTGACGTCGCCGGTGATGATGTACTCGATGTGTATTGAAGTGAAGACCTTCGGGTGGCTCTCAGCCTGCTCGGCGGTGACGATCACCTGAAAGTCCTGCACCGGCTCGCGCTTTTTCTGCAGGATACTGATCACATCCATTGACGTGCAGCCGGCCAGGCTGATCAACATCAACTGCAAGGGTCGGGCGCCGCGGTTCTTGCCGCCTACGCCGGTGGACGAATCCAGGGTTATCTTGTTGCCGGTATCGTTCTCGGCCTCTAACAACAGATCTTCGTGCTGCCACGTGACGCTTACTTGTGCCATAAGGTTACTCCTTGGGTGGAGAAAGCGGGGTTTTCTGAAAACCCCGCTTTCTAATACTGTCAACTTACGCCGACGAAGGCATCCAGGTCGAGCCGTCGGAACAGCCGCAGCTCTGCGTCGCCAGGCATCGGCTCGGCAGGCAGGTGGTGGTAGAGCAGCACTGTCTTGCGCAGCGTGTCCACAACCACACGGCAGTTATCGCATTCGTCCATGTGCCGCTCGATCTCGGCACACAGCGTCTCGTCCAGGTCGCCATCGACGTAGTCGCTGAGGTCCTTGAGCAGCTTGCGGCATTCGCCGTGGTCGTGATCGTGGTTGTGCGTGCTCATAGCGCCATCTCCTGGGACTGTTCGGCCAGATAGCCGGCCAGTCGCTCGCGCAGGGCCAGCCTGGCCCGGTGTAACCGCACCTTCAGCGCGCTTTCGGTGATGTCCAACGCCTCGGCCGCTTCCTGCGTGCTCAGGCCCTGGATGTCACGTAGAATGAACGCGGCCCGCAGCGACGGCGGTAAGGTCTCGACGGCTGCCTCCATCACCTGCAGCAGTTCCTGTGATAGCGCCTGCCGGCCGGGATCGACGTTCCAATCGCCTAACTGGCGGGGCAGCAGGTCGCCCTCGTCCATCACTTGCGGCTCGTCCAGCGACACTGTGTCGTTGCGCCGCTTGCGCAGTCGCATCAGGGCGGCGTTGGTGGTGATGCGATAGAGCCAGGTGCTGAGCTTGCTGCGGCCCTCGAAGCTGGCCATCTTGCTGCAAGCGCTGATGAAGGCATCCTGCACCACCTCTTCGGCCTCATCGGCGTCGCCCATGATGCGCAGCGCCACAGCGTACATCTGGCTGCCGTGGTGCTTGACCATGCAGGCGCAGGCATGTTTGTCGCCGGCCAGTAGCGCATCGATCAGCGCTGGCTCGTCGGCGTAGATATTGAGATCGATGGTCAATCCTGCCATTATGATGGCGCTCCTGGGGTCTTGGTTACAGAGATGACCACGGTCCAGCCATCGACGTGAAACCTGGGGGCGTGCAGATGCATCCTATGCACAGAACCAACCAAAACATCTGTTGCAAGAGGAGACTTACTCATGTACGAGACGCCTTTAGGCATTACGACGGTACTGAAGCTGGACTATGATCAAGCGCTGGAAGAGACGAAAGCTGCGCTCAAGGAACAAGGCTTTGGCGTGCTGTCAGAGATCGATTTCAAAGCGACGATGCGGGCCAAGCTGGATGTGGACTTCGAGCGTTACATGATCCTGGGCGTCTGCAATCCGCCGCTGGCCTATCAGGCCATGACTTCCGACCGCAGTGTCGGCCTGATGCTGCCCTGCACCGTAGTGGTCTATGACAACGGCGACGGCAGCAGCACTGTCTCCGCGCTCAACCCGATGACTGCCATCGGCATCATCGGTAACGCCGATCTGGAGACGATGGCCACAGCCGCCACCGACAAGCTGACTGCGGCCATCGACCGGCTCAGCACGGTTTCGTAGCACAATCCGCCGGATTGTGCTATCGCAGTCCCGCCCGGACGGGTGGCTACCTGCCTGACACGATCGGTCACATACAACGCCCGGCCCATCGGCCGGGCGTTTTGCATCCTTGCGGTCGCCGTCGATCTGCGGACGGCATTGTACCACTGTTCACGGGAGAGTGGCAAGGCGAGCGACGCCAGCGCTGTCATCAAGCTTGGTGGGACATCGGGGGATTGCTGGCGTAGTGTTTGTCGACGTGCAAGGGCTGCGGGTTCATGGTCAGCGCGCTGAAGAGCACAAGGCACAGTCATGATGAATCCTCAAGAGCTTATCGCCGAGATGTTGGAAACAAGGGGGTACGGAGTGGATTTGTCATCAGTTGTGGGCTGTGCTACCATGTGAATAACTGAACAGCGGGGGCTTCAGGCAACCCGAAAGGAGCGCTGCGCTATGGATACTCAGAGATCTCGGTTCAACCGCGTCCTGCTGATCGTCCTGATCGTCCTGTATGTGCTCAGCCTTGCCGCTTTCAACTACGCCAACTGGGCCGCGGACCCGGAGTTCATGGAGTGGTGGATGCCGCTGGTCAACAGTATGCTGCTGTCGATCCCGCTGGTGCTGTTGTACGGATCGATCTACGTCTTGATTGTCGCCTGGCGCGAGCGCAAGGCCCTCGGTCAGGTCAGCCCCCGCCTGTCCAGGATCATCCACTGGGCGCCCCGCATCGCGGCCATCCTCCTCATCTTCTTCATCAGCCTCTTCTCACTCGATGTATTCAGCATGGATGCGCCCCCGCTGGAGCTGCTGGGCGGCTTCCTGATCCACAGCATCCCGTCCATCGGCATGCTTGTGCTGTTGGCCTTCGCCTGGAAGCGCCCGGCGGTGGGATTCGTGGCCTTTTTGCTTGCTGGCGCCTTGTTTGCCTTCTTCTTCGTACGCAACGTCGACTCTCTGCCCAATCTGCTGATCTTCGTCTTCCCCATTCTGCTGATCGCCGGTCTGTTCTATGCCGACTGGAAGTGGGTCAGGCCGCAATTTCCTGGCCAGATCAGCGCTGTGACGTGATCGCCAACGAAAAAAATGCAGGCGCCGAACCGATTGGTCTTTTTCGACAACCTCAGGGTTGCCCTCATCGTCGCCGTGATTGCGCATCACGCTGCCCAAGCCTATGGACCGACGGGCGGCTCGTGGCCAATCCAGGAACCCACGCGCGCCGCGATCCTGGGGCCGTTTTTCATGGTCAATCGGCCCTTTGGCATGAGTCTGTTCTTCGTGATCGCCGGCTATTTCGCGGCCATGGCCTGTGACAGAAGCAGCCCGCATCGCTTTGCGAAGAGTCGCTTGCAGCGCCTGGGCATTCCCCTGCTGGTCTTCTCGTTGCTGATCCTCCTTCTCCAGGTCTTTCTCATTGGGCCGCTGGAGACGGGCGAATGGGGGTGTACCGTGGCCGATCGACGTGCTCCATCTCTGGTTTGTCCAACACCTGCTGCTCTATAGCCTGCTCTATGCCCTTTGGCGCAGCCTCCGCCCGCGCGTGACGGAACCTGCTCTTAGCCCGGCGCCCCCACCCGGGTATGGCGCCGTTCTGGTCTTTGCCGCCGGTCTGGCCCTGGCGACGGCCATCGTTCGGACCTGGTACCCCATCGACCACTGGGTGTACGTGCTGGGCTACCTGCGGATCGCTCCGGCCGACGTGCCCCGTGATCTGAGTCTGTTCATTGTTGGCTTGCTGGCGTACCGGCATCAACGGGTGACTCGCTTCCCCTCGAAGGTAGGTCGGATCTGGCTTGCCGTGGGCCTGGCCTTGGCCCTGCTGTGGCATGTATACGAGCTATGGTTCAGCGATATCGTCGTGCTCGGCGATGCCACGTGCCTTCGTTCGACGAAAGTCAGGCAGCTAAGTTACACGCACTATTGCCGACAACTCCGCCAGCACCATCGCCGTCGCGCCCCACACCTTGTGGCGGCCCACAAGATAGTAGGGTATCTGCCGCGTTGCGCCGCTGACGAACCATTCCTCCTGCGTGGTGTTGCCCTCGTCCAGGAAATGGCTAATGGGGACTTCCAGAAGCTCGGCCACCTCGGCGGGTTGCAAGAGAAAGTCCGGTCGGCGGGACAGATAGGCCACGTGGGGGAAGATGCGAAAATCGCTGGGGGGAATGTAGAGCGGCGTCAGGTCGCCCAACAGGCGCAGGTCCGTCTCGCAGACGCCGATCTCCTCGCAGGCCTCGCGCAGAGCCGTGTGTGCGGTAGACAGATCGTCCGGATCGACGCTGCCGCCGGGGAAGCTGATCTGGCCGCGGTGGTTGCCTACGGTGTCGGTGCGGCGGGTCAGCACCAGATGTAGCTCGCCATCAGTCCCGTCGGGATACAGCAGCACCAACACAGCCCCTTCGCGCGGCCTGTGATCGGGCGTGGGCGGGTACAGCGGCCGTGGATTGGGCGCCATGCGCACCATGGCCGGCAGACCCGGCAGTGGCCGGCGCAGGGCGGCTTCGATCTGGTCGATGGTCAGCATGGAAGGATTATAATCCCGACCCCGCGCGATCTGCAAAGAGGCCCCGCCTAGATCACCTCGATCTCCACCCACTTAGCCTCGCACGGCTGACCCGCGGCCAGCAACAACCCCGGTCGATCGCGCCCGGCCACGCCGTAAGGCAAGAAGACCACCGCCGAGATAGTGCTGGTTTCCAGCGCCGGCCCTGGCGCATCGCCGGCCAGCAGCAGCGCATGGCGACAGATCGCGTCCAGCGGGCTGCCGTGGGCGGCCATCATCGCCTGCGCCCAAGCTGCGTCCACATGACCAGCAGCGTTGGCCAGCGCAGCCAACACCCTGCCGCGTCGCGCCGCCGAGTTGCCCACCAGCAGCTCCGGCTCGTCCTCGATCCATTGC
>JAAEKA010000110.1 GCA_014155705.1 Anaerolineae bacterium clx_CAG2 | reverse complement strand
CACCTGGGCCCGGTCCGGGGCGCGCTGCGTCCACATGGGGGTGGGTACAATGCCGGGGCAGACGGCGTTGACGTTGATGCGGTAGGGCGCCAGGGCCAGCGCGGCCGACTGGGTGATGCTGATGATGGCGGCCTTGGTGGCTGCATAGTGGGTCGAGAGCGGCCGGCCACGCCGGCCGGCAATGGAGGAGAAATTGACGATCTTGCCATAGCTGGCCAGCAACGGTTCATTGGTAGTAGCGGCTTCAGCCGCTTTTTTGTCAAGCTGGCTACTAAGCAGGTCGGCCACGCCCGCACCGCCGCGCAAGAAGTCCGGCAGTTGGCGGACCATCTGCCGCGCCACAGCTTGCAGGCAAAAGAACGTACCGCGCTGATTGACGTCGATCACCCGGTCCCAGTCGATCTCATCCAGGTCGAGCAGGGGCTTGGTCTGCACCACGCCGGCGTTGTTGACCAGGATGTCGATGCGGCCAAAGTGGGCTACTACGTCGTCGACCAGGGTCTGCACCGCGCCCACGTCGGCGATGTTGACGGCATAGGGCAACGCCTGCCCGCCGGCCACCTGGATCTCGACGCCTGTTTCGGCCGCAGTGCTGGCGTTGTAGTCGGCGATCACCACGGCCGCGCCTTCTGCCGCCAGCCGCAGCGCGACCCCTTGGCCGATGCCCTGGCCCGCACCCGTAACAATCGCAACCTTACCTGCAAAGCGTTGTTGCATCAGGACAACTCCTCTTCCTAAGGTCCTGTGAATTCCCCGGTTCCCTGAGTTCCTCCGTAGTCGCGGGGAACTCAGGGAACCGGGGGAACTCAACTCAGTCCGGACACGGCACAGCCTGGCACTCGTCCAGGTTGATGGAACGGTTCTCGGCCATGGAGAGATAGGCGGCCTCGACCACGCGCAGGGTTTGCAGGTTATCGTAGCCGTCGGTTTCGGGCGTGGCGCCATCCTGGATGGCTTGCATCAGCGAGGCCGTGGGACCGATGAAGGCGTCGGGGATCCAGCGCCCCTCCAGCTTGGCCTCGAAGCGCTTGTCGGGATAGTGAACCTTGCTGCTCCACTCCAGCGTGTCCTCGCGGCCGTGCGGATAGTTGTACATCGCGCCCAGCGTGCCAGTGATGTGACCTTCGGTGCCGATGAAGCGGAAGATGGCGAAGTAGTCGTCGCTGTGGTTGTAGTGGTTGTCAGCGATCAGCGCCTGCAGGTCGCCGGCGTAATCCATGATGGTGATGGTCTTGGTCTCGCCGACAATCTGCCCCTGCAAAGGGTTGCGGGCGTGGCGGCTGGTAACCCATACGGGGTCGCCCAGGATGGAGCGGATGGCGTCGATGTAATGGATGCTGTGGTACTGCACCTCGAGCCGCGGGGAGACGGCCAGCCAGGGCCACATGTGCCAGGGCGTGTTGACGCTGACCTGGATCGACGCGTCCACCACCTGGCCAATCCAGCCCTTGCGGATCAGGTCTCTGGCCGCGCGCAGGCCCGGCCCCCAGCGCAACTGCTGGTTGACCGCCAGCTTGACGCCGCCCTCCCTGGCCAGACGCACGATCTCGGCTGCGTGGGGAAGGGTGTCGGCCAGCGGCTTCTGACACAGCAGATGTTTGCCGGCCGCGATGCAAGTACGCGCGATGTCGAGCTGATGCTGCGGCGGCACCGATATCTCGCAGATCTGGATCTCCGGGTCGGCGGCCAGCGCCTCCAGGCTGTCGTAGACCTTGGGAATGCCGAACTCCTGCGCCACTTGCTCGGCGGTGGCCCGGTTGATGTCATAACAGGCCACAACGTTCAGCTTGTGCTTGCGGTAGGTCGGCAGCACCGCATACTGCACGATCCCGCCGCAACCGACGATGCCGATGCCATAGTCGGTCTTGGGCGGCATGTGAGGTTTGTAGTTCAGAGTGAGAAGATCGTCCGTCATGATGATATACTCTCAGCAGGGGCAACTTTGGGATGTAATGCGTAAACACGTAACTCGTAACCCGAACAGGGGAGAAGCCTTTCCGGGTTACGGGTTACGTATTACGTGTTATGTATATGTATTACGCATAAGCCGCGCGCTTGATGGCGCGCACAATGTGCTGCACACCTGGCAACGCCTCATCCTCCAGCGGCTTGCTGTAGGGGATAGGGATGTCCATGGCGCCGACGCGCTCGATGGGCGCGTCCAGGTAATCGAAGGCCCGCTCCTGCACCAGCGAGGCGATCTCGGCGCCGACACCCGCCCGGCGGTGCGCCTCATGGGCCACTACCAGGCGGCCGGTTTTCTTCACTGATGTGAGTACGGTGTTGATGTCCAGCGGAACCGTGCAGCGCAGGTCGATCACCTCGACGTCGATCCCCTCGCGTGCTGCCAGCTCGGCCGCCTCCAGCGCATGCAACACGGTGCGCGACCAGGAGACGACGGTGGCGTCCTTGCCGGTCCGCTTGACATCGGCTTGACCCAGCGGAACAAAATACTCCTCTTCAGGCACCGGTCCCTTGGTGTTGTAGAGCAGCTTGTGCTCGATAAAGACCACCGGGTTCGGGTCGCGCAGGGCCGACTTGAGCAGCCCCTTGGCGTCATAGGGTGTAGAAGGCAGCACGACCTTCAGCCCGGGGATGTGGGTGAAGAAGGTCTCCAGGCTCTGCGAATGTTGGGCTGCGTTGCCGCGGCCGCCGCCCTGCTGGGTTCGGATCAGCAGCGGCACGTGCGCGCGTCCGCCCGACATGTAGCGCATCTTGGCCGCCTGGTTGAAGATCGAATCGGCCGCCACGTAGGCGAAGTCCATAAACATCAACTCGACCACGGGATGCTTGCCGGTCATGGCCAGGCCCACAGATGCGCCCACAAAGCCGGCCTCGGAGATGGGCGTCTCGATCACCCGCTCCGGCCCGAAGCGGTCCAGCAGCCCTTCGGTGACCTTGAACACACCGCCGTAGACGCCGATGTCTTCACCCAACAGCAGAATGTCCGGGTTGCGCGCCATCTCTTCCGTCAGTGCCTCGCGCAGGGCCTTGGAGTAAGTTAGTTCACGCATGTTTCGTTGCTCTCTTTGAGTAGACGAGTCTACAAGTACCCAAGCGCCGCATGTCCCACTTGTCTACTTGTCACCCCAAATTCACACCATAGAACGCCGCCGCCGTCTTGTAAGAAATCTGCTCCTGCTCGGCTTGCGAGCGCTCGGCCAGGATCTGCTTGTAGACAGCGAAGGCTTTGCCATAGCCGCCAGCCAGGACGGAGACGGGCCAGTCGCCGCCCAGCATACAGCGTTCGGCGCCGAACAGGTCGATGCTCCAGTGGACAAGCTCGCGCACACTGTCCGCTGTCCAGCCCTGCCAGTCGCCGCTGGCCGTTCCCAGGCCGGAAATCTTGGCGCAGACATTGGGGTTCTGGGCGGCGATATGCATGTCTTCGCCCCATTGGCCCGGCTCGCCGGCCTGGAAAGGAGGCTGACCCAGGTGGTCGATGACCATGCGCAGGGTGGGCACCTGCTCGCCCAGGATGGGCAGGCATTCCAGATGCTCGTGCTTGGTGGCCACCACGTCGAAGCTGTAGCCCGCCGCGGCCAGCAGCCTCAGACTTTCCCAGACCACCGGCTGCAGCAGCCAGTGCGAGTCAGGCTCCTCGTGGATCAGGTGACGCATCCCTTTGAAATGTGGATTCTTGCCAAAGCGTTCGATAGCCTTGGCCGTGTCTGCCGGGTCCCGCAGGTCCATCCAGCCGACCACGCCGATCATCCAGGGGTAGACGTCGGCCTGGTCCAGCATGTAGACCGTGTCGGCGTAGCTGTTGGCCGACTGCACCAGCACAGTCGCGCTGACGCCGCTCTCAGCCAGTTGAGGCGCCAACTCCGACGCCAGGTACGTCCGATACAGCGGTCCATAGGCGGGCGCCAGCCAGGGATACTCGACCTTACTCAGGTCCCAGAGGTGTTGGTGGGTGTCAATGATGGGGATGGTCATGGGAAGTCACTCCTTTGACATGCAGCGGCGCTCGTTTTTGCGCAATTCGTAACACGTAACCCGGAGTCATACACGCGCACGACCCGGGTTACGTGTTATGCAAACATGTGCTCGGCGATCTCGCTCACGTCTGGCCACGGGCTCTCCAGTGCGAAACGTTTGATCTCCTCGATCTCAGCTTCCACTTCGGCCTTGATTGCGTCGATCTCGGCCTGGTTGAAGCCGTATTCATCGATCAGGCGCTGAGGGAAGGCCGTGATCGGGTCCTTGGCCCGCCATTGGGCTACTTCTTCCTTGCTGCGATAGGGCTCGGTGTCGCCGACCATATGGCCGAAGAGACGGTAGGTCATGGCCTCGATGAAGACCGGCCCGCGGCCGCTGCGCGCGTGCTCGACGGCCTGGCTGGTGGTCTCGTAGACAGCGATGGGGTCGTAGCCGTCCACGGTCATGGTAGTCCAGCCGAAGCCGGCCGCGCGCTCGGCCAGCGTCGCCGTGCCCACCATGCTGCTGATGGGGGTCATCTCCGAGTAGAGATTGTTCTCACAGAAGAAGATCACAGGCGCCTGCCAGGCCGCGGCCAGGTTGAACGCCTCCAGAAGTGCTCCCTGATTGATCGCGCCATCGCCAAAGATCGACATGGCTATCTGGCCGGTCTTGTCCAGCTTGGCCCGCAAAGCCGCACCCACGGCGATCGGCGCGCCGGCCCCGACGATGGCGTTCTCGCCCAGCAGACCGACGCTCAGGTCGGTGTAGTGCATGGAGCCGCCTAGGCCCTGGCTGCAACCGGTGCGCCGGCCCAGCAACTCGGCCATGCCCTCTTTCGGGTTCAGTCCCTTAGCGATGGCCTGGCCGTGGCCGCGGTAGGTGCAGGTCAGGTAGTCGTCGGTGCGCAGCGGAAAAACCGCGCCGACAGCCGTGGCCTCCTGGCCGATGCAGGGATGCAGTGAGCCGCGCAACTCACCGCTCAGAAAAAAGGCGACGGCCTGCTCCTCGAAGCGGCGGATCAATAGCATTGTACGATACATGCGGCGCAGGTCGGCATGGGCGAATGTCATCTGGTCAGCTCCATAGGTGTCAGTGTCAGGAGAGATGCCACAGATTTCATGGATTGCGCAGATCAGAGAGAAAAACGTCTGATCCGTGTGATCTGGGAAATCCGTGAGCCGTTTTCAGGCCAGCGGCGGCGTGAAGATGCAGAGCAGTTCGACGGTGTCGGCGCCGGTATTGCGTAGGGCGTGTTCCATGCCGGCAGGAATCGCCACGACCTGGCCGGCGGCGAAGGGGTAGTCGGCGTCGGCCAGAGTCAGCACGCTCTGGCCGGCCAGCACGTAGACGGTCTCGATCTCTTTGACGTGCAGGTGGCGGCCAATGACGCCATCGGTCGGCACTTGCACGACATTGACCCCGGCCAACGGGTTGTCGGCCGCGGTCAGCAGCGCCTTCATGCCGATACTGTGGAAGCGCGGGTGCTCCGTCCAGTCGATGGCGGCGGAGTCGACGATTGCAGCGGGAAGCGATAGATGTGGCAGCATGGGCTTCACTGGCTCATAGGGGAGAGCCGCCGTTGCCGGCGGTCAGACGGGCGGCCTGGCGCTGTTGCACCCGGGCCTGCAGGATCTCGATATAAAACACAATGTGTGCAGCCATAGCGCGGCGCGCCCCTTCGGCGTCGCCAACCTCTACGGCGGCCACGATGGCCTCGTGCTGCTCGAAGACGTTCTCCACCGGTCGTGCTCCGTAGTGCTCCCAAGCGTAGACAAAGTGCTCGCGCAATTGCTCGATCAGGGGAGTGAGCAGAACGCCGAACAGTTCGTTGCGCGTCGCTTCAGCCAGCAACAGGTGCAGTTGAAAGTCCATTTCGGCCAGCACGCGCGGCGCGCCGACGTGTTTGCGCATCTCCTGGCACAGACGGTGCATCTCCTGGCGCTCCTCCGGCGTAGCCCGGGCGGCAGCCAATGCAGCGATCTCCACCTCCAGCACCCGGCGGATCTCGGCCAGACGCAGGTCGATGTCGTCCTGGTCCAGCAGTTGCAGGTACATGCGCAGCGAGCGCGACACTGCGGCCGAGTCGGGGAAGCGCACGTAGACGCCGCTGCCGGCAAGAGTCTCCAGTACCCCGCGCGCCTCCAGTGTCTTGACCGCCTCACGAATGACTGTGCGGCTGACCCCGAAGGCCTCAGCCAGATCGCGCTCAGGCGGCAGGCGATCGCCCGGCGCCCAGCTACCGTCCTGGATCAACGGGATGATCTTCTCGACCACCCGCTCGTACAGGCGTTGTTCACGTTCCAAGGGCTGAATGTCGGGGAACCTTGTATCCATAGGATTGCATTTTGATCGATTCGGCAACGCGGCACGGTTGGCCAGATCAAGTCGCTACGACGATCAGGTATGATGGTATACCATAATACCGTCTTGCTTGTCAAGCCTCGCTGTGCGATGGCGCCGTCGTCAGATCCGACTCCCTGACCTCGCCGCCTGACGGGAAAACTGTCCATCTGGCCGATGCAAAACGGCTGGACTTGTGCTATTTTTTGGACAAAAGACTCAATCCCCGCAACGTGTTTGGCCACAGAGCCAAAGGAGGCCCCTCATGTCCGTACAACCGCTGCCCATGTCTCAACCGGTTGACTTCGGCCGCTGGCCCCGCCGGCTGGTTCTATCGATTGCGTTCTTCCTCGGCGCCTGCCTGGTGTGGCTGCCCTATTCGCTCCACGCTCTGGTCGACAAGGGCGCACGGCCCTTCCTCTGGGGCGGCATCGCCCTGGGCCTGCTGGCAGGGGCGTTGCTGGCGCGGCGCAGTCCTCGCCTGCAAGCCTACTGGCTGGTGTTGTATGCACTGTTTGCTGCCTCAGCCGCCGCCTTTGCCGACTGGTTCCTGAGCGACTGGCTGACCGGGCTGCTCCATGTGCCTGTTCACTCGGCAGCCGGCTACGGCCTGGCCAAGTTCGAGAGCATGCTGGTGCTGTCTCTCTGTTTGATCCTGCTGATCAAGCTGGGAGGAGACGACCTGGGGTCGCTCTACCTCAAACGTGGCAAGGTGCGTTGGTGGTTGCCCATCGGGCTGGCGACCTTTGCATTCTTCGCCATTACGGTCATCCCGGCGGCGCTAGGCCTGTTCCAGGGACGCGACCTGAGCTGGGCCCGCATCCTGCCCTGGACCCCCTGGATACTGCTGTTCGTGTTGAGCAACGGCTTCGTGGAGGAACTGCAGTTCCGCGGCCTGCTGCTGCCTCGCTTCCGGCAGCACATCGGCGCCGTTCCCGCCATCCTGGTGACCAGCGCCGTCTTCTCCCTGGCCCACATCGGCGTCAACTACACCCCGGCGATCCTGCCTTTCCTGGGCATTACCTTCGTGTTGGGGTTGTCCTTCGCCACCCTGATCCACAAGACTGACAGCCTGTGGGGGGCGGTGCTGTTCCACGCCGGGGCAGATATCCCCGTTGTCGTGGGAATTATGTCGGTGCTGTGACGCGTCCGCGGTGCGGCCGCCGGATGCAGCGGCGGCCGCATGAGGCGCTTACCGGGGCAATGCGGCGCAGCCGATGATAGAGTCGTCGTAAGTCATGCTCAACTGCTCGCCCGGCGCCAGCACCAGGAAATCCTCGCTCCAGTCTCCGAACAACAGCCGGCGCACCAGCACCATATCGCCCGCCACCTTCTCGAAGACCCAGCCGCGGCGTGTGGCGTCCTCCTGGGCCATGCGCTCGACCTTGTTGCCGTCGCCCACGCCCATATCGACAAAGGCGGCGCGCTTGTAGTGGGCCTGCCACTGCCCCATGATCTCCATCAGGTAATCGGCGTTGTCCTTGCCATATTTCTCCACATATTGCTCGTAGACCGCCTGTCCTTCTGTGCCTGCGCCGGCGCCCAGGCCCATGCTGCCGCCCGTACCGTCATCGCGCTCCATGTAATCCAGCGCGTACCAGTAAGTGCCTGGCTGCTGCTCGAATTGAGCGTCATAGCGCTCGCGGCCGCCCAGCAAGATGGTGATGCAGTCGTGGGCACGCGGCACCACCACCGGCTTCTCGCGGGCAACGAGGCCGGCCGTGGCCTGGCCGCACAGACCATAGGCCATCACCACCGCATCGTAACCCTGGCCTGCGGCCGCGTCGATGCGTTCCTGTAATCGACTTCGCAGGATGGCTGGTGTGTTGTGCAAGCCGCGCGGGAAAAGCTCGATGTCCACGATGTGTGGGGAATGGGCGGCGGAGAGATAGAGAGGGCGAGCCAACACGTCACAGGCCAGGCATTTAAGCTTCATAAACAGCAATCTCCTCAATAGCGGTATCTTTCCGGCGTATTGTACTGCGTGGTGGATGAATACGGCAAAATCACCGCATTTTGTTACTTGACAAGCGGGCATAAATCCTGTATCATAAGTTATGAAACCGATATCATGATATCGTTTTTTAAGTACCCGCTTCTTTCCGCTGCGACCCCCGTCGCCTATTCTTCTCCCAAAGCCGACCATGAGCACGATCAGCGATGTCGCTAGACGAGCCGGTGTTTCCCCTGTGACTGTCTCGCGGGTGATCAACCGCGTCGGCAACGTCAACGCGGGCACGCAACAGCGCGTTGAGCAAGCTATCGAGGACCTGGGCTACGTACCCAGCGGCGTCGCACAAAGTCTACGCTCTAAGCGTACCCGCTCGCTGGCCCTGATCGTGCCTGACATTCAGAATGCGTTTTGGACTACGGTTGCCCGCGGCGTGGAGGATGCAGCCCAGAGTCGCGGCTACTCGGTCTTCCTGTGCAACACTGATGAAAACGCAGCCAAGCAGCAGCGTTATCTGGACGTGGTTATCAGCCAACGGGTGGACGGCGTCATCATCGCCCCCTTTGCCTCTGAGGCCGGGGATCTGGCCAGATTGCGCGATCGCAACACCCCGACTGTGGTAATCGACCGCCATATCGAAGGCTGGGAGGTTGACAGCGTCAACGGCGATTCGCTGTCGGGCGCGCGGGCTCTGGTGAGTCACCTGATCGCTCTGGGCCACCGCCGCATCGCCATGCTGGCAGGGCCGGCCACCACAGCCACCGCAGCCGACCGTGTGGCGGGCTATCGCATCGCGCTGGCCGAGGCGGGCATCGCCGAAGATCCCCGGTTGATCTGGTATGGCGAGTACAAGGCGATCTCGGGCGAGCGTATGATGGCCGAGGCGTTGGACGCCGGCGGCGCGCCCACAGCCGTCTTTGCCGCCAACAACGCCATTGCCATGGGCGTGATCGATGAGTTGGAGCATCGCGGACTGCGTATCCCCCACGATATCGCCCTGGTCAGCTTCGACGACCTGCCCACCACCTCACGACTCTTTCCGTTCCTGACCGTGGCCGTGCAGCCAGCCTATGAGATTGGCGCCAATGCAGCCCAACTTTTACTCAGCCGGTTGGATGCAGCCGTCCCCTTACAGCCGCGCCATGTGGTGCTTCCTACCCGCCTGATCATCCGCTATTCCTGCGGCAGTAAGCTGACTGGGGGCAATGGCCGCACCCTCAGTCTGCCGCTGCTGATTGAGCCTGAGGCCCCCAGCGTGCTGGTACCCAAAGTGAATCCTCATCTGATCCGGCTGGCGATCACAGATCCAATACGCCTGCAAGCTCCTCAGGACCAACGCATGTTGTCGATGGTCGAGCACGAGCGTTCCGACGTCAACCGCCTGCTGCGGGTTTTACGACACCAGGAAGCCGACCGTTTGCCGCACCTGGCGTTGGGGCCAGCGGTGGCTCAGTCGGTGATCGAGTACGTCCTGGAGCGCAAGCTGGATTACAACATCAGCTACAGCCACGAAGGGATTTCGACGCTTGCGCCAGAGGATCACGTGGAGTTCGCCCAGCGGCTGGCCATGGACGCGGTGCTATGCGACTTCACCTGGCGACCAAATAACCTCTTCGCAGCGGCCTCCAACGGTCGGGAACAGTATGTCGGCGGCGCGGTCAAGTCGTGGAACGATCTGGAGACTCTGGAGCCGCCCCCCTCACTGGCGCAACAACTCAACCACCTGGAACGCTATCTGCGCGCGGCTCAGGGCACGGGCGTAGGTGTCATCGCCGGCTTCAGTTCCTTTTTCGACAACGCCCTGCGCGCCGTGGGCGTGGCTGAGGCCATGTACCTCTTTTACGATAACCGCTTGCTGTTGGAGAGATTGATGGACATGCTGGCTGACCACCAGCGGGTGATGGGCGCCGTGTGCGACCGTTTTGGCGATGACCTGGCTCTGGTGCTGGTCAACGACGACATCGCCCATCCCACCGGCCTGTTGATCCACCCCGACATGTTCCTGGAAATCTTCCCCCAGCGTATGGAGCGCCTGCTGGCGCCTGCCAAGGAGCACGGCAAGCTGGCGGCTTTCCACAGCGACGGCAACGTCGACAAGGTCGTCGCCGCCCTGAGCGACATTGGTTTCGACAGCCTTCACCTGGGCGCCTATGAGTTCAGCGACATCGCCGCCCTACGCCAACAATGGCGGGGCAAGATGGCGCTGATCGGCGCGTTGCCGCCGCTGCTGCTCACCTACGGCAGCCAACAGGAGATCGAGAACGAAGTTCAGCGCCATTGCGCTGAGTTAGCGCCCGGCGGCGGCTATGTGCTGGGGTCATCCGCCAGCATCACCGAAGGTATCCCCCCTCAGAATCTGGTTGCGCTGGTCCAGGCCGTTCACCGTCACGGCCGTTACGGACATTGAGTTTCGAAAGCCGGTTTCTCTTACAGCGCAGTTGGAACGGAGTTGATCGATGACAATGACGTCCAAAGAACGTGTCCTGACCACTTTTCGCCATCAAGAGCCTGACCGCGTGCCGGCCTGGCTGGGCGCGTCCCCGGAGTGGAAGCAGTTAGCCTGCGAGCACCTGTCGTTGCCAGATGACGAGGCTCTGCTGCGCTACCTGGGCGACGACTTTCGCCGTGTCTTCAGCCGCTACGCAGGTCCGCCTGAACGCAGTC
>JAAEKA010000011.1 GCA_014155705.1 Anaerolineae bacterium clx_CAG2 | reverse complement strand
GCGCTGGCCGCCGCGGCCGTCGTGCTGGCGCTGACAGCCATCGCGCCCCGCTATCGTCCCCCCCCAGCCCATCGCCGCGCTGCCCCAGGACGCCACCGTGCTGGCGGTCGCCTGCGACGACGGCATCAGCCTGCTGGGCTACCGGCTGGGCCAGAACACACTGCCGGCCGGCCAGCCGCTGGAACTCACCCTCTACTGGACGGCGCAGCAGCCCATCGCCGCCAACCTCCAGCTTTCGGTCAACGGCTACGGCTTTCAGGGGGAGAACGTGGCCAAGCTGGACACCTGGCCGGGCGGCGGCCTGCTGCCCACCAGCTTCTGGCAACCAGGCGCGATCTACCCCGACCGCTACCTGATCCCCACCGCGCCCCAGGCCAGCACCCCCACGCTGCTGCGGGTGGGGGTCGAATGGAACACCGATCTGCTGAACCCGGCCGCCAACCGTTCCCTGTCCTGTGTGGTCGATGGCCAACTGAGCGACGCGGTCTTTCTGGACGCCGGCGAACTGGTCGCCGCGCAGCCGGTCGCCTCCGATGCGGGCCTGCCGCCCCTCTCCACCTTGCAGCACGACATCCGCCTGCTCGACGCGCAAGTCGCCCACGCCGGCGGCCGGGCGACGGTCGGGCTACGCTGGTCCGCGGCCGGGCCTGCGCCGGGCGACTACACAGTGTTCCTGCACCTGTTCGACCCTGCCGGCGTCAAAGTCGCTCAGGACGATGGCCCGCCGCGCGCAGGCTTCTGGCCCACCTCCCGCTGGCGGCCGGGCGAGGTGGTCACATCGACGCACACGCTGATCCTGCCGGACGGCCTGCCCGCCGGTCAGTACCAACTGGCAACCGGCATGTATGACCCGGCCACCGGCCAGCGGCTGTTCGCCTACCGGCCTGACGGCGCTGAATGGCGCGATTGGACGATTCTCCTGCCCGAGCCTGTGATCGTCGACGCGGAGTAGCCCACTTACCTGAGGCGCAGAGTCGCGGCTTTAGCCGGATCTCCCCGACCCCGCGCAGGGACGGCCCATCGTGCGCATTGCAGGCAGTGATCGCGCCTTGCACACCCCGCGCCGATCTGTGGTATAATTCCCTCATGCATCTAGCACGTGTTATCGGCGTCCTGGTGGCAACCCAGAAGTACGAAGGGCTGCAAGGCATCAAGCTGCTCATCATCCAGCCGTTGGACAAGCAGCAGCAGCCGGCCGGCCAGCCCCTGGTGGCCGCCGACTCCACCGCCCAGGCCGGCCCCGGCGAACTGGTCTTCTTCATCGCCAGCCGCGAGGCCGCCCTCACCCTGCCCACCACCTTCGTCCCCGTCGATCATGCGATTGTCGGGATTGTCGATAGGGTAGACAAGGAAACAAGTAGACAAGGAAACAAGTAGACAAGGAAACAAGTAGACAAGGAGGTCTGCCGCCACAACCAGTATTTCGGCGTGCGCGCCGCGCAGCAGCGCGTCCTGCAGCGTGAGGGCGGCATCCTCTGGCACACGCAGGGCAGCGGCAAGAGCCTGACCATGGTCTGGCTGGCCA
>JAAEKA010000109.1 GCA_014155705.1 Anaerolineae bacterium clx_CAG2 | reverse complement strand
GCGTCAGCGTTGCCGCCGTGGTGCCAGTGATGGGCACACCAGCGAAGACGGTCGTCTCGCCGGTAACGTCCTGGGTGATCCGGCTAACCCGCAGCAGGGCCGCGCCATCCAGAGCAGAGCCTTCGACCCGCAGCGTATAGGGACCGCCTTCCATGATGGTGGCCACGACGCTATCCTGACCCAGCGAGTAGTCCACGCCAGAGAGCTGATTTTCGATGCCAGCCGGCTGGTCGGGCAGCGGACCCGCGTGGTTGCCGGCCGCGTCGTAGATGTGCAGCTTCGCCGCGCCCATCAAGGTGATCTCACTGCCGCTCAGCATCCCGATGCTCTCCAGATCAGCGGGCATACCGCCGCCGCCGCACAGGGTTCCCCTCAACATACGATAGAGCAACGACTGGACCTGACTATTGCCCGGCAGTTCAAGATGCGGAATGTCCTGCACCACGTAATAGCGATCGTCGCCGGCCGGCAGGTTGCCGCCGATTGCGCTGCGCAGCGCGATCGTGTCGTCGCCAAGCTTGTTCTTTTTGGCAAAGGCCAGTTCGGGCAGCGGCACGCAGAAATCATGGCCAAACAACCGGGCGCAGACCTGGCGCGGCGAGTACTCGATGGCGCTGGGCGTCATCTTACCCGTGCCGGCGATACGCTGGCCAAAATACTGATCGGTCAAGCGAGAAAGATCACCGATGCCCTGACCCTGGAAAGTGATGGCATTGTTGAGCAGTGCGGCGTTGCGCCGGCTGGCCAGCCACGCCGTGCTCTGGGCATAGTCCAACGGCTCTACGATTATCTGCGTGCCCTGCATGCGGCTACGGATCAGGTACGGCGGCGGCGGTGAGCCGCGGTCGGCCGGGCTGGGGGTGAACCACAGCGACGAGGGCAGCAGGTCGTATAGCCCAGCAAAGTTCTGGGCCAACGCCTTGCCCTCCTTGGGGTGCAGGCCAATGCCGATGTCGCCAGTGTGGGCGCCCAAGCCCATGTCATCGCCTACCTCCATAGCCCGGGCAGACACGGGGCTGCCGATGTAGGGCGTGCCCATGCTGATGAGTTGATCCACCTTGGCCGTGCCTCGGCGCAACAGATAGTTGCGCGCCACCACGCCGCCCGTGCTGTGCGCCATCAGGATCACTTTCTCCTTGCCGGAACGCTGTAAGGCCAGGTTGATCATATCGTCCAGCGCCTGGTCCATGTCGATGTAGTCTTTGCGCCAGTCATACGGGAAATAGAACAAGGTTTGCCCGTCGATGTAGCCCTGCGCCTCCAGGAACTGGTCCAGCGGCTCATAGACCGGCTTGAGGCCGGCGATATTCCAAAGCGGCTCTCCGACGACAATGTTGGGCCGGATGCCGATCATGTCCGCCCGGGGGGTACGGCCATCCACCTCCAGGGCAAGAGCATCCAGGTAGCGCCACCGGCCAATGAAGGCTGTGGCAATGCCCCGTACACCCAACCAGACTAACTCATCGCCGAGGTAGATGTGATCTTCAGGCAGCAAGCAGGCCGGATTGAGTGGCAAAGTGACACAGAGCTCCGGATTTGGCGGGGTGAGCAGGTTGAACGGCCCACCCGTGCGCAGTTCGCTGCCGGCGAGGCCAGGCAGGAAAATAATGGGCAAATGGAGCAGCGGCGTTCGGGTCAATCCCCCTACCTGCACCCAAGGCTGCAACAGCTTGGAAGCCGTCACCGTTTGCAGGCCGCCAGGGTTAGCGGGCACGGTTACGGTAGCAGCGAAACTGCCGCCTGGTTGTACTGGCGCTGAGGCCAACCTGACGCCGTTGAACAAGATCTCGACATCTCCCAGGCCGCCTGCGGCAGGGAAGTTGCGACCAGTCACTGTGATCTGATCGGTCGCGCAGGTTGTTTGCTTGGAGATCGTGATAGCTGGCAGAGTCGGGTCTGCCGGGAAGGTGTCGTCCAGCACGGTCAGATTATTGCTACCCTTGTTGCCCACGAACACCTTGCCCGTCACCGGATCCACTGCCGCGCCAAAGGGAGTCACGCCCGTGGGGAGAGCCGCCGCCACCTGGTTAGTGGTACTGTTGATGACACTGACCGTGTTCGATGTGGAGTTAGTGAAGAAGACATTGCCGGTCCGGGTGTTGATGGCAATGCCTCCGCCGCCGTCGTCGCCGCCGTTGCCCACAGTAACACTGGCCTGGAAGCTGAGTCCGCTCTCGGCCATGGCGTACACTTTCACGACATTGACGTTGCCGGCCGGCGCGCAGGCAATGTAGAGCCGGCGCTTGACCACGTTGACGGCCAAACCGTAGGCTTGACCGCCCGGACCGCATGCCTGGAGGGTTTGGCCGGGTATCTGCGCCCAACCTGCGTGACCATCCATCGTGGTTACCGTGCCGTTATCGCGGTGGCTCACGTAAGCCCGATTGAGCATTGGGTCATAAGCCACGCCCCAGGCGCCTGAACCGCCAGTCGACTGCGTTGCCACCACCGTGCCCGATGGGCCATGTACCGCGTATAGTTCATTGCGGCTGTGGCTGACGGTCAAAGCAAGACCGCGACCAGGCACGACGGCCACATGGGTCAGTTGCGCGTCTGCGCCGAAGGTGACCAGGTGAACCGGCGTCAGCATGTCTGCGCCCAGGATGCGCAACGCGCCGCCGCCAAACGTTGCTGCATAGACAAGCCTGCCTGTTGGATCGACGGCTAAGCCCCACGGCGAATCGCCCAGTCCGAACTGGCCGAGCACCGTGTACTTGAAGCCGTCCAGCATCAACAACCGGTCATTATCGCGGCTGGTGAGATAGATTCGATGGGTGATGGGATCGACGGCCAGTCCGTTAGGCGTTTGCATGCCAGGCACGGGCAGGGTCGCCTCCGGCTCAACACCCGTCATCGAGCCTTCAGGCGCACCGGCTTGCCCGGCAGGTGGATCGATCTCCTGCGCCTGGGCGTCACTGGAGACTCCTGGCAAGGCTCCGCCCAAAGCAAGGCTTGCAATGAGCAAACAAAGCACGCATCGGTAGAGTCTGCGGGCAAAAAAACGGCCAGAGGATGGACGGCTACGCGCGCAGTCAGGTGAAGACCCGGATACCATGGCAGACCTCCTTGTTGCCTGCACTGAAATGGCAAAACACAACACCCCAGAAGTTTGCGCAATAATTCTCTATTCAATCATGACGTAGCCGCCCGGATTTGGATACGAGATGCACCAGCGCGCCATTCAGGCGAGTAATGACTTACCCACCGTGGCCTGACTTAGTTGCCCTCTCCCCATCCAACGCTTACCCACTGCGAGCAAGGATCTGCACTGGCGCTGGGCTGAGTTGCTGAAAACGCAACGCGTCTGCCTCGGAACCAACAATGGCGCCGTAGTGCATGGGGATGGCCAGCCCTGGCTGCAGCAGCTTCACTGCCTCTACGGCCTCTTCCGCATCCATCACATAGGTACCGCTGACGGGGATCATGGCGATGTCGGGTCGCAGGCCCGCCATCTCAGGGATGGCGTCGGTGTCGCCGGCGTGGTAGATACGCTGGCCACCCACCGTCAAGACGTAGCCCACATGTCCTTTTTCGCGCGGGTGGAACTTCTTAGCCAGGTTATAGGCCGGCAGCACCTCGATAGCCACACCCCATGCGGTTAGATGATCGCCAGGCTTCACTGTATGCACCTGGCCCCTGAGCTTGGCCGCCACGGCGGCAATCGCAACAAGTTCCGTCTGTGGCGTACGGATCAAGTCGATGTCGTCCGGCGAAAAGTGGTCGCTGTGCTCATGGGTGATCAGGATCAGATCGGCCGGCGGGCTGCCTGCCGCCAGCTTCCACGGGTCGATATAGATCGTCACGTCGCCGTCGATGCGGAAGCTGTCGTGGCCCAACCAGTGAATATTGTTGATCATGGGAGCGCCTCCTTGCTCAATGGTTGTCGCTGTCTGCCCCTATTATAGCCCAACTTGATCCGGCTGTGTAACACATTTTTCGAAATTGCGCCTGTGCGCTGAACCCACAAATTCGCAAAAGCGTGTTACAATTTACTCATGGACGCCTTGCAGGCAGTGCAACGCACAATTCGACGCTATCAGCTCATCAACCCGGGCGACACAGTTCTCATGGGCGTGTCGGGCGGGCCTGATTCGCTGTGCCTGCTACACATGCTGCATACACTCGCACCCAAACTGGACGCGCGTCTGCACGTCGCCCACCTGCACCACGGTCTGCGCAGGACCGAGGCCGACGCAGATGCCGCCTTCGTGGCTGAGAGCGCAGCGACCCGGGGGCTGCCCTACACGGTGGTGCAGACCGACGTGGCTGAGCGGGCCGCCCAGACCCGCGCGTCGCTGGAGGAAGCCGCGCGCGATGCCCGCTATGCCTTCCTGGGCCGGTTGGCAGTCGAAATCGGCGCGCAGGCCGTTGCTATCGGTCACAACGCCGACGACCAGAGCGAGACCGTGCTGATGCATTTTCTGCGCGGCAGTGGGTTGGCAGGATTGCGGGGGATGCAGCCATGTAGCCCCTTGCCCCTTGCGAAAACGTCAAACGTCGAATCTCCATTATCAGTTGCCAGTGTGCGTTTGGTCCGGCCATTGTTATTCGTGCGCCGCGCGGAAATCCTGGCTTACTGCGCCGCACATAGCCTGCAGCCGCGCTTCGATCGCAGCAACGAAGACACGACTTTCTTCCGCAACCGGCTGCGCCACGAGTTACTGCCGCTGCTGGAAGGCTACAACCCACAAATTCGCCGCATCCTGAACAGCACAGCCGCCGTGCTGGCCGACGACTATGAACTGCTGCGCAGCGACCTGCAGGCCGCATGGCCGGCCATCGTCCTGCAAGAGAACTCCGACCGGCTGGTGCTGGACCTGAATGCGTGGCGGGGTCTGCCCACCGCCTTGCAACGCGGCGTGCTGCGCGAGGCCATCCGCCGCCTGCGAGCCAGCCTGCGCAACGTTCATTTCGTCCACATTGACGACGCCCTGTGGCTCCTGCACGAGGGCAAGCCCGGCGACCGCATGACCCTGCCTGCGGGCCTCCAGGTGGTGCTGGGCGCTGAAAGCTTCGCCGTCGGCGCTGAAGGGTTACAACTGCCGGCGGCTGACCTGCCCCAGATGGACCGGAAATGGCTGCCCCTTCCTGGTCCGGGAACCATCAGCCTGCCCGGCTGGCAGGTCACAACCACGCTGCTGGCGTCTTCCAACTTGCCGACCGGCTGGCAGGCCAACACCGAACCCTGGCAGGTCTGGCTGGATGCTGAAGCGCTCGGCCCCGCGCCTACCCTGCGCATCCGTCAAGAGGGCGACCGTCTGCAACCGCTGGGCATGGCAGGCCACAGCAAACTGGTGGCCGAGCTGTTCACCAACGCCAAAATTCCCGCTTCTGCCCGTGATCAATGGCCCCTTTTAGTCGCCACCAACGGAGACATCGCCTGGGTCTGCGGACTGCGCATCGACGAGCGCGCGCGAATCAAGGCGGCCACGCAGCAAGTCTTGCACATCAGACTGCACAAGACAGATTGACAGGGAATGAGGGCAACGAAGGAACGAGGTGACAGTTGAAACCATTCACCCACTGGGCTATCCACCACCAGCAGAAAATCCGCATCGCCGGCCGCGACCAGGTCGAGATTTGGGGCGTCCTGGCTGGCCCAGACGGCGCAGTCCGTCCTTTTCGTTATGATCAACAGACCCTGCGCCTCACCATCGGCCATGATGACCAACGCAGCGTCCTGCAACTGGACGCCTATGGCTTCGAGCAGCAGGTGGAATGATGAAGTGGCGACCCCTTTACCATTTTACCACTTCACCAATTCACCAATCTACCGCTTCACCACTCTACCAATACACCATGCCCACCATCACCCTTAAACCAGGCCGTGAAAAATCGGTCCGCAACCGCCATCCGTGGCTCTTCTCCGGCGCGATCCAGCGCATCGATCGCGACGCGCAGGACGGCGACGTGGTGGATGTCCACAGCGACATCGGCCAATGGCTGGCACGCGGCTACCTCAACCGCCGATCGCAGATTCAGGTGCGCCTGCTGACCTGGGACGCTCGCGAAGCAATCAACGAAGACTTTTGGCTCGGACGCTTACAGCGGGCCATCGCTGGTCGCGCGGCCCTGGCCGCCGATCCGCAGACAAACGCCTACCGTCTGGTCCACGCCGAAAGCGACGGAGTGCCCGGCCTGGTGGTGGATCGTTACGGCGACTGGCTGGTCGTACAGGCGCTGACTCTGGGCATCGAACGCGCCAAGCCGCTGCTGGCGCGCCTGCTGGTCGAGCTGTGCCGGCCGGCCGGCATCGTCGAGCGCTCAGACGTGGACGTGCGCGAGAAGGAAGGGCTGCGGCCGCTCGTGGGCATGCTGCACGGCCAGCAGGCAGCCAGCCCGGTCGAGATCATGGAACACGGCCGGCGCTTCCTGGTGGACCTGATGGGTGGCCAAAAGACCGGCTTCTACCTGGACCAGCGTGAGAATCGGCGACGCACGGCCGCATATTGCCAGGGTGGCCGTGTGCTCAACGCCTTCAGCTACAGCGGCGGCTTTGCCGCCTATGCCCTGGCGGCGGGAGCAGCGCACGTGGTCAACCTGGACTCGTCCGTCGATGCCCTGGAATTGGGCGAGCGCAACCTGGCCCTCAACGGCTTCGATCCTGACGCACAGGCTGAGGGGGTGGCAGGCGATGTCTTCCAGGTGCTGCGCGACTGGCGTGAGGCCGGCGAACGCTTCGACGTGATCATCCTCGATCCGCCCAAGTTTGCCCACAACCAGCAGCAGGTTGACCGGGCTGCGCGGGCCTATAAAGATATCAACCTGTTGGCCATGCACCTGCTGCAATCTGGCGGGGTGCTGGCCACCTTCTCCTGCTCTGGCCTGGTCAGCGCCGACCTCTTTCAGAAGATCCTCTTCGGTGCATCGGTGGACGCCGGCCGCAACGTTCAGGTGATCGAGCGCCTCAGCCAGGGAGCGGATCACCCACTGCTGCTGAGCTTCCCGGAGGGCGAATACCTGAAGGGATTGATTTGCCGGGTGTGGTGAAGCGAAGGGGAAATACCACCCCACTTGATGAAGAACCCTGGATGGGCAGCGACCGGCAGGACAGCCTTCTGCGCTTCCTGTCCACTTGTTTCCCATCCGCTGTGATATTTCCGTCCCAACCCCGCCAATTTGCCAATTTGCCACTTTGTGGATTTACTACTTTCCAGTCATTTGATTGAGGTTACACCCATGCAAAGTCACCGCAAAACGCTTGTTTTTCTGTTTACCCTGTCCATTCTAATGCTGGCCCTGGCCGGCTGCGGCGGCGATGAGCCGCTGCCCTCACCAACGCCTACCAAGACGTCCGTGCCGCTGGCTGCCAGCACGCCTGAGCCGCCGGCCACCCCTACGGCAACGCCCGCCCCCACCGACACGCCTGAGCCCACGGCTACAGCCACTCCCGCCGACACGCCGACGCCTGAGGGCACGCCGACCCCGGAGCCAACTCCAACGCCGGTTGCTTTTCTCCAGCCCAGCCAGGACGACGTCAACACGCGCAAGGGCCCTGGCACCAATTATGGCAAAGTCGGCCAAATCACGCGCGCCGACACGCTGGGCGTCTACGGCAAGAGCGCCGACGGCGGCTGGTACAAGGTTTGCTGCGTCAATGGCCAGGAAGCATGGATCTCCAGCACGTTTGCCCAACTCAGCGGCGATACGGCCGCAATCGCTGTGGTCGAGGCGCCGCCGCTTACCGCCGAAACCCAGGCTGACAACGCGCCCGCCGTTGCCAGCGGATCAGGGGGACCCGGCACCACCGGCATCACTTACATCGGCAATGTGGTCCCTGCCGTCGATAATCCGCCGCCCGGCAAATACTACGGGCTGTGCGGTCTGCGTGAGAACCGCCCGGTGCGCGCCGTAGCCCCGCCGCGCGACGTGCTGACGGACGGCGCCAACCCGCTGACCGGACTGCCCATCGACCCAGAGCGCTTGCAGGATCGCATCTTTGTCGCCCGCTACGGCAACGAGCCGGCTGTCAATGCTTACTACGGCATCTCTGCGCCCGACATGGTGTTCGAAGAGTTGATGGACAGCCTGAATACAACGCGCTTCACTACCCTGTGGCTGGGCGGCGACGCGCCGCAGATCGGTCCACTGCGCTCCTTCCGTAACACGACCATTCAACTGGCGCAGACGTTCGACGCGCCGATGGCCAGCAGCGGCGCGGTTGGCCCCAACCAAGTCTTTGCCTACGCAGCCGGCATCGAGGACCTGGATGAACGCTGTTACTCACAGATCTACTACGACAATCCGGCAGGCGGCGGCTACCAGAACCGGGTGCTGACCACCAGCGACAGGATCCGCAGCTTCCTGGAGGCCAATGGTCTCAACACGGGCGTCAAGATCCAGCCGTTCACGTTTGACGACACGCCGCCCAGCGGCGGCCAGCCGGCCAATCGCGTCGTGATCCCTTACATCAACCGCGGCTTCTACGAAGTGGAGTGGCGCTATGATCCCGCCGCCGGCCGCTACGCCCGCTTCTCTGGCTCCCAGCGCAATCCGCTGATCGATGCCAACAACGGCCAGCAGGTGACGGCTAACAATGTGGTAATCCTGGAGGCCAAACACGACCGGACTGACCTGCTGGTCCTGGGCAGCTACACCGTACACACGTACCTCGTCGGCCAGGAAGGCCCGGCTACTATCATTCGCGATGGCGTGGCCGTCGAAGGCCGTTGGCGCGTGCCGAACAAGTTCAGCGGCATGGAGTTGGTGGATGCTTCAGGCAATCCCATCCCGCTCAAGCCGGGGAATACCTGGTTCCAGATCGTGCCGCCAAACTACGGTGTAACGATCGTGGGGTAGCGGCGCCCTTTGCCCATCCCACCGCCTCTCTGGTATAATCCCCGTCATGTCAACCTGTCGACGCAACTCATCCTGGTGCGGCCGGGCCTGGCTGGTGGTCTCCTTGTTGGTCGCCATCGGCCTGACCTGGCCCGCCCTCGTTCCCAGGCCAAGCAGCGCTCAAAGCCCACGCTTGGTGCTGGCTTTCTACTACAACTGGTTCGACGAAAACACCTGGACGCCGGCCAAGGTGCCCGACTTCCCAACGCAGCCCTACGTGAGTCGCGATCCGGGGGTGATGGACCGCCACATCGCCCAGGCGCAGGCTGCGGGCATCGACGCTTTCGTGGTCAGTTGGTACGGTCCCGGCGGCGGCAATCAGACCGAGGGCAACTTCGCGGCGATGCTGGACGTAGCCGCGGCGCGCGGCTTCAAGCTGGCCCTGGATGTGGAGGTCACCAGTCCCTTTGCCGGCGGCGGCACGGCTGGCACAGTCGAGATGCTGCGCCACGCCCTGGCCACCCACGCCAACCATCCAGCTTACCTGCGGGTAGACGGCAAACCGGTCTTCTTCTTCTGGCGCCAGCAACGCTACGGGGTGAGCACATGGCAAGGCATTCGGGATCAGGTCGACCCCGGCCGCAGCAGCATCTGGATCGCCGAGGGCATCGACATGAGCTACCAGGCCGTGTTCGACGGTCATCACCTTTACTCGGTGACCTGGAACCCGCCCAGCGACGTCTTCTACACAGCCAGCAAGTTCAGTCGCTGGGTGCAGGCTGAACGCGAGCGCTACGGCAGCTATCGCTACTGGGTGGCCACGGTCATGCCCGGCTACAATGACCTGCGCACCGGTCGCGGCAACGCTTTCGCCCGTGGCCGCGAGGATGGCGCCTACTACGCACAGACCTGGCAGGCGGCCATCGCCAGCAACCCGGACTGGGTGATCGTCACCTCCTTCAATGAGTGGCCCGAGGGCACCTACATCGAACCCAGCCAGACCTATGGCGACCGCTACCTGGGACTGACGGCTGAATGGGCGGGGCGCTTCAAGAGCGGCGAGGGCGCCGCCTATCAGCCGCCCACGCCGGCAGTCGCGAGTCAACCGGCTGCACCCCGCGACCCAACGCCCGCGCCTACCGCCGTGCCCACGCCGAGCTTCGCAGCGCTGCGTGTCGAGACAGCCATGCTCAACCTGCGCAGCGCGCCCAGCACGGAGTCTGCGCTGATCGGTCAGACCACGGCCGGCAGTGTCCTGCGCACACTGGCCAAGCTGCCCGACGAAAGCTGGTGGCAGGTATGCTGTGTCGACCGCCAGCGCGCCTGGGTCAGCGGCCAGTGGGTGCAGCCCATTGGCCCGGCCGACGCCTTGCTGCAAGTTCCGAACGTCGACCTGACCGCCGCCAGCAGCGAGTGGCGGGGCGTCACCATGGAGTGATCTCGCTGCCATTGCCCACCAGGAGGCTCTCTTGCTCAACACCACCCCCACGCTTTACGACGACGTCGCCGAAGTTCTCATCAGCGAGGAACAGATCCAACAGAAGATCGCCGAGATTGGCGCGCGCATCTGTACTGACTTTGCCGGCGAGCAGATCCTGATCGTCGCCGTGCTCAAGGGCGCGCTGCTCTTTCTGGCCGATCTGATCCGCCATATCGACCTGCCTTTGGCCATCGACTTCCTGGCCGTCTCCAGCTACGGCGCAGGCACCGAGAGCAGCGGCGTGGTGCGCATCCTCAAGGACCTGGACGAGACTATCGAGCATCAGAACGTCATCATCGTCGAGGACATCGTGGACTCCGGCCGCACGCTGGACTATTTGTTACGCATGCTGCGCCAGCGCAACCCGGCCACGCTGCACGTCTGCACGCTGCTGGACAAGCGCGAGCGGCGTGAGATCGATGTGCCTATCGACTACGTGGGTTTCGAGGTGCCCGATGCCTTCGTGGTCGGCTACGGATTAGACTACGCCGAGCACTACCGTCAACTGCCCTTCATCGGTGTGCTCAAGCCCGAAATCTACGAGTAACTCCGGTTACGCAGTCTGTCGGTTTGTGGATGACAATCCAGCGGATTGTTCTGCAACACACGCTGGCCGGT
>JAAEKA010000108.1 GCA_014155705.1 Anaerolineae bacterium clx_CAG2 | reverse complement strand
ACGTGCAAGACATCAACATCCGCATGAAGGGCATCTTCAACACCATGCTCAACTTCGGCGATGTGATCTGCCAGACAGCATCGTCGGGCAGCAAGACCTTCGCTTTGATCGGCGTGGCCAACCCGGAGAAGGTTCTGGACATGATCGACGAGGCGCGCAGCAAGGCAAAAGCGGCGAGCTAGCCGGGCGGGCGTAAAAGATCGAACCGATCGACCCACCAGGTGGAATAGCTTTTTGCAGGATCATGCCGCTTTTCAAGAAGCGGTGGGATCGGTTTTGCAGTGCACCAGGCGCCCCATGGGAGCCGCCCGATGCGCTCCAAGCCCAGGCTGTGGAATAATCAAGCACACCGGTCTGTGCTTATACTGCTGCCGCTCTTATTAATTGAGCTGACCCGTTTTGTCTGAACGGTCCCCAGCCAGAGGTCGGCTATGACGACTATCCAGAAACACCTTCCTCTCGTTGTCATCATCTTGCTGATGATCCTTTTGGCGCTGGGCATTTTTGGCTTTGTCAATACCCAGCAGTCAGTGCCGCCGCGTGATTTTGTCCTCCTTGCCGACGAGCAGGGTGGCGGTTACACGGCGATTGCTGAGCAATATCAGCAGTTGTTCGATTTGCGCGATGTCAAGCTGACCGTGCGGCCAACCTCAGGCGCCCAGGAAGCGTTCCGCCTGCTCGAAGAGGGCCAAGCCAGTCTGGCTCTCATCCCAGGGTACATGACGAAGGATGTGAACCGGGACGAGCTCGCGTCGCTGGGCGCAGTGACCTATGAGCCGCTATGGGTATTCTATAATCCAGACGCCTTCGGTGACCAACCTTTGACCCTTTTGTCGCAGCTTGAGGGGAAGCGGGTGTCGATCGGCGCCCAGGACGGGAAGACTTATCCGTTGGCCGCACAGTTGTTGACCGAGAGCGGCGTTACTGCCGAGAACGCTACCCTGCTGGAGCTATCGACCCAGGAAGCAGCCGACCAACTGAACCAGGGAGCGATCGATGTCTTGATTGCGTTGGAGCCATATCAGGCTCAAATCATTCAGGACCTGCTGCAAGCGCCGCGGGCAAAGCTCGCCAACCTGGCGCGCATCGACGCCTATGTCACCCGTCAGCGCGCCTTGACCCCGGTCACGCTGGTGGCAGGGGTAGTCGACCTGGAGCGGGACATCCCCGCGGAGGACACGACGCTGCTGGCCAGCGCGACCAACCTGGTGATGCGCCGGGATCTCAATCCGACCATGGGGCGTAGCATGATCATCGCCTCATTGTTGCTCAACGCGCAGGGCGACTACCTCTCTACGCCGCTGGCGTTTCCGAATCTCGAGGCGACCGATCTGCCGGTGCTGAATGAATATGTCAGTTTTTTGAATCGCGTCAAGTCAGGCGCGTTCTCGTTGGAATCCCGGTTGCCTTTCTGGATGGCCCATACCATCGAGCGCCTGATCTTCTTTTTGATACCGATCGGCCTGCTGCTTAGCTTGCTGGTAATCTATGCGCCGGCGCTTTGGCGCTGGCACATGCGCGGCAAGGTGTTGCCCTATTACAAGCAGTTGCGCAAGATGGAGATTGACCTGCCCAATAAGAACGTCGAGCAGATCGACGCGGCGTTGGATCAACTGGCCACGTTTGACGCCGAGCTGGCTCGCCACGTGCGTGTGTCCCTCGCGTATCTGCCCGAGGTCTACCAATTGCGTGTTCACGTGCGCTACATCGTGGACGATTTGATCCGGCGCAGAGACCAGCTTGTGGCCGGGCAAGTCGTCCCCGCCACACAAGATGGCCAGCGCACGCGCGAAGCAGCGGCTTGAGAGCGGCGCAACCGTTGTTGTCTCAGTCTTCGGCGCCTGTGATATCTCATCATGTCCGATTTGCCATTCCCCCTGCTGCGCACCAAACTGCTCCAGCCTCAGTTAGCGCCAGTGCTGGTGCCGCGCCCCCGTCTGCTGGACAAGCTGCTGGGCAGGCCCGATGCCACGCTGTTGCTGCTGGTGGCGTCGGCCGGCTCCGGCAAGACGACGTTGATCAACCAGTTTTTGGAGCAACGCGCCTGGCCGGTGGCCTGGCTGTCGCTGGATGAAAGCGACGACGATCTGGTTGTCTTTCTGAGCTACGTGGCGGCGGCAGTGGAAAGCGTCTTTCCCGGGGCTTGTGGTCTGACGCAGAAGCTGTCGCGCACGCCGCAGGCGCCGCCGGTCGAATACCTGGCGGCCACGCTGGTCAACGAGCTGAGCGACATCCCCCAGCCCTTTGCGCTGATCCTGGATGACTACCACTGTCTGCGCACGGCCTCGATCCATCAGCTCGTCGGCCAACTGCTGCGCCACGCGCCAGCGCCGTTGCGCCTGATCATTAGCTCTCGCTTCGATCCACCCCTGCCGTTGAGCCGGCTGGCGTCCCGAGGTAAGCTCGTCGAGATTCGCGCCGCCGACCTGCGCTTTCAACCGGCTGAGGCGCAGACGCTGCTGGAACAGACGGCCAGCGCGCCCCTGCACCAGGACCGCATCAACCTGCTGGTCGATGAGATGGAGGGCTGGGCTGCTGGGCTGCACTCTGTCGCCTTAGCTTTGCGTAGCGCTGAAGCCGGCGCTGGTGCAGCCGGGGAGCGCATCGTGGGATACCAGCGGCGCCTGGTGGGTATCATCGCTGACGAAGTGTTCGCTATGCAGCCGGCCGACGTGCGTGATTTCCTCATCCGCACGTCACTGTTGAGCCAGTTGACCGCGCCGCTCTGCCAGGCGCTTTACGCGGGCGACAGCTCAGAAGCGGCAGCCCCACCTGACAGCGAGGCCATTCTGCAGCGCCTGGCTCGCGATAGCCTGTTCATCGAAATGCTGGACGAAGGCCGCCAGTGGTATCGCTACCACAACCTGTTTCGCTCGTTCCTGGCGCGCAAGCTGGAGCAGACGTTTGGCCAGACTGAGATCGCTGCTTTGCACCGCCGCGCCAGCCACTGGTATTGGGACCAGGAGAGCGTCAACGAAGCGCTGCGCCATGCGGCGCTGGCGCAGGATGCTGCGTTGGCTGCTGATATTGTCGAAACGCATCTGCAAGGACTTCTGCTTAGAGAGGAATGGCCGACGCTGGAGCGCTGGCTGAACCTGGTGCCAGGCGAGACTATCCAGCGCAGGCCTCAGCTGTTGGTGGCGCAAGCCTGGGTCCTGTACTTCCATTATAGGCTGGCCGGAATGCCGGCGCTGCTGGAGCAGGCTCAAACGATGCTGGACGACGGGAGCGTCGACGCTGAGGCCAGCGCACTGGTGCGCCGCCACATCGGAGCGTTGTCAACCTTGCTGCTCTTTATCGCTGGCGACTATCCCGGCGTGCTGGCCGCAGCGCAGGTGGTTTTGGCTGACAACGAGCCTGGACATCCGCTCAGCCAGGGCTTCGCCCTGGCCTTCCAGAGCCTGGCGCTCTATGCCACGGTCGGCGAGGAGCAAGCCATCGCCTTGTGCGCCCGCATTGTCAATGACCCGCTGGAGGCGGCGACGGTCAGGGCGCGGGTGCTGGTGAGCATTTGTCACATCTACGGCATCGCCTGCCGGTCCATTGAACAGGAGCGGGCAGCCTGGACATTGCTCAAGCTGGCGCAGGAACATGGACTGGACGTCAGCCGCGCCTGGGCCCACCGCAACCTGGGCCGCGCCTTTTACGAGCGTCACGAGCTGGACAAGGCCGTGCAGCACTTTGCGCTGGGAGTGGAACTGCGCTATCTGAGCCATTTTGTCTGCGCGAGCGACTGCTATGTCGGGCTGGCGCTGGCCTATCTCGCCCAGGGCCGTCTGGAGGAAGCTCAAGCAGCGGCAGCGGAGATGCAGGCGTTTTACAGCGAGCGAGGCCTGGCTAGCCTTCCAGAATACGATTCGTTTCAGGCCCGGTTTTCATACCTGAAGGGCGACACGGATCAGGCTCTGCAGACGCTGGCGCGTAGCCAGTCCACGCTGACAGGCTGGTCTATCATCGCCTTCGAAACGGCCACACTGACGCAGGTGATGCTTTACATCCTGGCTGGCAGCGATGCCCAAAATTTCGCTGCGCTCCTCACCCTGGACGAGCTGCAGCGCCAGGCCGAGGAGAGCCACGCCATCTGGCACCTGATTCGTATCCTGACGCTGCGGGCCATCGCATTGCAGCGTGCAGGCCAGGCCGAGCAGGCGCTCGCGACGGTGGAGCAGGCTGTCAGGCTTGGCTACCCAGACCGGGTCATGGCCGCCATTGTCGAATTTGGCTTGCCGGCCAAGCGTCTGTTGCTGCGGCTGGCCCAGCGCGGCGTCGAGCCTGCGTACGTGCGCGACCTGCTGGCAGCATTTCCATCGCCAGAGGGCGTGCAGTTCGCCCCACCAGCGGGCGCGCCCCTGGTGGAACCGCTCTCGGCGCGCGAGATGGAGGTCCTGGCGCTGCTCAGCCAACGGCTGGCCAACAAGGAAATCGCCGCCATCCTCGTCGTCTCGCCCCTGACCGTCAAGCGGCACGTGACCAACATCCTGCAAAAGCTAGGCGTCGACTCGCGCTGGAATGCCGTCGAGCGGGCGCGCGAGATCGGATTGATCCCCCCTACCTGAAATTCTGCTCTGGTTCTCAATCGATACACTGCCACACCCAGCCAGGCCCTTGAAGCGATCATAACGCTTCAGGGGCCTTGTTTATCGCGGCAATACTGCCACGTTACTACCTGTCTTTACAACCTTTGGCCCATGACACAGGGCCTGGCCGCTGCTATACTGGGGACACTTCCGTCCAAAGTTGCCAACATGCGATCTATCGCCAGCGCCACGATGAAACGACCAGCCTTCGATCAACCGGCTAGCTTTCGCATCACTGTGCAGGGCCATCTGGGCGCCGAGTGGACTGATTACGTTCATGGCATGAGGATCGATAACATGCACGACAGGGACGTGCAGGTCGCCACGGTGACCGGGCGCTTGCCTGACCAGGCTGCGCTGCTAGGGGTGCTAAATACACTCTACGATAGCCATATCACGGTATTGGCAGTCGAGAGCCTGGTCGAAAACTGAACGCAACAGAGAACCAGGTCCCTTGACAGTGGATCCCGTAACCTTGAGCAAGAAGACGAAGAACCTAAAGGCCTCCATGCGAGCGATGGCGGCAGCGTTGTGCATCCTGGCGTTGAGTGGATGCTCCATCTATGATCCGTGCTTCTCGACAACCGGGAGCACGAGCGAGCCGGTCGTGGTCTGCAGCATCGCCCCGGCGCAAGGTTCGCCTGGTACGGTAAGTCGCCACTCAGGTGGCTTTCAATAAATTTGTCTGTAATCACAACAGAAACGAGGAGTAAATCATGGCAAACAAGAATCGCAGTATGATCATCGCCTATTTCCCCAGCGCTGATGCGGCTGACACGGCCGCGCAGAGTCTCAAGGCTTGGGATAAGGCGACGGACGCCGTCAAGCTGGGCGGGCTCGGCATCCTGACCTGGGAAGACGGTGAGATCAAGACCCACAAGGTCGGCGCGCGGGCGGGCGGCACCGGCGCCAAGTGGGGCACTATCCTGGGCGCGACCCTGGGCATCCTGTCCGGCGGCGTCACGCTGATCGGCGGCGCGCTGGTCGGCGCGGGCGCAGGCGCCCTGAGCGGCGCGCTGGTTCACAAGCACCTGGGGCTATCGGACGCGGATAAGGCGCGCCTGGAAGACCACATCAAGGGCGGCGGCGCCGTCGTGGTGGCCATGGCCGACGACTTCGAGGTCGAGCCGACCAAGGCCGAACTCAGCAGCCTGGGCGGGACCGTGGAGGATTACCAGGTGCCCGACGAGGCCATGGAGCAGTTGGAGACCGTGCCGGAAGCGCCTGCGGGTGAATAACCGGGTCGGCGACACTGGGTCCATTCGTGCGCGCACGAATGGACCCAGTGTCGTAACCATCGCAGGTGAAGGAGCGAACAGCATGTCGAAGGAATCGCCGGAAGTTTATCACATCCTTGCCTTCCAGTTCGAGGGACGCAATCGCGCCGAGCAGGTCGTCGATCTGTTGAAGAAGGGCGGCCGCTCGCAGGACTACAAGGTCCCGGCGTGGGCTGTGGTCGAGGTGGATGACAAGGGCAAGGCGCACGTACACCAGTCGGGCCGTGGCGGCGTTGGCGCAGCGGCAGGAGCAGGCGTCGGTGTGGCGCTGGGCTTGATCGGCGGCCCGGCTGGCCTGCTCGTCTGGACGTTGGGCAGCGCGCTCGTGGGCGGCGTGGCCGGCAAGTACCTGGGCCACCAGTTCGACGCCGACCAGTTGAAGGCGCTGGCAGTCAACATGGCGCCCAACACCTCCGCAATTCTTGTCGTTATCGAGGACAAACTGGCTCAGGATGCCGCCAAAGCCATGGGCGAGTACGACGCGCAGGTCGTCACCGTGACCTTGGGCGATCAACTGTCCGGGGAGATGGCAAGCTTTTCCAACGTCGACCTGGGCGAAGATGCAGAGGAAGAGGCCGCTGCGTCCGCCGCCTGATGGACTATCTTACCACGCAAGGAGAATGATCGATGATTAACACACTCATCAACGTACTCGTCTACCTGGTCGTATCCGCTGTCGTTATCTGGCTGGTCGGCAGGATGAACCTCGGTCTCAGCGTCAGAAGTTTTGGCAGCGCGCTGGCTGCTGCCGCTGTCATCGCCATTGTCGGCGGCCTGGTGGCCTGGCTGCTGGGCTTGCTGGGCATCAGCTTCGGCGCAGGGTTGTTGGCGGCGATCGTTGCCTTGATCGTCGCTGCCGTTGTCTTGCTGATCAGCGACAAGTTCCTGCCCGGCATGGAAGTCGACGGCTTCGTGGGCGCTATCATCGCCGCAGTTGGCATCGGCGTCGTCGGTTGGCTGGTCACCTGGCTGCTGTCGCTGTTGGGCATCACCGTCTGAGTCGCCAGACGCGCCCAATCTCCGTCAATATCTGCGCTGAATGAGCGTGCGCCCAGCTAGCGTGGGGCGCACGCTCTGCTTAAGAGATCGCTTTCCTCTGCCTGGTTTTTGCCAGGAAGGCTGCTATGACCGAGTCATCTACTGTTCCCACACCCACCCCAATCAGCCGCTTGCCGGAAGTCGAGCTGCGATCGACAGATGAGCGCTACGAGTTGGGCCGCAGCCGGCGCCAAACGACGCCGCGATCAGCGCACGCCGATTGGGAGCCGCCGGCCGGCCGGGACGCCCTTGCGCTTTTGGAAGCGTCCAACCAGGGCCGCGTCCCGACTCTGGTGCCGTATCGCCATGGGCGCATGTTGGTCTCGCCCTTTACGTTCTACCGGGGCGCGCCCGCGGTCATGGCTTCTGACCTGGCCCACACACCGTCCAGCGGCATCGTGGTGCAGTTGTGCGGCGACTGCCACATCAGCAACTTCGGCATGTTCGCCTCACCCGAGCGTGACCTGGTGTTCGACCTGAACGACTTCGACGAGACGCTGCCCGGCCCCTTCGAGTGGGATGTGAAGCGAACAGTAGCGTCCATCGTGGTGGCAGCGCGCAACGCGGGCCTGTCGGGCAAAGACGCCAAGACGGCTGTGCGCACGGCCATGCGGCTCTACCGCGAGACCATGCACAGCTTTGCCGGTCAGGGCTATCTGGACACCTGGTACAGCCGCACCGAGGCCACTGCGCTGCTGGAGATGGTGCAGCAGCGGCATCGCAAGACGGCGCAGAGCCAGCTTGCCCGGGTTCAGGAAAAGGACCGCCTGGCCGCCTTTTCCAAGCTGACCGAGGAGGTAGACGGCGAGCGCCGCATTGTCCACGCGCCGCCCTTTATCGTCCGTCTTGAAAAGCACGAAGCCGAAATCCGGGAGTGGCTCACCGAGCTTTTCACGGCCTACTACGAGTCGCTTGAGGACAGCCGCAAGCGTCTGCTGGCGCGCTATCGCCTCCTGGACGTGGCGCACAAGGTCGTCGGCGTCGGCAGCGTGGGCACGCGCTGCTTCATCTCCTTCTGGCAGGGCAAGGACGAAGGCGACCCCTTGTTCCTGCAGATCAAGCAGGCGAACGCCTCCCTGCTGGAGCCCTACCTGGGGCGCAGCCAATACGAACGGCCCGGCCAGCGCGTGGTCGCTGGCCAGCGGCTGATGCAGGCGACCAACGACATCTTCCTGGGCTATGCCCACTCGGCCGGCGACGACTATTTCGTGCGCCAACTGTACGATATGAAGGGATCGGCCGACCTGGAGCGCATTCCCGCGCTGTATTTGCAGCGCTATGCCGGTCTGTGCGGCGCAGTTCTGGCGCGCGCCCATGCCCGCACCGGCGACGCCGCGCAGATTGCGGGCTACCTCGGCAAATCCGATGCTTTCGACAAGGCGCTGGTCGAGTTCGCGTTCAGCTATGCTGTGCAGAACGAGACTGACTATGCGGCTTTCCGGCAAGCCGTGCAAGATGGACGGCTGGATACCAAGACAGAAGCAGCAGCCGACAAAAAAAAGCGGCGCCAAGGCGCCAGGTGACGGGCGCAGATCCTGCGCCTGCTCCGATCAAGGAGTCTCTCTGATGTTTTCTGATAAACGCGTACTTCTCGTTCTGGCTTTCAGTGTGGTGGTTGGCGCCGGCGCCGTCTATCTACGCAAAGCGCGTCGCCGCAGATCCTATTCCCTGCGGCGCGCTTCTTCGTCGCATCTTCGCCGCACGGGTTCACGCCCGTAAAGGAGCCAGCCATGCGCATTGTCGTTCGCGGCGCGGTCTGGTTTGGACTGTACATCTTCCTGATCTTGTTCCCGCTGATGGTGGGCGCAGTGTTTCGGGAGCCGGGCGGCTCGCCGTCGATTCTGATCGACCTGGCGGCTGCACTGGGCTACATTGGCCTGGCGCTGATGGCCTTCGAGCTGACGCTGGTCTCGCGCGTCAACGGCGCGTCCAGCGCCTTTGGCCTGGACGCGCTGCTGCAGTTCCATCGCGAGATCGGCATCTTCGCCTTCCTGCTGGTGCTGGCGCATCCGTTGGTGCTCCTGCTCAGCGGCCTGTACCCGCTGATCTTCATCCTGCCGCTGCCCACAGTGCCCTGGCCCATCTGGATGGGATCGCTGGCCCTGGGCGCGGTGGCGCTGCTGATCCTGCTCTCGGTCTGGCGCAAGCGCCTGAAGATCCGCTACGAGGTGTGGCAATTGACGCATGGATTGCTAGCCATACTGCTATTGGTGTTGGCGAGCGTCCACATCCTCAGCGTTGGCAGGTATGCGCATTTGCCAGCCGTCCGGCTGATCTGGTTCATTTATTTTGTCATCTTCGTCGGTTTGCTGCTGCGCTACCGCCTCCTCAAGCCCCTGCAACTCTGGGGTAAACCGTGGAGGGTGATCGAGAACAGGCAGGAACTGGGCAACGCCCACACCTTGCGCCTGCGGCCCGTCGACCACGGCGGCTTTACGTTTGAGCCAGGCCAGTTTGGCTGGATCAACGTAGGCCGCACACCGTTCAACCTGGAACAGCACCCTATCTCGTTCTCCTCCAACGGCGACATTCCGAGCGGCGACGGCGAGATCGCCTTCACCATCAAGAGCCTGGGCGATTGGTCGGGCAAGGTGGTTCCCGCCGTCAAGCCAGGGGCGCGCGTCTTCGTCGATGGCCCCTACGGCGTCTTCTCGATGGATCGCGAGCAGGGTCCCGGCTACGTGCTGATCGGCGGCGGCGTGGGCATCACGCCGCTCCACGCTATGCTGCTGGCGATGGCCGAGCGCGAAGACGTCCGGCCTGTGATCCTGTTCTACGGCGCCAACACCGTGGACGATCTGACCTTTCGTGATGAGCTGGAGGGTTTGGTACAGCGCATGAACCTCCAGGTGGTGATCGTGCTGTCCCAGCCGCCCGAGGGCTGGACGGGTGAAACTGGCTACATCACCGGTGATGTGCTGCGCCGCCATCTGCCCAAGCAGTACAAGCGCTTCCAGTACTTCATCTGCGGCCCCACGCCGCTGATGGACGGCATGGAGAAGGCGCTGCCGGAACTGGGCGTGCCGGCCGACAAGATCCACACCGAACGCTTCGACATGGTGTAGGGGAGGAAAACCGTCATGAACCATCGAATTGTCTCCGGCGTCGTCGTTTTCATCATCCTGGTGCTCTGCATAGCTGCGGCCTTGTTCGCAGTGGCCATGAGCGTAGGTTTGCCCGACGAGGCAAGCGGGCAGTCCGCTGTGCCAGTGATCATCCACCCGCTGGATCGCGAGTTCGCAGACTGCCGCGCCTGCCACACCGTAAGCGGCGACAACCCGCTGCCCGCCACGCACAGCGAGTTCAGCAACGCCACCTGCCAGACCTGCCATCGGGCAGCCGTGGCGGTGACGATTCCCCACCCGGCCGGCTCGGGCACGCAGCAGCAGAACTGCCTGGCCTGCCATTCGACGGGAGCGGCGATCATGCCGCCGGAGAGCCATGCCGGCTACGACAACAGCACCTGCCTGCGCTGCCATCGGCTGGCCAGCGGCGCGGCCGTAGCGCCGACGCCTGCGC
>JAAEKA010000107.1 GCA_014155705.1 Anaerolineae bacterium clx_CAG2 | reverse complement strand
TACAGCCAACCCGCCGCGCGGCGAGATTGCCCTGGTGGTGGCAGGCGCAGGGCGGCGGCGCGACGAGCAACGCTGGCCGGAAGCGCAGGTGCGCGCAGCCATCGAATTGCTGGCAGCCGAAGCCGTGGCGCCATCGGGCATCGCCCGCGTCGTCTCCCGCCTGGCCGGCTGGCCGCGCTCGGATGTCTACGACCTGGTTGCGCGGCAGGACCAGGGTGTTTGACTTCCGAAGTCCCTCCAGAGACAAGACGCCCGCTCGGCGTAGGCCAATCGTCTAAAATCTCGGTTGACAAATGGGGCCAACGCGGATATACTGAAGATGCCAGCAGGGTTTAGTGCAATGGCCCTGAACTGGCCAGGAGATTGCCCGCTATGCCTGTATTTTGCCCAAGAGCACACAGAGTTTCCAGAAGAGAGCACCAGGATGCCCGCGCGTTTTGGTGTTCTTTTGTTTTGACGAGTTGCTGACGCCTTGCGGTCCAGAAAACCACTTCTGGACCCAACATTTTTCCCCTGGAGGGCTGCATGGACACAGGATTGGTCAGTCGGATCATCAAAGCCAGGCAATACGCCCAAGAGCGTGAGCGTGTTGAGTTCACGCATTTCGAGGCCAAGTTCAAAGGCGAACACAATACCTATCAGGTCAACTACGACCAGAGCCACTGGCATTGCACCTGCGAAGAAGCAGTGCGCACCGGCGTCTGTAGCCACATCATGGCTCTGGAGAAGATCCTGGGCGACTCGGTGCTGCCGGCCGCCACAGCCAAGCAGGTTGCGGAACCTGTGCCTGTCGCCTGATAACTGCGTTGGTGTCGTGAATTCGGCGGCGGGCCATAGCAAGCGGCCCGCCGCCGTTTGATTTCCGAACTCCACCCACTGGTCTCGCAGCCGCTGCGGGGTAGCGAGACCACTCGTCTGTGTAGCGTGCAAATTGGGGCGGCGCGGGGGTTTCGGTTATAATGCCATGTGGCTGTCTGCCACTCAAACGTCTTGCTGCGGAGAAAAACAGACCAGATTGATGAAGAAACGTTGGCGAACCATTCTGGGGTTTGGGATCAGTGCGATCTTTCTCTACATTGCGCTGCGCGGGCTTGACCTCCAGGAAGTGCGATATTGGCTTGCCCAAGCCAACTACTATTGGCTGATTCCATCGGTCGCGGTCTACTTCGTGGCCGTCTGGGGGCGGACCTGGCGCTGGCACTACATGCTGCGGCCGATCAAGGCGATCAGCCTGCCGCGGCTGTTTCCCATCGTCTGCATCGGCTACATGGGCAACAACATCTTTCCTTTCCGCGCCGGCGAGGTGCTGCGCTCCTACACCCTCAAGCGGTCGGAAGATGTCAGCATGACCGCGAGCCTGGCCACCATCGTCGTCGAGCGCGTTTTCGATGGCCTGGTGATGCTGATGTTTGTCTTCTTTGCCCTGCCTTTTGCGCCGATGCCTGCCAACCTGCGGCCCTTTGTGATCGTGCCCAGCCTGATCTTTCTCGTCCTGATGGCGGTCTTCGTCACACTGGCGACGCAGCCCGATTTGGCGCAGAGGGTCTACCGGGGCACACTGCGGCGGGTGCTGCCGGCCACGGTTCGCACACCAACCGATGGCTTCGTAGACCGCTTCCTGCAGGGCCTGCACTTCTTTCGTAGCAGCAGAGATATTCTGATGGTTTTCTTCACCTCGGTGTTCATCTGGCTGGCTGAGACATTGAAGTATTGGTTCGTGATGCAGGCCTTTGTGGAACAGGGCGGCGGTTTGCCCGTCCCATTCTATGTGCTGATGCTGATGAACGGCATCGTCAACCTGGCGACCACGCTGCCGTCGGCCCCTGGCTATATCGGCACCTTTGACACGCCCGGCATCGAAGTGTTGGCGGCCTATGGCGTCGAACGCAGCATGGCTGTGGGCTATACGCTGGTACTACATGCGGCGCTCTGGTTCCCCATCACCATTTTAGGGGCGTGGTATTTCCGGCGCGAGCGACTTTCATGGGCTGACATCGAGACTGCTCGCGGTCAACGGACCCAAAGGGGCGAGGCGGCGTAGATACCTGCCCCAAGGTCAGAGCGGCGCAGTTGATCAATCAATGCGCTTGATCTGTATCAAAACCGCTCCTTGCGACTTTAATAACACAGAAGCTTCGATTGCAGATGCACATCGACCCTTTACTGGTTGCACGCAGTTGAAGCGACGACCAGAATTAGCAATACACTGGAGATTCCTCAAACCATGAAAAACATTTGTGTCGTCGGCACCGGCTACGTTGGCCTGGTCACCGGCACCTGCTTTGCCGACCTAGGCAACAATGTGGTGTGTGTCGATATCAGCCAAGAAAAGATCGACATGCTGCGGGCCGGCAAGATGCCAATCTACGAGCCGGGCCTGGAGGAGATGGTAGAACGCAACGTGCGCGCCGGCCGGCTGAGCTTCTCCACCTCCTATGAGGAGGGGCTGGACGGGGCCGAGTTCGTCTTCATCGCCGTGGGCACCCCCTCGGGCGTCGATGGCGAGGCCGACCTGCGCTATGTGCGCATGGCGGCTGAGACTATTGCGCACACCATGACCGCGCCGCTGGTCATCATCAACAAGAGTACGGTGCCGGTCGGCACGGGCGACTGGGTGGCCGATATCGTCTCCCGCACCCAGCCGCAGCACATCGACTTCGCGGTGGTCTCCAACCCTGAGTTCCTGCGTGAGGGATCGGCTATCGCCGACTTCCTCAGCCCTGATCGGGTTGTGCTGGGCTCACTCAACAAAGACGCGGCCGAGAAGGTGGCGCAACTGCACCTGGCCCTGCGCGCTCCCATTGTCGTCACCGACCTGCGTACGGCCGAGATGATTAAATACGCCTCCAACGCCTTTCTGGCCACGCGCATTTCTTTCATCAACGAGATCGCTGCCATCTGCGAGGAGTTGGGCGCGGATGTCAAGGAAGTGGCCGCAGGCATGGGCTACGACAAACGCATCGGCCGTTACTTCCTGGACGCCGGGCTGGGCTACGGCGGCTCCTGCTTCCCCAAGGATGTGCTGGCTCTGGAGCATATGGCATTGGTGCATGGCACCCATCCGTCGCTGCTGCGCGCGGTAATGGACATCAACCGCGATCAGCGGCGCAAGGTGGTGCATCGCCTGCGCCAGGAACTGGGCCGCCTGCAGGACAAACGCATTGGCCTGCTGGGCCTGGCCTTCAAGCCCAACACCGATGACATGCGCGACGCGCCGGCGGTGGAGATCGGCAACCTGTTGCGCAGCGAAGGCGCGCAGATCAGGGGCTATGACCCGGTTGCGATGCAGGTGGCCGCTCGTTACCTGCCGGACATCATTCTGGCCGAGGATCCCTACGATTTGGCTCAGGACTGCGACGCGATCGTGGTCTGCACCGAGTGGAACGAATTCCGGCATCTGGACCTGCGCCGGGTGCAGGCATCCATGCGCCTGCCGGTGATCTTCGACGGCCGCAATATCTACGATCCCGCCATCATGTCCGATCTGGGCTTCCGCTACCACGGCGTCGGCCGCAGCCATCACATCAACGGCTTTAACGATGTGCTGGTGACACCGGCTATGCCCAGCGGGTTGTGAGGGCTGGGAGTTGGGAAGGGCAGAGGAGCTGAGGGGAGCAGAGAGGAACTGATAGGAACTGACGCTTCTTGTCTGCCAGTTCCCTGGTTCCTCCAGTTCCCTTCAGCTCCCCCGGTTCCTCCCCCGGAGTGCTCATGTACACCATCGGCGTTGACCTGATCGAAGTGGAGCGCATTGAGCGCGCGGTTGCCCGCTGGGGCGAGCGTTTCCTGCGCCGCGTGTATACGCCGGGCGAGATCGACTACTGCGCCGGGCGCGCTCAGTCGCTGGCTGCGCGTTGGGCGGCCAAGGAGGCGGTCAGCAAGGCGTTGGGCACAGGCTGGGCGCCCCAGCAACCCCACGCCGCCGGCTGGATCGACTGGACCGACATCGAGGTGTTGCGCCTACCGTCAGGGGAGCCGGCGCTGCGGCTGGCAGGCAAGGCCCAGGCGCGCGCCGAGGCTTTGGGTATCACCGGCTGGCGGCTGAGTCTGTCGCACACGAGGGAGCATGCCGTGGCCATGGTGTTGGGGTGGTGGGCGTAGAGTCGCCAGATGTTTTGCTTTGTTGGCTTTATGCGTATAATCAATCTGTCGTGTCGAGGCGCCGCTCTGCGTTTTTGATGCGTTGCCTCGTAGTTGAAATCCGTAGTTTCCCAGTCTCAAAGGAGGAGACCATGTCCAAGTACATCGTCGTACTGTTGGTGGTGCTGGCGCTGTTGATCACAAGCTGCGCGCCGCCCGCCGCCGCACCCGCCCCGGTTGCTGAGCCTGCTCCCGCAGAGCAGCCCGCCGCTGAAGCGCCGGTCGTCGAGGAACCAGCGCCCGCTCCGGCCGCCGATGAGGCCGTCAGCCTGACTATGGGGTCTTGGCGCGTCGATGATGTGGCCCAGATCAATGCCATCATCGCCGAGTTCAACAAAGTCTACCCCAACATCAGCATCACCTTCGACCCCACCAACCCGCCCGACTACAACGCCACCCTGCGCACCCAGCTTGAGGGCGGCACCGGCCCCGACCTCTACTACCTGCGTTCGTTTGCCACCTCGCGCCAGTTGTTCGAGGAAGGCTTCATCGAGCCGCTGGCTGATCTGCCCGGCCTGAAGGAGAGCTTCAGCGAGGCCTCGTTGGGTCCCTGGTCCGCAGCCGATGGGACGCCCTACGGCGTGCCTTTCATCGCTGTCTCGCACGGCGTCTACTACAACAAGAACATCTTCCAGGAACTGGGCATCGAGATCCCCACGACCTGGCAGGAACTGCTGGCCGCAGCGCAGACTATCAAAGATGCGGGCTATACGCCTTTTGCCAACGCCTCTGGCGACGCATGGACCATCGCTGAGATCGTCTTCATGAATCTGGCGCCGACCTTTATCGGCGGCTATGAGGGACGGCAGGCTTACCTCAACGGGGAGCGCTGCTTCAACGACGAGGCCATGGTCAACGCCTTCCAGGCTGTCGCTGACCTCGGACCCTTCGTGCCCGACGGCCAGGAAGCTTTGACCTACTACGACAGCCAGCAGCTCTTCCTGATGGGCCAGGCGGCCATGTGGCTGGGCGGCTCGTGGGATATCCCGGTGTTCGAGAGCGAAGCGCCTGAGTTCGAATGGGGCGTTTTCGGCATCCCGGCGCCTGAAGGCCAGGAGCAGCGCTACGTCACCTTCCACCTGGACGCGGGCATGGGCGTCAACGCGGCTTCGCCCAACAAGGAAGCAGCCAAGACCTTCCTGGAGTGGATGACGACACCGGAGTTTGCCAAGCTGTTGGCCAACCAACTGCCCGGCTTCTTCCCCATCAGCAACAATCCGCCGGCGCCGGACAACGTGCACGCGGCTGAGTTCCTGGCCCTCAACGAGGGCGCTGGCCTGGACATTCGTCTGGCCTGGGAGAAGCTGTTGGATGGCCAGCCTGATGGATACACGCTGATGCAGGACAGCGCGATTGCTGTGCTGGGCGGCGACATGACCGCACAAGAGGCGGCCGACGCGCTGCAAGCGGGCCTGGCTCAGTGGTACGAGCCAGCCCAGAACTGCCAGCCGTAACGGTTTTCTGCCACGGATTGCGCGGATGGACATCCTGTGATCCGTCAAATTCGCGGCCTTCTGACAACCCACACGGGCGCGCCCGCGGGCGCGCCCGTGCCTCTTTCCTGCGGAGGCTTCATGGCACAATCAACCGCCGGCAGCGAAGCGAGGGGGAGCCTCCACCGCTACGAGCTGCGGCGCAAGCTGATCTGGCTGCTGTTCCTGCTGCCCGCGCTGCTGATCTACGTGCGCTTCATGGCCCTGCCGCTGTTCAACTCCCTGGGCTTGAGTTTCTACCAGGGCACGGGCCTGACTCCTGAGCGCTTTGTGGGGTTCGACAACTATATCCAGCTTTTCACCGCGCCCCTCTGGCGCGATCGTTTCTTCAACGCGCTGGGCAATACCGCGGTTTTCTTCGCCATCCACATGCTGGTGCAAAATACCCTGGGCCTGCTCTTTGCCGTCCTGCTGGCCACGGGCATCAAGGGCCACGGCCTGCTGCGCACCATCATCTTTTTGCCGGCCACGCTCTCGGTCTTGATCATCGGCTTTCTGTGGCGGCTGATCCTCAACCCGCAGTGGGGCGCGGTCAACCAGTTTCTCAAAGCCATCGGCCTGGAGCAGTTCGCCCTGCCCTGGCTGGGCGATCCTACCTGGGCGCTGATCGTCATCTCTCTGGTATCGGTCTGGCAGTGGGTTGGCCTGCCTACCATGTTCTACCTGGCCGGCCTGCTGACCATTCCAGAGGAACTGACCGAGGCGGCACGCGTCGACGGCGCGTCCTCCTGGCAGGCATTCTGGCGCATCAAGTTCCCCCTGTTGCTGCCGGTGATCGGCATTGTGGCGGTGCTGACCTTCGTGGGCAACGTCAATGCCTTCGACATCATCTACGCCATGGCCGGCGCGCGCGGCGAGCCCGCCTATTCCACGGACTTGCTGGGCACCTTTTTCTATCGCACGGCCATCGCCGGTGAGCATCCTGTAGCCATTCCCAACATGGGCATGGGCGCGGCCGTGGCCACAGTGATGTTCCTGATTCTGCTGGTGGGTGTGTCGGTTTGGCTGCTGTTGACCCAGCGCCGCGGCGCGGAGATGTAGGCCATGAAGAAGCTCAAACTCTCCACCGTTGCGACCTACGCCATCCTGATCGTCTGGAGCCTGGTGGTGGTGTTCCCGGTGTACACCATGCTGATCAACTCGGTCAAGCCCCAGCGCGAGATCTTCCGCAATCCCTTCGTGCCGCATTGGCCGTTGACCTTCGACGGCTACGAGACGGTGTGGAACGCCGGCCGTTTCGACCTCTATTTCCGCAACAGCATTTTTGTCACCGTGGTCTCGCTGACCTTGATCATTCTGTTGGGCTCGCTGGCCGCCTACGCGCTGGCGATGTGGCGCTCGCGCTGGTCGACCGCGATCTACATCTTCTTCATCGCCGGCCTGATGATCCCCATCCGGCTGGGCACCATCAACATCTTCCAGATCATCCAGTCCATGGGGCTGACCGACAGCGTGGTCAGCCTGATCCCGGTTTATGTGGCCATGGGGTTGCCGATCGCGGTCTTCGTGCTGACGGCCTTCATCCGCGGCCTGCCCAGCGATCTGATCGACGCGGCGCACGTGGACGGCGCGGGCGAGCTGCGCATCTACCGCTCGGTGATCATGCCGCTGATCCGGCCAGCCGTGGCCACGGTGGTGATCTTCAACCTGATACCGGTTTGGAACGACCTGTGGTTCCCGCTGATCTTCATCCGCGCCGAGGACCAGCGCACGGTGATCCTGGGCGTGTCGCTGCTCTTCGGCCAGTACCAGACCAACTGGACCCGCATCCTGGCAGCGCTCTCCATGGCCGCCATCCCGATCCTGGTGCTGTACCTGCTGATGTCAAAGCAGTTCATCAAGGGGCTGACGGCGGGAGCGGTGAAGGGGTAGACCATGAACGGACGCGAACGTATCGCCTTGGCCATGCGCCATCACCTGCCCGACCGCGTGCCGGTGATGTGCCAGCTTGCCATCGGGCATTATTTCCTGAACACGCCGCTGAAGCCGCACGAAATCTGGTTCACCAGCGAAGGCTTCGCCGAGGCGTTGGTGCAGTTGCAGCGCCGGTACCGCTTCGACGGCATCCTCATCAACCTGCCCGGCAGGCCGCCTGATCTGCTGGATCAGGTGCAGTCGATCCGCCAGACCGACGAGGGCGAACTGCTGACCTGGCGCAACGGCGACGTCACCCTGGCGCCGTGGGACGACAACGCCCAGCACCGGTTGGCCGATCCCGCCCGACCGGCCCGCGCCGACTTCGAGACCATCGACCCCGACGACCTGGATTTCATCGACGACCTGCGCGGCTATGTCTGGAACACCTACCACGTGCCTACCCTGGACGGCAAGGCCACGCCTGGCCCGCTGGCCGATCCGCCCCCTTACTTTTATAACACTATCGATCTGGTCAAGGCGCAGGTGGGAGACGACGTGTCGGTGCACGGCGAGGTCTTCTCCCCCTTCACCCACTACATGGAGTTGTTCGGCTACGAACAAGCGCTGACCAGCATGCTGGAGGATCCCGGCAAGGCGCTGGCGCTGCTGGACCGGCTGACCACTGCCTCGATAAGCTGGGCCGTGGCGCAGGCGCGGCACGGCGTCGATGCCGTGCTGATCTCGTCGGCCTTCGCGGGCGGGCCGCTGCTCTCGCCGCGCATGTACAAGCGCTACGTGCTGCCCTTCGAGCGCCGAGTGGCCGACGCGGTCAAGGCCGAGGGGGTGCCGGTCTACACCCACACCTGCGGCAGCATCGGCGACCGGCTGGAGCTGATGCTGGAGACCCATACCGAGGGCATCGACACCCTGGATCCGCCGCCGCTGGGCAACGTGGAGCTCAAGGATGCCAAGGCGCAGATCGGGCAGCGCGCCTTCATCAAGGGCAACATGAACGCGGTCGAGCTGCTGCTGTTCACCAGCGCCGAGCAGGTCATCGCCCACGCGGCCGACCGCATCCGCACCGGCATGCCCGGCGGCGGCTACATCCTCAGCACGGCCTGCTCCGTCGCCCCCCGCGTCGAGCCATGGAAGCTGGAGCTGCTGACGCCGCTGGCGGAGGAGATGGGGCGGTATTGAGGTTGCGAGGGAGCGGCCATCCACGAACGGGGCCACGAATGCGCGAATGCCTGCGTCCGCAACTGAGGCTCTGAACTGCATGAATACAGGGCACGAGTGATGCAAGCGGAGACTGCGCTGCTTGGACGTGCGTTATTCGTGTGTTCGTGCAGCATTCGTGGATGGCCGTCCAACGCTGTGCCGCGCGGTTGATCGGCCCCGTAATCAGGCGCACCGTGTAAAGAAGTTCAAAGTTCAATGTCCCGTTTCCGAGTATACTTTTCCCCTGGGAAGCGACCATCCGCGTCGTCCACTTAGACGACGAGCACATACACGTCGAGCTGGCCGACGGGCGGATCATGTCCGTGCCGATGCGCTGCATCCCGACCCTCTATCGCGCCAGCCCGGAGGCGCGCGCGCAGTACGATCTCAACCGCAGCCGGACGATGATCATCTGGGACCCTGCCACGTGCGCGATCAACGATGAGAGTCGTGTCACGGACTACTTCGGCCCGGCTACGTGACATCCAGCGCTGCGCGTGATGGGGGATGTTTCGCTGGCGTTGGCTGCGACTTTGCGCTCTGGCCGCTCGACTTGTTTTCCCGCTAACGACCCTGGCCGTTTGACCCGCTCAACATGACATTGCGCGATGCTCGCTTCGCGGTCTTCGCGCTTCCGCCGCAGGCGCTTCGCCCCCCTTCGCGTGTTCGTGCTCCAAACCCTCCCCTGCACACCCAAACAAATACAGGCCCCACCTCATCGATGGGGCCTGTATTATTCCGTTCACCGCTTACCGTTCACCGTTCACGGATTACTGATCTCAAACTCTGCCCCCGCGCTCCGTCCCCACACCTCCGGGAAGTACATTTGATACGCGACCGCCGGCAAGACCTGGAACTGGCCCGGCAGGCTGGCGCGCATCTGGTAGGTGTATTCGTAGGTCCCGGCGCCTTCACACCAGGAAATGTCTTGGTGATGTTTCTCATCTCTAGGATGGGCGTGGTCATAGCACCTCCTATGGCCCAAGAGTTCGGGGGTACAGGGCTAGCAATGACCGCAGCCATCGCTAGCCCTGCATGGACGCACAGAGCTAGAGCTTACTCCAGACCGGTGAAGTCACTGGCGGGGTAGTAGCCAGAATCGACGATGGCCGCCTTGACGTTGTCCTTGTCGACCGAAATCACCTCGGACGGCTTGGCCGGCACATCGATCGCCTGGTTGTTGTAGGTGGTCGTTTGCGCAGGAATCTGGCCGGCCAGGAACGCCAGCGCAGCAGTGATAGCATCCTGGGCCAGCTCCAGAAAACCGAAAGTGTATTCGTCCTTCACCGCCAGTTTGGCTTGGGAGAGAAGGTCTGGCGTCAGCGTCCGGTCGAAATTGGTCTGGCCTACCAAGGATTTTTCGTAGCTCTGATTCTCTATCTGATGGAGGAGCACGTTTTTGGTCCAGCCGAACTTGCGGGTCATGCGGATATAGAATTCGCGCTCCAGCGGATCCTTGCATTTGCTCATGATGGCAAGGTTGTGCGCCCAGGCTATTTCTCCAACCAGTGGTTTTTCATCGCTAGGCTCCACGGTGCGTTTCTCAAAAGCGCTGTTCCCCAGAGATGCCGCTATCGGCAGGTGGATAGGGTCCGTATTGGAGGAAACGTTCATCCCGAAGA
>JAAEKA010000106.1 GCA_014155705.1 Anaerolineae bacterium clx_CAG2 | reverse complement strand
AACGAGGAGACTGAGCCCATGAAACCGCATGAGTACGGCGTGAGGGCGTTCCAACAGGGCAAGCCAAGAGTGCCTGCACAAGACCAGGCGTTCCTGCGTGAGCACTGTAACGGCCCCATAGGCTCCAGCGGCTGCAAAAAGGCGCTGAACGAGTGGCTCAGAGGCTGGGACGAAGCCAACCTCCGAGCGTCCGTAAAATAACGTTGGAGACTAATCTATGACCACCCTTGCCAACGCCATCTACCACGCCAAGAAGCTGGCCCTGAAGACCCAGGCCACGGCCTACGTGATCTTCGACCCCAGCCACCTGGACAACCCGCCCGACCTGGCCTACTACGCGGCCACCGCCGAGGAGGTTGAGACCTTCTTCCAGGACTGCGAGGTCGTGGATACGGTCGAGCCGCAGGACATCGTGCTGTGACTGACATCGCCATCGGCCAGTGCGTCACCGTGATGGCTGGCCGACCATCCATCACCCCTTAGGAGGTTAACCCTATGACTGAAAACCTGGATACTGTGATCGCCACGCTGCGATCCTGGCAAACGCCGTCTGTGGATGACACCGCAGGCGGCGTTTTTGTTTCTGCGGCTGCCATCAGCGCCAACGGTACTGCTACGCCCAACGGGACTGGCTTTGGCACCAACGGCTCTGACCCTGATACTGCCATCGCCTTTCAGCACTCAGGCCGCCAGGGCGAGCAGCGCACCGCTGACTACGGCTCATCCGGCAAGTCCAAGCATCAGCAGTACTTCACGCCGCAATGGGCTGCTGAGTGCTTCCCCGATATCGTCACCCTGGTGACGCAGCCCCACGGTCGCCCGGCCAGCGTGCTCGATCCCACAGGAGGCGTCGGCAGGCTCTTGGCTGTCTTCAAGGGCCATCCAGTGCTGGCTGTGGAACTGGACGAGAGCATGACAGTTGTCGCCAAGCGCGTCCTGGGCAAGGAACAGGTGCGCACCGGCGACATCCTGGCCTACGCGCCCTATCTGGAAGGCTTTGACGTGGCCGCGCTCAACCCGCCCTACGACCTGCGCTGGCAGCCGCTGCCGGGCCAGTCCTTTGAGATGACCGCTGGGTCTGGCCTGATCGAGAGTCAGAAGGCCACGCTGGAGATCGCGACCAAAGCGTTACAGGGCAATGGCATCCTCATCGGCCTGTTCAGCCGTCGCTTTTTCGAGGTCAACGCCGATGCCCGCGAATATCTGTTCCGCAAGTACACGGTGCTGGCCTTGATCGACCTGCCTGACGCCTACAAGCAGGAATACGGCATAGAAGCGTCCAGCGTGCTGGTAGTGGCGCTGCGCTCAGCCTACCCATCCCGCAACCAGGAGCCGGTGACTGGCGAGGCACGCGACCGCACGATGCTCTTGTACCTGGTGGGGCAGGCTGCGGCCAAGCTGCCGCCCTGGCAGCGCGTCTACCCCTACGGCATGATGCCCACCGTGCCACACCTGGAGATGGCGGTGGAGGTGGACACAACGCCCACCTTGCAGGTCAGCGCCAGAGGAGTACGCCCTGCTGGCCCCTGGGCTGCGCTGTGGGCCGGTGTGCTGGACTGCACCACGCCAGGCTACTCCCCGGCTGAGGGCAGCCAGACGGGGCTGTATGAAGGCGTTGCCAGCCTGCCCAACCTACTGCTGGGCGGCGTCGATCCCAACCTGGAACGGCTCAAGACCCTGGGCTTCGGCGTGGCGTGTGATGAGGCTGCACGTATACGGCTGGATGCCGCACGCAAGCGCTTTGAGCGCGAACGCCTGCCCCTGCGCCTCGATCCCGTGGAACTGTTGGCCTACTATAACGAAGGCTGGTACACGGCTGAAAAGACGGTGACGGTGGGAAAACACACCATCGAAGCGGGCAAACGCTATCACCTGACCCTGCGCTGGCAGCGGGCCACCGAGCACGTCAAGACGGAAGTGAAAGAGGATCGCAAGGACGTGCTGCACACCTACGTGGACTTGGGCTACTCCATCTTCGAGCTACGGCCCGACGATGGCAGCGCCACCATCGTGCTCAAGGAAACCAGCGTGCAGGAGATGGAGGCGCTGATCCAGGCCCTGGGCACGCCCACGGTCAGGACTGCTGCTGAGCTACCCGACATCCCCAAGTGGCGGGTGGAACTGGCGCGCTTGCAGGACAAGCTGGCGGAACGCAACGGCGGCCTGCGCCTGTACGCTGGCCAGCGGGAGGACGTGCTGCTGCTGGCGACGCGTGGCCGTGCAGGGCTGTACTACGAGCAAGGTGGCGGCAAGACGCCCGTCAGCGCGCACTGGGCTACCTTGCGCGGCTACCAACGCGTGCTGGTCGTCTGTCCATCCTTCTTGGCCCCCAACTGGATGGAAGAGCTAACCCGCTGGGGCTTCAAGGCTGTGCGCCTGGATCACCGCGCCATCTCTGCCATCCGCGACGAGAAGCGTCAGGGGATCACCCCCGACGAGACCACCTTCTACATCTGCACCTACGAACAGCTCAAGCTGGTTGATCCAGCCTTCGAGCCGTGGAGCCATGCCCACTATGACAAGAAGGGTGAGTTGGTCAAGCTGACCGAGTACATCACCGCGGGCCGCTGCCCCGACTGCAACGCCAGCTACGAGAGCGTGGTGACGCAGTGCCCCAAGTGCGACGCCACGAAACCCGACTGGAACGGCGCCCGCTGCACGGCCTGCGGCTTTCAGGGCCGCTACTTTCAAAAGGACAAGTCCCACTACCAATGGCCCTTCTACAAGCGGGTGCGCGGCTTGTTTGGCGCGGTGATCCTGGACGAAAGCCAGGTGGCCAAGAGCAAGGCATCACAGGTAGGCCAGGCTGTACGTGCGCTGGAGGCCAAGGGGCGGCTGGTGCTCAGCGGCACGCCCATGAAGGGCTACGTGACCGATCTGTTTTGGACTACGGGCTGGCTGCTGGGCTTCGGCTCGCCACTGTGGCCCTTCCCCTATCAGCGCGGCTCAGCCCGCTTCTTGCACCAGTTTGGCACCTTCCAGTTCGTGACACGCGAGTTCGAGGATACCCTGTCTACGGGCAAGCGGCGGCTGATCCCGGCTGTGTCCAACCTGACGCGGCTGTGGCGGCTGCTGTCACCCACATCCATCCGCCGGTTGAAGGCGGACTTCCTGCCCGATCTGCCGGCCAAGCACCACCACATGCACTACGTGCCGATGGACAAGCTGCACGCGGCGGTCTACGGCGAGGTGGCTGGCGCAGCCAAGGACATCCTGGACAGGGAGCTGCGCAAAGACGATCCCAACATGGGTGCCATCAGCAAGGCGCTGTGGTGGATGCGCTATGCAGCCAGCGTGCCCAACAAGGAGGGCCTGCCCTACTTCGAGGATGCGCTGGGGGAGATCGGCACAGCCACAGCCCAGTTGGTGGGCAACGGCTACCCCAAGGTGTTGAAGATGGTCGATCTCTGCCTGGCTGCCAAGGCCAAGGGTGAGAAAACCATCGTCTTCACCAGCTTGCGAGCTTTCCACAGCGTGCTCTGCAAGGCGCTCAAGGAAGCCGGTCTGCGCATCCTCACCGTCACGGCCAGCACGCCTACCCAAGCGCGGGTGGAGAAAGCCTGGGAGCTGCGCAACGGCTATGACGTGCTGGTAGCCTCCACCAACTGCCTGAACCGCGGCGTCACCATCACCGAGGCCAACCACGTGGTCATCACCAACCTTGAGTGGTCTCCCGAAGTAACCGAGCAGGCTGAGGATCGCGTGCATCGCCCTGGACAGACCAAGGAAGTCCACATCCACTACGTGCTGACTGCCAACACGGTGGACGGCAAGATGATGGAGTTGGTAGGCCAGAAGTCGGCGGCCCTGCACTCGGTGTTGGATCGCGTCGCGCAGGACACCGACGTGGCGGCGCTGTTGGAGCAGATCGCTGCCGACAACGCCATGCTACAGGTGGCCAGGGCTGTACTGGCTGATCCAGAGCCAACGGTGCAGGTTGCGCCTGAACCTGTGATCGAGCTAGTCCCTGTCGAGCAGCCCGTAGCTGTCCCCCACACCAACGGCGCGGGCTACAAGCAGCTTCCCCTCTTCGGCCAGACCCTGCCCGTGGTCGTCAAATCCACCCGTCGCCCCAAGCTCCAGCCGGTTGCCGGGGCTGTTCAACTGTCGCTGTTCGCTTCATAGTTCCACCCATTGAAGGGAGGTTTCACATGGACACTCGTCTCGCCTACAACCTGACCGGCTGTGCGCTGCGCTATGCCCTGGCCGACTGGCCGGTGATCCCGCTGCGACCTGGCGGCAAGCAGCCGCTCACCCCTCATGGCGTGCATGACTGCACGACCGACCCGGAGCAGATCGGTGCATGGTGGGAGCAATGGCCGGACGCCAACATCGGCCTGGCTATCGGCAACGACCTGGTGATCTTCGACGTTGACCCGCGTAACGGCGGAGACCCTGCCCACCTGGGACGCTTGGGCCTGGACATGAGCCAAGCGCCCACCCAGCATACGGCTGGCGGCGGCTGGCACGTGGCCTACCGCAAGCCGCGCACCATCGCCATGGCCGCGCACGTAGCCAACCTGCCGGGCTTAGACGTGCTAAGCGGCGCGCGCTACATCGTGGCCGATCCGTCCATCGTGGGTGGCCGGCAATACCACTGGGAACGCCACCCGCTGGACGCCGACCCGCCGCGGCTGCCGTTGGAGATCGTCGAGCGCCTGCGCAAGCGCGCGCCGGCTGCACCCGCACCAGCGCAACGCGCGTCGTTGTGCGCCAGCCCGACCGGCGAAGCGCCTCCTTTGCACGTCCTCGAGCACGCCTTGGCGCATCTGAACCCGTGGGCGGGCGGGTATGGCTGGTGGGTGAGCATCCTCATGGCCCTGCACAGCGCCTACCCTGACCCTGACGGCCTGGCGCTGGCCGAACAATGGGGCGACGGCAAGCCGGGCGAGATCGCCGGCAAGTGGGCCACCTTCAACGTGGCTGGCGGCATCACCTACCGCCTGATCCTGCGCGAGGCCAAGGCGCGCGGCTGGCGGCCTGAAGCAGCACGATCTGTTCCCCGCAACACCCCTTTGTCTACCTCCCCACGAAAGGATACCCTTATGGACACCCGCATCTGCTACAACGCCACCGAGAAGCTCCACGAAGTGCGCCTGGGCCAGCGCATCCTCAGCTCGCACCCCAGCAAGGAAGCCGCCACCCTGGCCCAACTGGCCGGCGAAGCGCCCAAGGCACTGGAACTGGCCCAGTCCCTGATCAGCACCTATCCTGAACTGCGGGAACGCGCGCTGAAGGCTGTGGCCCTGGCTGCCGACGATGCGGTGCGCGTCGATGGTGGCCCCGGTCTCTTCCACGTCTTGTCACAGGGCCAGGGGCATGACGAGGTCTACGACGTCGATCTCAACGCGTCCACCTGCACCTGCAACGACTGGGAGCACCGCGCCCCTGAAGTCAACGGACGGCGGCTGTGCAAGCACATCATGGCGGCCCTGTTCGTCCGTAAATTGGGAGCCAACGCCCGCAAGCCCACCATCAGAACGGCGGTGATGCACCATGACCGTCCGTGATCTCTAATATTCACAACCTAACCTGTCGCTGAGCCGCCAACCTGGGCGGCTTTTTTTGTTTCCCCAACCGTCCACTGTCCGGTTCCGGCAGTGTTGGGTACCGCTGGCTCGAAAACGCCATAATGGACAAGGCTTTGCAGTTCGCTCACGTTGGGCATCCGCCAGTCGTTTTGATGGGAGCCGCCGTTGCTGGTGTCGCCACAAGGCCAACGGTCCATCTGGCCGGTGGTATTCAGCTCGGTTATGAAATCAAAGGCCGCATACCAATCGGACAGGAGTCTGGAACAGTCAGCGTTCTTCAGCCAGATCAACCCAGTCAGATTGTCGGTTACGGTACCGTTGCCGTTGTCATTGAAGCGTGGTAACGGCCAGGGTACGCCTTTCTCTAGGTCGCCGTCATCGCCTGGCCAGTAGGTTGCGGTTTGACCAGTCTTGGGCAGCACGATCGGATAGGTGAAATAAGTGCCTGTTTGTCCCCAATGGCCGGCAGTAAGCTGAATGTCGTAGATGTCGATGTCGCCGTCGTGATCCACATCGCAGGCCGGATCGTAGGCGCTCTCAGGCATACAAGGGCTAGCCAGTGGTGTTGCTGCGGCGGCAACAGATACCGTTGCTAGCATGACCAGAGCGACGCACACAGAGAGTAGTCTTCGCGCTTTCATAGCTCAACCTCCTTGTGAGAGAAAATTCAAAGTTCACTGTGTTCAGTATAGCACAAAACACGGGATCGCGCGCCTATAAGTTTGTACTGCTGCCTGCAAGTGTGCACGGCTACCCATCGTGCCAACGGGAGAATTGCCACGGGTGGAAATTCTCGATGGAAAACTCACCTGTCTCGTCGTCCCACGTCACTGAGCAGCGGACGGTCTGCTCATCGATGTCACAGGCGTCGTTGATGTAATCGGTCTCATTGATGAAGTGCCAGCCGGTTTCGCGGTCTTCCCATGCTTCCGGCTGGTGATAGATGAAGTAGGTGGCGTTGGTACGTTGGGCGCGAAGCTTAGCGCTCTCTAGCGCGGTGTCGTAGGTGGACATTGGATCGCTCCTTTCAGCGGTAGACCCAGGGAATGGCCTGAACCTTGCCGCAGGTGACACCGGCTTGCTGGGCGCGCCAGGCGACGAGGCACCACTGGAAGGCAGGCCCTTCGAACACACGGCCATCGTCGGCGGTGATGCGCAAGCCTCCAACACGATAGAATGGCACGCTGGCGCATGCTTTTTGCAGGGCAGGATCAAGCTCGATGCGGTTGATACCGTTGTGTTCCCGGTAGTGCGACTGCGCTTGGTTCTGAAACTCGCGACCCTGTTGGAAGCAATTGGCACAGACGACCATGCCGTTGGCAGCGGCCATGCCGCGACTGGTGTCCGTGCCACAAGTGACACAGGTGCCCGAATAGATGAACCTGATCGGGGGTTGCATGATTGGTCTCCTTCATGTTCGTCAAGAGTAAAAGACCCCGGCACAAACCTGCACCGGGGTCTTCTTTACGCGGTGACTGCCTTGCTGGCGGCTACTCGAACAACTCGTCCAAGGGGTCGCTGGCGCGCTCGGCCATGGGCTTGGCGGAGACGGCCACGGGCACCTTGTCGGCCTTGCCATTGCCTACTCCGAAGCTGGGCAAGGAGGCGGTGTCGATCATGTCGTCCAGCCGTGACTGGGCTTCCAGCCAGCTCATCTTGCCGTCCATGACCTGCTTGGCCAGGGCGCTGACTGTGGCGCGATCCAGCTTGCCAGCGTAGTCGTTGGCTTTCAGCCAGAACGTTGTGGGGGTGGCAGCCGTTGCGCCGTTGCCGTTGGGGGCCTTGCCATTGCCCTCAGGAGCCTTGCCGTTGGCGGGCGGTCGCTGTGCGCCGTTGATCTGCGGCTTGGGCTGCTCCGTGGCCGGGACGGTGCCAGCAGGCTGTTGGGGCCGCTGGGAGCCGTTCTGCGGGGCTTTGCTGCTGGAATTCGACTGGTTTGACGCGCCATTCGCCTGGACGCGCGCAGACGTGCTCTGGGGAGCCTGAGCCACGCGCACCAAGCCTTTGAACACTTCGTGGCCTACGCCGATCATGCTGGCGGCTTTCGTCAAGCCATCGGTGATAGCTCCCTTGCGGGCGTCGGTGAGCGGCGCAGTGCCTTTGCCAGGCCGACGACCACCAGGCGAGAAGACGGGCCACGACCAGGCACCGCTGTCAACGGCGAAGGCCCAGTCGTTGGTCTTGGCGCTCCAGACCACCGGATCGCAGCCGCCGTCAGTCACTTTGAACTGCAACGCCACCTCGGTCAGGACTTCACCGTCCAGGAACTCAAACGGCGCGTGGACGTAGCGCCAGCCGCAGCCGCAGGGGCCGAAGACCTCGTTGAGGCGCTCGACCACGAACGCGGCCTTGATGGACGTTAGCTCGAAGCCCCGGCTGGTGTCAGCCGACAGGGCCTCGGCAGGGAACGATGCCCGCAGTTGGGCGATCTGCTTTTCGGACAACATGGTAGGTACTCCTTCTGCGTGGTAACGAATGCGCAGCCCTCACAGGTTGGGGAAACAAAAAAAGCCGCCCAGGTTGGCGGCTCAGCGACAGGTTAGGTTGTGAATATTAGAGATCACGGACGGTCATGGTGCATCACCGCCGTTCTGATGGTGGGCTTGCGGGCGTTGGCTCCCAATTTACGGACGAACAGGGCCGCCATGATGTGCTTGCACAGCCGCCGTCCGTTGACTTCAGGGGCGCGGTGCTCCCAGTCGTTGCAGGTGCAGGTGGACGCGTTGAGATCGACGTCGTAGACCTCGTCATGCCCCTGGCCCTGTGACAAGACGTGGAAGAGACCGGGGCCACCATCGACGCGCACCGCATCGTCGGCAGCCAGGGCCACAGCCTTCAGCGCGCGTTCCCGCATATCTGGACGGTGGACATGTATTCCGGCTTCGCGAACATTAACCCAAAGACCAGCGGCCAGTACGTCTGGCCCGTGCGTGGTGGATGATGATGCTTGGGCGCTTGGGTGCTTCCAGCATAATGACGCCGCGCGCTTGCCCTGGCGAACCACTATGTTTGGTCAGTGAAGGCGAGTCGGGTGTCGTTCCCATCGCGTACCGGCATTCTCTACTCCACCACCCAGCTCTGCCCATCGATCACATCCAACGGTTCCGTTGCTGGCACACCACCCACCTGCACCGACACTATGATGGCATTGGACTGTGGCTGCTCTGGCTTGCGCTCCTCTTGCTCAGTGGCACGAACGCCTGCAATCGCCAGCACAAATTGGGCAGCTTTCAGTCGGTCAGCGGCTCGCGCCCGCTCTACATGGCCGTTGGCGATGTCGATGCACAGTTGCAGCATCTGTTCCGCATAGCGGCTGGCTACATCGCGTGCCCGTCCCAGGTTCGGCCACAGCGGCACAACTTCATCCAGGAACTGGGCGTTGTCGGGGTCGCTCAGCCACGTCTCTACGGTGTCAGTTGGCAAGTCCATCTCGCGGGCAATGCCGGCCGCGGTTGGCCTACCTCTAGAAAAGTCGAAGTAGCGCCGCAGCACTTCAAGGCGCAGGGCGTCACTCTGTCGTCTTGCAATGGCGTTTTGTCGGGGCATCTTTTCGCATCTTCTCCTATGGTGTTAGCTGTTCCGCAACCGGCTCATTAGCTGACTCTTGAAGCATTTGCCATAGCCGCCGAGTGCCGTAGCTAGCCTGTTGATATCCACGTCAAGCCACCAGGCCAGGTAATCGAGCGCTTCGTCGTCCGCCGACAGGGCATCCTGAAGCGCTTGGGTAGCAACAGCGGCCAGCAACCCACGCTCAGGCGTCCAGTTAGACAAGCCACGCGCTCCTGATCGTCATGTCATCTATCTTAGCATCCGTTCTTGGGTGCAACCAATTAGTATGCGCATACTTTTCGCCGCAATCGGTGACGAGAACCGTTCAGGATGCTCGTTGGCGTTTCGTCAATCGGCTTCCGATACGTCCTGTGCCATGATCTGCTGAGCCAAAGCCACAAGACCGCATAACAGTATGATATCAAAACAAGTGAGCCCTTGTCAGCGTCCGGTAAACGATATCTCTTTGACAAAGTTACGTCCTGGTTGTAAACTTGATAGCTATGGCTGAGAAACAGACGAGCGAACAAGTATTCTTGATCACCGGTGCGACCAACGGTATCGGCAAGGCGACCGCACAGGCCATCGCGGCTCAGGGCGGTCGCGTGGTCATCGTCGGCCGCAATGGGCAGAAGACCGGGGCAACGGCGGCCGAACTGCGCCAGTCTACGGGCAACCCACAGATCGACTTCCTGCTGGCCGATCTATCCTCCATGGCCGAGGTGCGCCGGCTGGCGGCCGAGTTTCAAACCCGTTACAACCGGCTGGACGTGCTGGTCAACAACGCGGGTGCGTTCTTCATGCGCCGCCAGGAGACCGTGGATGGACTGGAGATGACCTTTCAACTCAACCATCTCAGCTATTTTCTCCTGACTACTGAACTACTGGACACACTCAAAGCCAGCGCGCCGGCGCGGGTCGTCAACGTGTCGTCGGGGGGCGGAGAGCAGCGCCAAGGTGGACTGGAACGATCTGCAACTGCGCACCAGGTACCGTGGCTTCGCGGCCTACTATAACGAAGGCTGGTACACGGCTGAAAAGACGGTGACGGTGGGAAAACACACCATCGAAGCGGGCAAACGCTATCACCTGACCCTGCGCTGGCAGCGGGCCACCGAGCACGTC
>JAAEKA010000105.1 GCA_014155705.1 Anaerolineae bacterium clx_CAG2 | reverse complement strand
ACGCGTGCGCACCACAGGCTTCAGCATCGACAGCGTGTGGGTCTACGATGTGCGCGACTCCACTCACTCGGTGCAGCTTCTGACGACCCAAGCCAGCAGTTCTGGCAATCAATGGGATGTGGACTTCTGGGACCAGTGGGCTACAAACGCGGCGGCGCCCAACTACTTCGTGACTACCGACGGCGCTCTGCTGGCGCCATTGGCCATTGAGAGCGACCTGCCGTCCAAGCTGCTGTCACCCGCTAACAACGCCGACTACATCGCAATCGTTCACGCTTCACTGGCCAATGCAGTTCAGCCGCTGCTGGACCGTCGGGCCGCCGAGGGCCTGCTGATCAAAAAGGTCGATGTTCAGGATATCTACGACGAGGTGAGCGGCGGCCTGGTGCATCCCGAGTCCATCCGTACTTTCCTGACTTACGCCTACCAGCACTGGAACCAGGGCGGCGAGCCGCCCCGCTATGTGCTGCTGGTCGGCGATGGCCACTACGACTTCAAGAACCATGCCGCAACCAACCTACCCAACCTGATTCCGCCCTTTCTGGCCCACGTCGATCCCTTTCTGGGCGAGACTGCGGCCGATAACCGCTACGTCAGCCTGGACGGGCCAGACGATTTTCTGCCCGACATGTATATCGGCCGCATCCCTGCCAAGACTGCCGCCGACGTGACGGCCTATGGCAACAAGGTGGCCGCTTATGAGACTGCGCCGGCTGGCACCTGGCAGCAGCGCGTGGTTTTCACAGCCGACAACCAAGATGACCCGGCGGGCAACTTCCATACGTTGAGCGACGATGTCCGGCTCAACTGGCTACCGGAAGCTTACGACGACGTGGCCATCTACTATCGCATGGATGCGGCCCACGACACCGGAGCCGAGATGCGCGCGGCCATCAAGGCTGCCATGAACGGCGGCGCAGCCTACATGCAGTGGTTCGGCCATGCCTCGCAGTTCCGCTGGGGCTCCGTCTCCATGTTCGATATCCTCGACCCTGTGACGCTGGCCCCTACAGCTCAGATGCCCTTCGTCGCCCACTATGGTTGCTGGTCAGGCTACTTCATCGCGATCCAGGGCAGCTCACTTTACAACCGCAACGAGCAGTCGTTGGGCGAGGTGATGACGCTGACCCCCGGCCGCGGGGCCATTGCCGATCTCTCTCCCACCGGACTACACCTGGGATCGGCCCTGCTAAACCTGAACCGCGGCCTGGTCAAGGCAATCTATCAGGACGGTGTGCTGCGTGTGGGCGAGGCTGTCAATGCAGGCAAGCTGTTTTTCTACCAAAGCGGCTCTCCCTGGCATGATCTGATTGACACGACAGTGCTGTTCGGTGATCCTGCCGTCCAACTGCGAGTGCCGCAACTGAGTCAGCGCCACGTCTACCTGCCGATGGTCCAAACCCCGTAGTGTGCAAGGGCGTCAATGACCGTGCGAACAGGTTGATTGAGCAGGCCATCCCATCAACGCGCTCGCACCACCGGTTGAGTAGTTTCCTGCGCCCAAGGGCCGATGGAGATTCTGGTAGATGTCAGATTTGAAGGAAATAAGCAGCGAAGCGTTGCCCAATCTGCGTCAATGGCTGCCGCTGCTCAGCGAGAGTCTGGCGCAGCAGGGACGCTTTCGCTGGCAGTTGCGCGGCGGCAGCATGCTGCCCACGCTGCCGCCTGGCTGTGAAATCGAGATCGCGCCGCCGCCAGCCAGCCTTTCGCCAGGCGCACTGCTGGTATTTGCCGGCAGCGCCTCGCTGGTAGTCCATCGTCTGGTGCATCGAACGCCGTTTTTCCTGGTGGCCCAAGGAGACAACCGTCGCGAGCCTGACCCTCGCCTGCGCCCCGGCCAGGTGCTGGGAATCGTCGTGGCTGCCTATCAAGGAGATCGCCAGCTATGGCCGCGGCCCTGGGAACCGATCCTCAAATGGTGGTGGATTGGCCGCGCAGGCGGGCTGTGGTTGCTGCGCCGGATCAAGAGACGTATTAATCGATGACTCACTCCCTTTCGTTAACGATTGCCGGCGTCAGCTTCACTGTCGCCGTGCCCTCTGAGATATGGCTGGCCGAGCTGGCCAGCCGCTATGAGCCGTTTCTTGAGCACCAGGCCCCGCGCTGGCGCGTCCGCCTGGTACAAGAGGAGCCTGTGAGCCCCGCTGCACCCGCCTGGGTCACGCACGAGGATCAGGTTACCAGTTTTCAGATAGGTCCCGTGAGCGGCGTCATCGATCTGGCTGAGCGTCAGGCCGAGGTGAGGGTGACGCACCCCGGCTACGGCAGTTCGGCAGTGGACCGGGCGCTCTCTTTCATCCTGATGCAGGATCTGCCGCGTGACTTCGACGCGCTGCTGCTGCACGGTGTGGCCTTGGTGCGCAATGGCCGGGGACTTGCCCACAGCGGCCGCTCCGGTGTGGGCAAGACCACCACTGCGCGCCTGGCAGCCGGCTACGCCGACGTGTTGGTGGACGAAAACCTGGTAGTCAGTCTGGCCGGCTCCCAGCCCACCCTGTTCAGCACACCCTTCTGGGGCGCCAGTACCCCCCGGGAAATGATCCAGCGCGTCAATCGGCAAGCCCCACTGCACGCTCTGCTGCTGCCCGAGCATGGCCCGGAATTCCTGCTGGAGCCGCTGTCATGCGGCGACGCCGTGCTGGCGCTGCTGACCACCGAGAAAGTAGCGGTGGAACGCGTCTCCAGCGCCGCGGCCTGGCTGGCTACCGCCGAGCGGATCGTCGCCCAGGTGCCCACCTATCGCCTCTATTTTCGCCCCACTGCAGAGCTATGGCCCTTCCTGGACGAGGCTCTGCACCTGTAGATGCGGTTATTGGGGGGGCGCCCGCCCGGCTGGCCCTTCGGGAATAAACCCCAATGGCCGGATTACAGTGTGCTGCACCCGCCATCTTGCCATGCGTAGACGGCTAGACTACAATAGCCCATAGTGCATACCAATCTTCCGATCTACCGTTCTTTTTGCATGGAGGCTGCCTGTGGAGTTTCTCAAGGAGCGCATTCGCCGCGACGGTGTTAATCTGGGCAACGGCATTCTGAAGGTCGACAGTTTCATCAACCACCAAGTCGATCCGACGTTGATGTTGGCGGTAGGCGGCGCGCTGGCCGCGCGCTTCGCCTACTTACAACCTAACAAAGTCTTCACGGCCGAGATCAGCGGCATTGCGCCGGCCCTGACCACTGCCTTGGCTCTGGGGGTGCCGGTGCTCTACGCTCGCAAGAGCAAGCCGATCACCATGCATCCCAACGCCATCATCGAGTCCGCTCCCAGCCACACCAAGGGCAAGATCACCGACATCATCGTCTCGCCTGAATTTCTGGGCCCACGCGACCACGTATTGATCATTGATGACTTTCTGGCCACCGGCCAAACCATCGACGCGCTGGCCCGTTGCGTGCTGGACGCCGGAGCCCGGCTCGTGGGCATCGGCGCGGTGGTCGAGAAGACCTTCGAGGGCGGCCGCGACGCGCTGGCCCGCTGGAACGTACCCATCGAGTCGCTGGCTGTCATCGTCAACATGGACAACGGCAAGATCGTCTTTGCAGAATGATGAACGGTGAATGCTGAACCGGGTGCGCTTCCGTACTCATCGTTCATCTTTCCTGAGTGCCTGGCTTATGACACACGACACCATCATCGTCCTCGACTTTGGTTCGCAGTACGCTCAGCTCATCGCTCGCCGGGTGCGGGAGCAGCGCGTCTACTCCGAGTTGGTGCACTGGGACACGCCGGCCAAACAGGCGCTGGCCGGCAAGTCGGTGAAGGGCTTCATCCTCAGCGGTGGACCGGCCAGCGTCTATGAGCCAGGCGCTCCCACGCTGCCGGCCTACGTGCTGGAGTCTGGCCTGCCTGTGCTGGGCATCTGCTACGGCATGCAACTCCTGGCTTACAACCTGGGCGGCAGCGTAGCCCCTTCCCAGGCGCGCGAATACGGTCCAGCCGAGATCGAACTGCTGGAGGGGGACAATCCATTGCTTGCAGGTGGCAAGTCGCACGTTGCAAGTCCGACTTCTGATCCGCAACCTGCAACTCTCGCGGTTTGGATGAGCCACGGCGATCGCATCGAACGGCTGCCTGCCGGTTGGCAGGCGCTGGCCCGTTCGACGAATTCCCCATATGCGGCGATGGGCGACCCGGCGCGTGGCTACTACGGCCTGCAGTTCCACCCCGAGGTGACTCATACCCCACAGGGCGCCGCTTTGTTGCGCGCTTTTGCTGTAGACGTGTGCGGCGCCGCGGCCGACTGGACCCCGGCTAACTTCATTGCGGAGGCCAGCACCGCCGTACGAGCTCAGGTGGGCCAAGGGCATGTGCTGTGCGGACTGTCAGGCGGCGTCGACTCCTCCGTGGTGGCCGCGCTGTTGCACAAGGCCATCGGCGACCAGCTCACCTGCCTTTTCGTCGATCACGGCCTGCTGCGCCAGGGCGAAGCCGAGCAGGTAATCGACACCTTCCAGCGCCACATGCAGGTGCCCCTGGTGGCTGTTAACGCGACCGAGGCCTTTCTGGCAGACCTGGAGGGCATCACGGACCCAGAAACCAAGCGCAAGCGCATCGGCAACCGCTTTATTCGCGTCTTCGAGCAAGAGTCCGCTCGCATTGCAGTGCGGTGGGGCCCCAGCGATCACCGGTCATCGTCCACCGATTATCCGTCTATCGGCTACCTGGCCCAGGGCACCCTCTACCCCGACGTGATCGAGAGCGCCAGCGGCAGCCGTGAGAAGGCTGCCCGCACCATCAAGACCCACCACAACGTGGGCGGCCTGCCCGAAGACATGTCCTTCCAACTGATCGAACCGCTGCGCCTGCTGTTCAAGGACGAGGTGCGGGCTGTGGGTGAGGCGCTGGGGCTGCCCGAGGAGATCGTCTGGCGCCATCCCTTCCCGGGGCCAGGGTTGGCCATCCGCGTGTTGGGCGAGGTGACCTGGCCGCGGCTGGAGACCCTGCGCCGGGCCGATGCCATCCTGCTGGAAGAACTGCGCGCAGCCGGACTATACCGCGCCACCTCTCAGGTTTTCGCCGTGCTGCTGCCGGTCAAGAGCGTCGGGGTGATGGGCGATAACCGCACCTACGCCGACGTGGTCGCTCTGCGCGCCGTCTCCACCGATGACTTCATGACGGCCGATTGGACGCGGTTGCCCTACGACCTGCTGGCTCGCATCAGCAACCGCATCGTCAACGAGGTACCCGGCGTCAACCGCGTCGTCTACGACATCACGCCCAAGCCGCCGGGCACGATTGAGTGGGAATAGAAAACAAGGATTGATGAACGAGTTATGGGGAACCGGGCATAGTTGGTGGTCAGTCCATTCTTACGTATAATCGACCTCGCGATAGTTGCCCTTCGTGATTCATTGTTCATCATTCATCGTTCATTGCCTGTGATTGCCCCATGCGCCCTCTTTTGCTCTTATTGTTCATCGTTCTTATCATTGCCGGCGTCTTGCTCGGCCCCAGCGCCTTTGCCTTTTACCAGAGTCAAGGGCCGCTGCCAGGCGGCGTGACGCTAGGTGGACTAGCGCCACAGGGCGAGACGCTGGAGGATGTGGCGCGCAACATGCACGAGGCCCTCCAGCAGCCGGTGGCGGTATACTACGACACCCAGCGCATCATCCTGCGCCCCGGCGACATCGACTTCCAGGTAGATGTCAACGCCATGGTGGCCGAGGCAGTGCCCTATGGAGAAGGGATCGGCTTTTGGCGGCCCTTCCTGGGCAATGTGTTCGACCGGCCTGTACAGCCTGTGGACATTCCGCTCAAGGTGACTTTCAACGAAGAGAAGCTGGCTGCGTGGCTGCACACCGTTGCCCAGGAGAACGACACAGTCGCCCGGCCGGCCTATGGCGTGGCCCTGGCGCCCGGCACGCCCTTCACCAGCACCTTCATGTTCCAGGCTGGCCAGCCGGGCCTAGAGTTGGAACCCAATCTGTCGGCGCAACGGGTGCTGAACGCCCTCAGTTCCCCTACGAACCGTCAAGCCAACCTGGTGCTGGTGGAGGTGCCGCCGCCCGCGCCCTCGATCGAAGAACTGGAAAAACTGCTGGTCGCGCGCAGCGACCGTTTCCCCGGCTACGTCAGCCTCTTCATTCGCCAGGTGGGCAGCGGCGAGGAGGCCGCCATTGACCCGGACATCGCCTTCTCAGGCATGAGCACCTTGAAGATTCCCATCATGATGGATCTTTATCGCAGGGTGCTGGACGAGCCGCCTGACATCGAGACCACCAAACTGCTCACATCCACCTTTGCACTGAGCAGCAATTTTGCAGCCAACCTGATGCTGCGACAGATCGGCGGCGGCGACGTAGGCGACGAGTGGCAAGGAGCGGCCAGGTTAACTGAAATCCTGCAAGGCCTTGGCCTGCGTAACACATTCATGGTCAGTCCCTATGACACCGATCGCCCGCCCCGCGCTTACTCCACGCCGGCCAACAGCGACAAAACGTGGGACACCAGGCCCGACGGCAACATGCAAACCACGGCCAAAGACATCGGGCTGGTGCTGGAGTGGATCGTGCAATGTAGCCAGGGCGGCGGCACGCTGCTGGCGGCCTTCCCTGGGCAGTTGACGCCCGATGAATGCCAGCAGATGCTGGAAATCATTGCGCTCAACCACAACAACATTCTGTTGGAGACAGGAGTGCCTGGTGGAACGCGCTATGCCCACAAACACGGCTTTGTCAGCGATGCTCACGGCGATGTGGGTGTCTTCTGGGGACCGGCCGGCCCTTATATCGTCAGCCTGTTCATCTACAAACCGGGCTGGATGGAGTGGGATGTGAGCAGCAGCATCATGGCCGACGTCAGCAAGGCTGCCTGGGACTACTTCACCCTGGTGGCCAACGGCGGCCAGCCGCCAGAGGTCGAGACGCCGCTGCCTGACGCCTCTTCGCCCATCAGCGCCACCGAGCCGTTGACGCCAGGAACGCCCTAGGGCTTTGCACATGGATGCCAGCGCGCCTTACGAAGCCTCACAGGTTCTGCTCGACGGCGACCGGGTCGTCTGGCGTTTGCACGCTGAGCCGCCATCAATCGCTCACATACAACTCGGCGCCAACCGCATCAGCCTGCTGGCCGAGACGGACACCGGCGGCGGCATCCGGGTGCTGATCGAGGCGCAAGCCCCCTTCGATCTGGAGGTCGACACCGGTTTCACCACTTTCGTCGAGCAGGTCCCGGCCGGCCGCACTCGTTATCTGCTCACCTACCTCGACCGCACCGACGTGCGTCAGGTGTAGACCGCCCTGGCGCTGCGAGGCTCGACACCGCAAGCTTACGTAGAAAAAACGACCCCATTGCTAAGCAATGGGGTCGTTAGCTGCACGGGAGAAGTGTAAGCCAGTCTTGAGCTAAGCCCCGGCTGCATCCAGGCTATCGATAGCGTCGCGCACAACTCTGGCGCTGGCCGCCAACTTGGTCAGTTCTTCATCGTCCAGCGGCAGCGGGAACGTCGCCAGCACGCCCTGGCCGCTGACCAGTTGCGGCAGCGAGACGGTCACGTCCTTGACGCCGGCCACGTCAGCCAGAGGGGTGCAGACGGTCAGAACCGAACGCTGGTCGTTGACGATGTTGCCCACAATGTAGGCCAGGGCAGTGCCAATGCCGTAGAAGGTGGCGCCCTTGCCGGCGATAATGTCGCGGCCGGCGTAGCGTACTTCTTCGTCGATCTGCTGGCGGGCTGCGTCGTCCAGCTTGATGTTGCGCAACTCGCAGAACTCTTCCAACGGCGCGCCGCCGACGGTGGTACGCGACCAGGTCAACACCTCAGAGTCGCCGTGCTCACCCACCACGTAGCCGTGTACGTGGCGCGAGTCCACATCAAGTGTGCGCGCCAGAATCGCGCGGAAACGAGCCGTGTCCAGGGTGGTGCCAGAGCCGATCACATGGTTGGCTGGAGCGCCCATCTCCGCCGCGTAACGAGCGGCCAGATGCGTCATGATGTCCACAGGATTAGTGGCGATTACCAGTACCGCGTTGGGTGCGTACTTCAAAACCTTGGGCACGACCTCCTTGAACACGCCGGCGTTGCGCTGCAAGAGCTGCAAGCGCGTCTCGCCAGCGCTGCGACCTACGCCAGCCGCAAGGATCACCGCACGAGCGCCCGCTAAAGCGTCGTAGTCGCCTGAAATCACCCGCATCGGCTGTGCAAAGGGGGTAGCATGCAGCAGGTCAGCCGCCTCGGCCTTGGCCCGCTTGGGGTCATAGTCGACCATCACAATTTCGCCGCCAATGCCGCGCTGAATCAAGGCAAAGGCTGCCGTCGAACCAACTCGACCACTTCCGACAACACCAATCTTCATGGGGTACCTCCTAGGGGTGGGTGCATACCTGATCTCGGTTGAACAACAGAATGTTGTGCATTATAGCACACAATCCAAGCAGGTTATATTCTAGAAACACACCGCATCTAAGCCTGGGACATTCATTTTACGCATCAACGCCTCACCCCCACGCCCAACTCATACACCAGCTTGCCGCCTGACCACCCCGCGACCAGCAACAATACCAACCCTGCCAGCAGTAGCCCGATGAGCAGCACACGACGCCTCGACTGATCCAGCACAGCCGGGCTGCGCAGGCGTTCGTAGAGCAGCCAGCCATAGACGATCAATAGGCCGAAGCCCGCTGCAATATGCGGGTTGAGCGCCGCAACTACCGCAGGGTCGCCCGATGCGCGGTTGCGATCGATCAGACCACTGAGTATAGTCGGAAAGATGCCAAGCCAGCCCAAAAAGAGCATAGCCCAGGCCACGACAGGCAGGGCTGCCCGCCGCCAGCCCAACAGATAGATCAGAGCAATGACGCTGCCGGTGGCCAGCAAGGCAACAGGGAAATGCACAAAACGGGGATGCAATGGATCAAGAATCGACATGGCGCAAGTATAACACAGAGATGCCCCCGGCCCAAAGGAAGCCGCGCCATAGTCTTTTGACGCCCGCTACCAAATGTGTTACGATTGTCGGGCAGGTCATCTCACCCTGAGGAGATTCTCGTGAACCGGCGAACCAGTCTTCAAGTCCTGTCTGTCTCTCTCGTACTCTCTTTGGCGCTGTTCGGGGGCGGCTTGCTCAGCCCCAATGCGGCATCCTCGCTGAACCCGGCCGCCGTGGCCTATGCCGCGCCCATTGACCCTGCTCTGCGGGCAGCCTTTGCCGCATCCGACGCCGGCCAGGTGCGCTTCGTGGTTATCTTGAAGGATCAGGCCGACCTGTCCACAGCCGACAGCATCGACGACTGGCAGGCCAAGGGCCGCCATGTCTATAAAACGCTGACCAGTACAGCCAACCGCTCCCAGGCCGCGCTGCTGAACGCCTACAACCGCCGCAGCCTGGCCGGGACGATCAGTTACTTCCAGCCCTACTGGATCGTCAACGCCATCGTAGTGCAGGGGGACCGCCAGGCCGCCGTGGCGCTAGCAGCCTTCGCCGATGTAGAGGCTATCGTCCCGGAGGGCAAGCCGCAGCCGCCTGAACCCATCGAAGAAACCGACTCTGATGCGGGCGAGTCTCCGGAGACAATAGCCTGGGGCCTGACCAAGATTCGCGCCAACGAGGTTTGGAGCACTTATGGCGCGCGCGGCGAGGGCATGGTCGCGGCTAACATCGATACCGGCGTGCGCTACAGTCATGAGTCACTGGTGCGCCAATATCGCGGCAACACCACGGGCACGCCAGCCGGCCCCTTCGACCACGACTATAACTGGTGGGATGCCCGCTCACTGGCCAGTGTGCCCGGATCGCCGTTAGCTTTCCCTGATGCGGTTGAGGGCACTCATGGCACTCACGTCATGGGCACCGAAGTGGGCGAGAACGCCACCCAGACTTACCAGATCGGCGTGGCGCCAGGCGCACAGTGGATGGCAGCCTATGGCTGCTGCCCCAACGACGAGGGGCTACTTGCGGCAATGCAATGGATGCTGGCGCCGACCCGCCTGGACGGCAGCGACCCCGACCCAGACATGCGGCCTCACGTGGTGCAGAACTCCTGGGGCGGACCGGGCGGCTACGTCTATTTCAACCAGGCC
>JAAEKA010000104.1 GCA_014155705.1 Anaerolineae bacterium clx_CAG2 | reverse complement strand
GCTGCGTTTGCAACAGATCCTGCTCTTCAAGGAGATGGATGTCCCGCTCGAGCAGATCCGGGAGATCCTGGACGATCCCCGGTTCGACCTGGTGCAGGCGCTACGCGGCCACCGGCAGACGCTGCAAGCGCGGGCCGCGCGGCTGGAAACGCTGCTGTACACAGTCGACAAGACGATCGCACAATTGACGGAGGATACCACCATGTTGACTGTCGAAGAGCTCTACGAAGGCTTCAGCAAGGAAGACACCGAGCGCTATCGCCGTGAGGCGCGCGAGAACTGGGGCGCCGAAATGGTTGAGGCAACCGAGCAACGCGCACGCAAGATGTCCAAGGCGCAATGGCAGGCCGTAGGGCAGCAGGGCGAAGCAGCGACACAGCTTCTGGCCAGCCTGATGAACCACAGCCCCGATGACCCGGCCGTGCAGGCGGCCATCGCCCAGCACCACGCCTGGATCGAGAATTTCTATCCCGCGCCGGCCGAGCTGTACCGCGGCCTGGGCCAGATGTACGTCGAGCACCCCGAATTTCGCGCCTTCTATGAGAAGTACCGCCCCGGCCTGGCCGACTTCCTGCAAGCGGCCATGGCCCACTACGCCAACACGGCGTTCGC
>JAAEKA010000103.1 GCA_014155705.1 Anaerolineae bacterium clx_CAG2 | reverse complement strand
GGCTTCGTTTGGACAGAAATCACCTGGCTTGGCAAACTGTTCCATATCGTCGTCTCCCTTGAAACGGTTTGCCTTTAGTTTACATCATCTTGCGGCTACACTCAAAAGGGAGACTACCCAAAATCCACTCGTCCTCTAAACCGCTTCTCTGTCTCCAACCTCTGTTTGATAGTTTCTTTTTCTGAGCCCATTAAACTAAACGAGTTCGCATGGAATAGTACAGAATAGTGCTGTACATCATCTAATTGTCTGTGATCGTAAATGAGAAAAGGAAGCGGCTTTGCTCCTTGAGCCTGCTTTATTTGAGAAAGAATGCTCTTAGGTTCTTGATAATGTAACAAAGCCAAGTAAAGGCCGAATGCAGCAATATGTATTGCTTCTTCGTTAATCTCTATGCCCGTGATCTGAGTGCGTAGAATCTCTCGCAGTTCTTGGGCATTAAGCCGCCTTTTCAATTGGTTTTCATAGTAGCGGACAACACGTTGGAACGCTTGAACAAGAAATATGGCCGATCCACAAGCAAAATCCAGAATTCTTGGTTTTGTCGCTAGACGTTCTGGTGTAAGTACTTGAGATAACACATATTCAACCAAAACACCAGGGGTGTAGTGCGTACCCTTATCTTTATCACTCGACTGATGATAAAACTCTTCGTAAATGCTACTAATTAACTCAATGGGAATAATCTTAAAATCATATGCCCAAAAAAACATGCCTGGCCTATTTGGATCAACATCACCGAGTAAGAAACCTTGAAGCAAATTGAGATGTTCTTGTGTTATTGCGTCTTCTTCGTTCTGATCGCGAGGGAACATATCGCCATTAAAATGCTCGGCGAGTTGATTAAACAAGGCATAAGTTAAGTCTTTGTTACGAAGCACACGAGAGTAGCGTCGATATTCGGATTGGGAAGCTATGTCCAACCCATCTAGTTCATTTACAACTGTTAAC
>JAAEKA010000102.1 GCA_014155705.1 Anaerolineae bacterium clx_CAG2 | reverse complement strand
TTAACACACGCGCTGGCACGCCGCCCACCACTGCATGGGCTGGCACGTCCGACGTGACCACTGCGCCAGCCGCCACCACTGCGCCCCGACCGATGCACACACCGTCTGTTACGATGGCGCCTGCGCCGATCCATACGTCGTCCTCGACCGTGATGCCTTGAGCGGAGATGCCCTGCTCTACCATCGGCCGCTTCGGGTCATCATAATTGTGGTTGACGGCCAATAGTTGGGCCAGCGGCGCGGTGTAAACGCGGTCGCCGATGGTGATGCCGCCTTGGCCGCGCAGCACATTGTATTCACCGATCAGGCTATCGCGGCCGATGCGGATGAAGGCGTGGGGCAGATTGCGGAAGTTATAGACGTGGAGCACCGCGCCGTGCATCACAAAACTGCCGGCGCCGATGTCAATGCCCCCCGGCGTAGCGTGCAGGTATGCACCCTGGTCAATGTATACACCCGCGCCCAAACGGATGTTGTTTGTGAAGCGCAGGCGCACACCGCTCTCAATGGCTGCCACCCCCTCCATCTGCAGGATCGACCTATAGAGCAGGGAGCGCAGGGCCACGCCGGCGACGCTGGGCACCCAGCCGGCAGCGGCCATCACTGCCTGCTCCCAGGCATAGCGCAGGGGCGTTGTAGCCTGGCGGCCGACGTAGAGATTGAGGTTGGCCAGCAGACCGCCAGTGGCGCGCATTTGGCCAGCGGGCTTGTTGGGTTCGTAAGCGCCAGTCAGGGGACCGTCGGCGGAAACAGATGTAGGCATAGTC
>JAAEKA010000101.1 GCA_014155705.1 Anaerolineae bacterium clx_CAG2 | reverse complement strand
GGCCATCTGACTCTGATCGGCGCAGCCTCCAACCTGGTGGTCAGCGACGTGCTGGCGGCCAGCGGGCAGGCGCCGCTGGGGCTGCTCAGCCTCGCCCCTTACGCCGTCGTCGTCGTGGTATTGATGATGCTTTGGTTCGCCGGGCCGGGCCGCAAGCTCCTGGCCAAGCCGGTCGTCGAGGAGGAGCGGGGCCCCTCCCTCAGTGAAGTGGCCAGCGCTTATGGGCTGGACAGCCAGTTATATTTGCTGCGCATCAGGGCGGCCTCCGAGTTGATCGCCAACCGGTTGGATGCGGCGGAGCTGCGGGCGCGCTATGGCCTGAATATCCTGGCCGTGCAGCCGCAACTGACACAACACATTGTCGCCCCCATGCCGGACATGGTGTTGGAACAGAACGACCTGCTCTACGTGCAAGCCTCGGCCGGCGAGGCGTATCAGATGGCCAGCCGGCTGGGCTTGGAGGTCAAGCGCACGGCGGCTCTGGATGAGTTGGCCGGCATCGACGACGAGGCGCTGCGCATGGCCGAGGTGATGATCCCCGTGCGCTCCCCGTTGATCGGCAAGACGCTGCAGCAGGTGGGGTTGCGGGCGCGCTTCGGCGTGTCGGTGGTGGCCGTCCAGCGCCAGGCCGAGGTCTTGCGTGAAGGTCTCAGTTCGTTACCGCTGGCAGCCGGCGACACGTTGCTGGTCGAGGGGCGGGCCGGACAACTGCGGACTGCCATTCGCGCTCTGCGCCTGGTGGCCGCCACGGCACTCGGCCCGCGGCCGGGAGCTGTGGTCACATCCAAGGCACGGCTGACCGTGGCAATTCTGGCGGCGATGGTGGTGGTGGTGGTCTTGAACGTGCTGTCGTTGGCCGTGGCCAGTGTGGCAGCCGTGTTGCTGTTGATCCTGACCGGTTGCGTCAGCATCGAGCGCGCCTATCGGAGCATCGACGGCAGTATACTGGTGCTGAGCGGCGCCATGTTATCGCTCAGCCTGGCGCTGGAGCAGACCGGCGCGGCCGGCCAGATCGCCCTGTGGATCTCCACGTTCAGTCAGAGCGCCGGGCCGCTGATGGGCCTGCTGCTGCTCTACGTGATCACCAGTGTCATCACCCAGGTCGTAGCGAACTCAGTCGCGGCCGCTTTGGTGACGCCGATTGCCGTCAGCCTGGCGCTGGCCATGGGCGTCTCGCCGCAGCTTTTTGCGATTGCCATGACCTTCGCGGTGACCACGGCCTACATCACCCCCCTGACCGACGGCGACAACCTGCTGGTGCGCGAGGCCGGTCGCTACACCATGCGCGACTACGTGGTCAACGGCCTGCCGCTGTGGCTGTTGCAGACTGTGGCGCTGTTTGTGATGTTTGCGTTGCAGATGTGAATGCGCAGGACTGACAGTGCTGGGTCGCCAAGGAGCACTGTCAGTCCTTCTACCTCGTCGCGCGCGCAGGACTGACAGTGCTGGGTCCCAGGCAGCACTGTCAGTCCTCTACCTTGTTGCGCGCGCAGGACTGACAGTGCTGGGTCGCCAAGCAGCACTGTCAGTCCTCTACCTTGTTGCGCGCAGGACTGACAGTGCTGGTCGCCAGGCAGCACTGTCAGTCCTCTACCTCGTCAAACAGCAGATCTCTCATCGCCCCCTCGTTAGCGGGTATCTGATGAGCGACGATGAAGGGCTGGAGACCGTCGAACCAGGTCAGGACTTCAGCGCGACGGACGACGGTCTTTCGCTCGCTGGTCAGAATGCCGTATGAGGAGTAGGGCCAGGCGCGGAAGTCCGTCACCAGGCCGTGAGTTTGCGGGTTGTGATGGATGTAGAGGATCAGTTGCTGGAAGTAACGGTCGCTGCCCACCCGCTTGCGCTTGAATGGTCGCATGAACAGGTTGCCAGACCGTCCGTAAGCCTTGTTGATGGCCTTGGTGTACGTGCTGAAGAGATTGGCGAACTGCAAACTAACGTAATCCTGGGCATCATCGATGGTGGCAAAGGCCCGAGCGCGCCGTAAATCCTCCAGTTCGAGAATCTGCACCAATAGGTGAAAGTGATTGCGGAGCAGACAGAAGGCGTAAGTGAACGCCACCGGCGTGATGTACTGGGCGTACAGTCGCATGAAGTAGTCGTAGTTGCGCTCCTGGCGGAACAAGTTTTCGCGATTGTTGCCGCGATTATAGATGTGATAGTACTCACCAGGCACCAATGGTTCGGGTTGGGACATTTCGCTCCTCCTCTCAGGACTGCAGGACTGACAGTCCTTGGTTTGGATGTGGGTATGGGCGTCGCGTGGAGAGCAGGACTGTCAGTCCTTGGTCACACAGGACCGACAGTCCTTGGTCTGCACGTGGGTAGTCGCGTTGAGAGTTCCTTGAGAGACGGACTCAGGACTGTCAGTCCTTGGTCCGCGCGCAGGACTGACAGTCCTGGGTCTGCATGTGGGTATGGCCGTCGCGTTGAGAGTTCCTTGAGAGACGGACTCAGGACTGTCACCTTATTTTTGCGCAATATCGGTGCATTTCTACTCGGAAAAAACAGTAACAGGCGGTTTCTGCTCGTCTGGAGCCGTTTTTGGCAGGAGAGAACGAGCCAAAGTGAGCCAAATC
>JAAEKA010000100.1 GCA_014155705.1 Anaerolineae bacterium clx_CAG2 | reverse complement strand
GGCCAGGACGCCGCCGGAGCGAAAACCTAATGCGGTTTCACTGGCAGGCAGCAGATTACCGCTGCCGTTGGCTGTAATGATAATATCGCCGGTGCGTACTTTGGCTGTTTGTAGGGCTGGTGTGGCTTGTGCTGCATCGGCGGCTTCGCGGCTGTTGAAGTAATACCAGCCACCGGCCGCCGCAGCGACCACGGCCAGCAGTATAACAATGAACGGCCAGCGCCGCTGGCTCTTGGTCTTTCTGGTCTGCTTCATCTTTCCTCCAACGCATGAACTACGGATACGATCCCAGTATAGATGAAGTTTGTGTTGGGACGATGGATGGATTGTGGAGATGATGTGGAGAAGGACCGTATCTGTCGCTCTTCCCCCCACTTTGCTTATCGAAACGGAGCGCGCAAAGAAACCCGGAGTTTCCGTGCGCGCTCCGTGCTCAATCAGGATTGTACAAACTCCCGGTTTCTCGTGGATACTTGGCTAGATTCCCCGTCGATGTAGTGTCATGCGCATGCCATGTTTCGGACGCAACGTGATCAACGGGTCGAGCTGGACGGGATGGCCCAGCACCAGGCGAGCTTGCCAACGCTGAGCCAGCGTCGCCAGCGCCAGGATACCCTCGGCCCAGGCGAAGCCCTCGCCAATACAAACGCGCGGGCCGGCGCCAAAGGGGAAGTAACTGAACTTAGGTCGGCGGGCCTGGGCCTCCGCAGCCCAGCGGGTCGGGTCGAAGCGCTCGAAGTCGAACCAGTAGCGGGGGTCGCGCTGCATGACGTAGGGACTGACGAAGACAGTTGAGCCGGGTTGGATCACGTAGTCGCGCACTTCATACGGCTCGATGACCTGGCGGCCGATGACGTAGGCCGGCGGGTAGAGGCGGATGGCCTCGCTGAGCACCATGCGCGTGTAGGTCAGGTCGGGCAGATCATCCATCGTGGGCAAACGTCCGGCCAGCACCCGATCCAGTTCATGATGTAGCTGACGCTCTTCGGCCGGGTTCTGCGCCAGCAGATACCAGGTCCAGGTCAGCGCATTGGCCGTGGTCTCGTGACCGGCCAGGAAGAGGGTCATAGCCTCGTCGCGCACTTGCTCATCGCTCATCCCGCTCCGTTGCGTTTCGGGGATAGGGGCGCCGCCGCTGCTCTCTTCATCCACGACTTCCAGCAGCATGGAGAGCAGGTCGCCGTGATCTTCGCCGCTGGCCCGTCGCTCGCGGATGATGCGGTAGATGGTCGAGTCCAGCCGCTGGCGCGCCTCTTCGGCCCGCTGGTTGGCGGGCATGGGCAACTTTTCGGCCAACTCGCCGCCCGGCAGCAGCAACCGGTTGACGGCGTGCAGCGCCTCTGTCAACGCCTGGCCGATCTCAGCCGCCTCCCCTTCCACATCGGCGTCGAACAGCGCCTTGCCCACGATGCCCAGAGTCAGGCGCATCATCTCTTGTGACATATCCACGGTCGCGCCATTGCCCAAAGCCTGCCAGCGCCCGGCAGCTTGTGCGGCGTAATGTGCCATCACCTGGCCGTAGCCGGCTAAACGCTGGCGGTGAAAGGCCGGTTGCACCAGGCGGCGCTGGCGCAGGTGCAGGTCGCCCTCGCTGGTCAACAGTCCCTCGCCCAGCAGCCCGCGCGCTGCCTGCAAGGCGCGGCTTTTGATGAAGCTGCGGTGATGCGTCACCAGCACGTCCTGGATCAGATCCGGATGGTTGATCAGGTAGAAGTGCAGCCCGCGCGTGGCCATGTGGGAGACATCGCCATAGGAGGCCATCTCCTGCAAGAAGCCCAGCCGGTCAGCGCCAAAGCGCAGCACGAACTGCATGGGAAAGCGTTGCTTGGGTCCGGGCGGGTAATGGGGTGCGCGGGTGCGTGGGGACATGGTGGTTATGGACGAAGGAACGTGAAGGAACGAGGGGGAACTCGTGGAGTTCCAATCCGGTTACTGCTGACTGGTCGCCGATTACCGATCACCGATCACCCTGCTGCCATGTAACGGGCCATGCCCACCACGGCGTGCAAAGCCTCGTCGCCGCTGGCGCCGCCGTCCAGGCTGAGCTGCTGAGTCATCTCCTGGAAGCGCACGCCCTCAATTTGTTCGACGAGAGCAACCAGCGCGTCAAAGTCGTCGGGCAGGGGCGGCTTGCGCGGGGCATACTGCACGAAGCTCATGGCCAGGTTGCCCAGCGCGTCCGGCAGCAGATCGCCATCGGCCTGGAAGAGCAAGACGGCGCCGGCCACACGATGAGCCAGCGCAATGGGCGGCTCGCCGCCGGCTGCCTCCATCTGATTGGCCAGATTGAGATGATGCACGGCGCAGCGCAGCGGGTCGCCCGCTGCATAGGCGTTGCGCAGGGCAAGGTGTTGGGTGTGAATCGGTGTGTCGGGCATAGCAAGATGGGCAAAACAAAGCGCAGGAAAAGGGCTTTCGTTGCCCTATTCTAGCCGCGTTGCAGCCAGCGGGCAAACCGGGTTGATGCGCCTGAAATCGGTCGGTGAACGATTGACAATGCTTACAGGCCGGTCTATAATGGCCGCAAGAGTGTTTTCTTTCTGGCAGATTGCCTGTTCGTGCTCGTAACAATCAGGAG
>JAAEKA010000010.1 GCA_014155705.1 Anaerolineae bacterium clx_CAG2 | reverse complement strand
TTCGTGTCGGTGGTGATCGTCAAGGGTGGCACGGTCGAAAGTGGCTCGGTCGGAGACCGGCCACAGCAAGGGGAAAGCAATGATCTTGGCAGCTTCAAGCTGGGGCTGGTCGAGCTGCCGGAGAAGAACTCGCCGCTGACCGTGGCCGTGATCACATCGCCGCCCAGCACTTCGGGCTTCTCCGTGGTGAGGTCGATGGTGAACTCCGGCTTGCGGTACTCGGCCACCTGGAAGCCCAGGCCGAAGTAGGGCTGGAAGTATGCGTCCTTGGGCCAGCCGGCCAGTTGCGCTTCCAGGTTGTAGAAACCGGTGGTGGCCTCCTCGGCCAGCGTCAGCACGCCGTCGACCGTACCGAAAGCGTTGGTCTCGTGCTGTTGTTTGTAGATTTCCTCGCCGCGGTCGTTGCGGATCACCACATCGACCTGGGTACCCGGCTCCGGCACGCGCAGGATCGCGTCGTCATCTACCCGCAAGATGCCCTTCCAGTAGACGGGCTGGCCCGGGCGGTAGATGGGCCGGTCGCTGTAGAAGTAACCCTGCATGGGCGGCGGCGGGAACTCGCTGGGCAGGCCGAAATCCCACGAGGCCAGACCGCTCTGCCAGTAGGTGCTGGTCACACCGAAGGGGCGGTGAGACTCCGCCCCTACATCCGCCGATCCCACGTAGAGAGTGATCGGTTTCCACGGCTCCTGGGTGGTCGCCGCGCCGCGCGCGACGCCATCGCCGTCAGTGATGGCCTGGACTTCGTTGTCGCCCACCATGCGCACCGGCAGATCGGGCACAGGCTGGCCGGACTGCAAATCGGTCGCCCAGATCAGGACCTCGTCAACCGTGCGTTTGCTGACGAGGTTGAAAGGGGAGACAATGAGCAGGTGGCGCGGCGCGAGCTGGCCCGACTCGGGGGCGCCGTCGCCGTAGGTGACCTCCGGCGCGCGCATCTCTATCCAGTAGATGCCCGACGGCAGCGGCCCGCCATCCTCGGCCAGCGGCGCCTTGAGAAGGTTGTTGGTGTTGCGCTCCGGCGACACTGCCACTGACCACTCGCGCAGCAGGGCATCCGCCCTGGGGGTGAAGGTGCGCATCAGGTCCCAGCGATCCTGGCCCAGCAGCCGCGCAACTTCATTCTCGTTGACGCTGGAGAGCTTGAAGTCCAGCCGGCTGACGTTGCGATAGCTGGCCGAGATCAGCGTATTGGTGTAGGCGTTGTAGGTGCCGATGTCATTGGGCACGTTGAGGTGGGCGAAGGGGCGCCGTTCCCCGGTCTGGAAACCGATGCTCTGCTCACCCAGCGGATTGCCGAAGACGTCGGCGATGTCGCCGGCCAGCGTCACCGTATAATCGGTCTCTGGCTGGCGCGGCCAACTGATGACCCAGCGGTTGTCATAGGAGTAGAAATAACTGAAGACCTCGGTGGGCTCAGGGATGATGGTGTAGGCGTCCTTGCCCAGGGTGGTCTCGTCGACGATGCCCTGGAAGAGGATGTTCATGGCCGTCTCCACCGCCACGCCGGTCGAGCCGTCGGGCGGCGAGCTGCTGACAAGCCCCAGCCTGGGCGCGGTCTGGAA
>JAAEKA010000001.1 GCA_014155705.1 Anaerolineae bacterium clx_CAG2 | reverse complement strand
GCGGCTCATCCCGATTGAAGCCCACCAGGATGTAGAGGGCCAGCGAGAGGATTTCCAACGCCAGAAAGACCACCAACAGGTCCAGGGCCGCGCCCATGAACATCATGCCCGCCACGCTGAGCAACAACAGGGCATAGTAAGCGCCAGCCTGCGGGCTGAACTGCGGAACGGTCGATTGGGCCAACAGCACGCCCATAGCCGCCGCAGCCAGGATCACCAGCATGAAGGCCAGCGAGTAGCCGTCGGCCACCGCCATCTCCTGGAACTGCTGCGCCTCGCCCAGGCTGAGCCAGACCGCCGCCGCGCCCGCCAGCGCCAGGCCTAGCAGACTCAGCCACGGCAGCACCTGGCGGTCGATCTTCTCTTTGCCTGCCGCCGCATCCACGAGCAGCACCAGCAGAGCCGTCGCGATGACGATAGTCTGTGGCAGGATTGCCAGCAGGTTGATTGAGGGTATAGTCATATCAGTGCTCATGCAACAACCTATCTCTCCACCAACTCCACGGCGCTCACCGCCTGTGTCTGGTAGTACTGGGTAATTGCAGCCGGGTTGTTGAGTTGATCCAGGACCAACTGCGTTGATGGGTTGATCTTGGCCAGAAACAGGTTGGGGAAGAGGCCGATCACGATGAACATGATTATCAGGGGAACCATGATCACGATCTCGCGCAGGTTGAGGTCTTTCAGGCTGGCGTTGGCTGGATTAGCCGCCGGTCCCTGGAAAATCTTTGCGAAAGCCCACAACAGATACCAGGCCGCCAGGATAATGCCCAGCGTACCCAGAACGGCAAAGGTCACGTTGTTCTTCATGGTCCCAACCAGGATGGTGAACTCGCCCACGAAGCCATTGAGACCCGGCAGGCCCGCGCTGGACATGAAGGTGATGAGGGCAAAGGCGGCATAGATTGGCATCAGCTTCCACAGGCCGCCAAAGTCGTCCAACATGCGGGTGTGACGGCGCTCGTAGAGGAAGCCGACCAAAAGGAACAAGGCGCCGGTGCTCAGTCCGTGGTTGACCATCTGCAGGACCGCGCCCGACAAGCTCTCCAGTTGCAACGCAAAGATGCCCAGGGTGACGAAGCCCAGATGCGCCACCGAGGAATAGGCCACCAACTTCTTGACGTCCTTCTGGGCCAGGGCCACCAGCGCGCCGTATAGAATGCCGATGATGGCCAGAATAGCCAACAACGGCGCAAAGCGCTGGCTGGGCTCCGGGAACAGCGGCAGCGAGAAGCGCACGAAGCCGTAGGTGCCCATCTTCAGCAGGATGCCGGCCAGGATCACGGAGCCGCCGGTGGGGGCCTCCACGTGGGCGTCGGGCAGCCAGGTATGGAAGGGGAAGAGCGGCACCTTGATGGCAAAGGCCAGGATGAAGCCGAAGAAGATCAGCGTCTGCAGGTTCGCCGGTATGCCCAGCCCGTACAGGTCGAGCACGTTGAAGGACCAGACGCCGGTCTGCTGCTGGTGCAGGTACCCCAGCGTCAGGATGCCGGCCAGCAGGAAGGCGCTGCCCAAG